>JAJDDP010000167.1 GCA_029260235.1 Phycisphaerae bacterium | reverse complement strand
TTGGAACGTTTCTCCGCGGGCCTAACTGGAACTTTTTTGGGCCTTATGAGTTCTGGGATGCGCATCGTCCGGTGGCCTTGGTCAACGTCGAACTGCGAGAGATATTTTGGGTTCAACTTCTGGGGCGGGGCATTCCCACCGAGGGCATAGGGCCTATCCCCCACTACGCCGTTCGGGAAGCACCTGGATTGCTTTGTTTGGCTGCCTACTTCGTGCTAGGGCCAGTCATTCTGTGGCGCCTGTTCTTCAAGAAAATGTATACCCAAATTGGGCTAATCCGGTTCGTCCTGATGACCCACCTCCTGTTGTGGATGCTGTTCGTGCCCATCAAGATGGTGCTTCGCTGGGCGCTGAACCTCCACTACATCGTGGGCATTACTGAGATATTCTTCAACGTTTAGATAACTGCCTGCACGGCTGCTACGTTAAAAGGCCTCTTCCATGGCGATACCTACCGAAAAACTCCGCAACATGAACAAGCTGAACGTTTGGTTCGCGATCAGCAGCATATTGATGTTGTGGTCAATCTTGTGGATGGCTTACATCGACTATGCCAGGCCCTGGCACAAGTACCAGGACTCCTACATGGCTGCCCAGTCTGACCTGGCGCACCTGGATTACATTCGCACGCAGCAGGAATCTGCCCGTCAAGAATTCGAGGCGGCTGCTAAGGCGGTCGCAGATGCCCAGGCCGCCGTTGCTGCCAAAGACGCCATTCACCAGGAATTTGCGGATCGTGTGGCTGTTGCAGAAGCTGAGTTAGGCGAACGCTCCACCCAGGTTGAAAACGACAGAGCCTCGGCCAAAGAAGCCGAAGCAAACCTAGAAGAAGTCCTCAGGCGCGTCGATTCCAACAACCCACGGGCAGAGAAAGCTGCGGCTGCATTTGGAGCCGCCCGCGACCAACTCGCTCGATCCGAGGCAGCTCTAGCGTCAGCGACCGAAGAACTCGGCCCTCTCAAAGAAGCCGCCAGCGCAAGGCCTACACTAGCGGCAATTCAGGCTGAGCTTGCAGGTCTCCGTGCCAAATTCGATGAAATCAAGATGGAATTCGGAGCGGCCGATGCGGTGATCAAAGTTACTGCCTCGGACTACGAGCACTATCTCGGCGAATACGGAGCCGCTCACAAGAAAACAAAGGCAATGGAAGAGCAGCTCACCCACGAGCAAGAAGAACTGGATGGGCTGCGGCTTGCCAAAGAACAAAACGAAGACCGCCAGAAGGAACTGACCGATGCTATTGCCACGATCAATGGAGCCGTCACCGAGGCCGAGGCGCTGTACAACGCGTTGGCCAAGATCGCCGACGACGCCGCCCTTAAGGATGACCAGTATGGCGGACTGTTGGTAAAGACGGCCATCAACACACCGTTTCTTGATTTTGCCGCACCAAAGGGTACGCCCTCTCGATATGAAGTGCGGCAGCTCGTGTTGCCAGATATCCGCCAACGTCTGAACTATCTGGACAGCTACACGACTGATCGTTGCACGACGTGCCACATCGCCATTGACGACCCCAATTTTTCGCAGGGGGTCTTGGCCGCCAAACTCGAAGAATCTCTGCCATCCATCAATGAGATTCGGGCATCTCAGGGTAAGAACGCCCTGCCTTTCCCGCCGCTACCTTCTTTGAGCGGAGATACCGCGCCGAAGATCGAGGTGGGGGGAGTCGCCGAGCACTGGCCTGACCTCGATGCCGATCAACAGGACGCATATTTCGCCTCACTCCTCTCGGCTGTGAATACTTACTTGGAGGACGAGGGACGAGAACCGCTGGCATTAGGCCATCCTGTCATGGCCCACCCCGACCTCGATCTGTTTGTCGATACTGATTCACCGCACCCGATGAAATCGATGGGCTGCACCGTGTGCCATGAGGGCAATCCCCAGGAAACCGATTTTGTTCTTGCCGCCCACACACCCATGAGCCACGAACAGGAGCATGAGTGGGCCCATGAGCACTATGTGACCGCTGCGGGCGTCCCCAATGCCACCTTCGCCTTGGTCGAGCACTACTGGGATCGGCCCATGCTCTTGAATAAGTATGCCGAGGCTGGCTGTTCCAAGTGCCATACCCAAGTGACTGACATTGGCAGCTACGAGGGGCAGCCTCAGGGTAGAACCATCAATCTTGGCGAAAACCTGTTCCTCAACGCAGGTTGTGCCAACTGCCATCTGGTTCAAGGAAGAGAATTAGCGCGGCGTGTAGGCCCTGACCTAACCCGGGTAGCCAGTAAGCTCACGCCTGGGTTTGCGGATCAGTGGATTCTCAATCCGCGTGCCTTTAGGCCCACAACCTGGATGCCTCACTTCTTCCTGCAAGAAAACAACGGGGAAGATGGGGCCAACGAACAAGATCCTGAACCGGCACTTAGATCTGAGACCGAAGTGCTAGCCATGCGAACTTATCTGTTCGCCCTCTCTAAAGATTGGCAGCCTGAAACCACAGTCGAAGGACTAAGCGGAGATGCCGAGCGTGGGCTGACGTTGTTCAAGGAAACTGGCTGCCTCGCTTGCCATTCGAATTTGGCCGAGTTTGGCCCGGAGTGGATTCCTGGTTACCTGCAAGCCGAGTTGGGCAAGACGCCCGATCAAGCCAAAGCTGATTATGAGGCGATGGACCTCAATCAGCGCGTCCAGTTTGCCTGGGACCACTTCGCTGGCGACCGCGAAACCATTTTTGCACCCGAGAGCGTTCAGTACGACCCCAGCGCCGACTACAACAGGCCGGTGTTCACGCGGTTCGCCCCGGAGCTTTCCGCCATCGGCAGCAAGGTGTCAACAGAATGGCTGTACGCCTGGCTACGAGATCCCCACGCCTACAACCAAGAAACAAAGATGCCCATCCTCCGCCTCACCGAACAAGAGGCGTTGGACATCGCCACATATTTGAGCACGTTGAAACACGATGGGTTTGACCAGTCCGAATTCACCCTGACCCAAGACCGCAAGACCATGGCGGACGAGTTGATCTTCAGCCTGCTAGCGTCCCAGCGGTCAGAAGATCGGACCCACCGCATGATGGACGATGAGGGCGGCTCGTTGACTGAGGCGCTGGCTCAGGCATTGGGCAAGTCGCCGCTGGCCGACGAGGCCAGGAGTCGTTTTGAAGCGATGGACTTGCAGACCAAGCGGCTTAGCTATCTGGGGAGCAAGATGATTTCCCACTATGGCTGCTATGCCTGCCATCTGATCCCCGGGTTCGAGTCTGCCACTAGGCCTGGCACTGAATTGACCACCTGGGCGGAGAAACCAATCAGCCAACTCGACTTTGCATTCTTCGCACCCGCCTTCGATCAGCTCCGGGCAGAGAATCAGGAGGAGTTTGAGGACATCTATCTCCCTGAGGCGGAAGACTTGATTCGTTTGGCCCACGGAAACGAAACTCAAGAAATCACTCACACGCATGCTTCGTTCGCCTACCACAAGCTGCGGAATCCACGGATCTGGGATCGTAAGAAGATCAAAGGCCCGTACGAGAAGTTGAAGATGCCGAACTTCTACTTCACCGAGACTGAGGCTGACGCCCTGGTGACTTACTTGATGGGCCGGCGTCCTCCGCGGGTGAACGAGCGACTGGTCATTGACTACGACAACTCGAATCTAGGGCCAATCGCAGCCGGGCGAAAACTGACCCGCGAACTCAACTGCGTTGGATGCCACAGCATTGAGGACAACGTAGCTACACTGCACCAGTACTACCGCGTAACTTCGGCTGGGCGCGAATCGTTCGATGAAGTGAACGCCCCGCCATTTCTTCGCGGCGAAGGCGCCAAGATTCAGCATTCATGGTTCTTTGGCTTCTTGAGCGAAGTCGAGACATTGAGGCCTTGGCTGAAGGTTCGCATGCCCAGCTTTGACCTGACCAATGATCAGACGACGACGCTGGTCAAGTACTTCGCTGCCCTGAGCGGCTACGAGTCGCAAGATTTGGGCGAAAATATTGACCCGGTATTTGCCTACATCAGCGCCGAAGAAAGAGCGGTGGGTGGACTGGGCGGAGGATCGGAGGCTGCGGCGGATGAGAGTGGGTTAGAGCCTGGCGCAGATTGGTTCCAGAAAGCGCCGCTTCGGAACTCGGCGGCATACTTGGCTGACTATGCCCTGAAGAACCGTTTGGTTGGTCCACTGGCCTTGATGCCGGAGAATACACCGGCCAAACTCGCAGCCGCCTACGCGCAGGCCCTTGATCGCTCCGAGTTCCTCCGACAATTGTACGATGTGCCTTACCCCTTCGCCGACGCACCCCGACCCCTGGCAGCCAAAGAACGGTTTGACCTAGGCGAAGGCTTGGTACTTGAGATGGGTTGTTTGAAATGCCACGTCATGGGCGACGCCACTGTCGAAGGCGCCAACAGCAGCCCATCTGCCCCAAACCTCAACCTGACCTTCCGCCGTCTGCGGCAGGAGTGGGTGCGTCGCTGGCTGCTTGACCCATCCGCCATTCAGCCGGGCACCAAGATGCCGGGGCTGTTCCCCGAGGGGCATAGCGCCTTTGTCGATTACGGCGACCTCCGCGCTGAGCTTGAAGCCAAGTATGGCATCACCAGCGAAGAGCAAATCGCCGCGATGCTCGACTATCTTTACACCAGCGGATTGAAGAACCATACCACCATCGATCCCGTCCTAGCTGCAGCGGCCAAGGCGATGGAGGCGATGCAACAGCAATCCGAAGATTTCGACGAAGATGCAGAATTCGACGAGGAGGAATTCGACGACGATTAGTCTGATTCTTGCTCTAAATGTGTGAACGTGTGGCGCCGTCTGGGATCGAGACTGATTGCTCCTAACGACGTGGTGATTTCGCCGGTCAAACATACCGACGGCGTCTATAATTGGGTGAGTCAACGGCCTCTTGAGGGGCCAATTATTGCAAGGAGTTTCAGCGATGAAACAGCGAATTTGTTGGGCTACGGCAATTGTGGCTGCAGGTCTCTTGTCCTCCGGCGCGTCGGCAGGCGAAGCTGCGATTAGTGGCAAAGTGAACTTCAAGGGCGGCAAAGAGGCCGCCCCCAAGCGGACCGTCATCCAGATGAGTGCCGACCCCAATTGTATTTCCGCTCGGGCGGGCAAGAAGGCTGGCAGTGAGACAGTGATTGTCAACAAGGACGGCACGCTGCGGAACGTCGCCGTCTACATCAAGAGCGGTTTGGACGGCCAGACTTTCGAGGTGCCCCCGCCGGTCATACTGGATCAAGATGGTTGCATGTATAAGCCGCACATCGTCACCTGCATGAAGGGGCAAACCCTGACTGTGCGGAACAGCGATGGCACGCTGCACAACATTCATGGAACCCCCCAGAAGAACCCAGGGTTCAACTTTGGTCAGCCCAAGGCTGGCATGACCAAGAACGTGACATTCGACTACGCTGAGATCATCCCGGTCAAGTGCGATGTTCACAGTTGGATGAAGAGCTACATCGTAGTCTTGGAACATCCTTTCCACGATGTCACCAAGAAAGATGGTGCGTTCTCCCTAGCTTCGCTGCCCGCCGGTGAGTATGTCGTGGCTGCCTGGCACGAAGAATTCGGCGAGATCACCCAGAAGGTGACCGTAGCTGACGGTGCGACCACTGAGATCACCTTCGAGTTCGAGAAGAAGTAGCAAGAAGCGGGTGAGCAACCATCCCACAGATGGCGGTTGCCCTGAATTTTGAAATGTTGGCCATGGGCGGCTCTTGACCCGAGTCGCCCATGCTTGTCTTTGATTTGAGGCTCCTTTGATCGCCGACGACACACCACTTCGTCCCAACCGGGGCTTGTTCTATCTATCGCTGGCCGTGGCTTTGTGTACCTTACCGCTGGTCTTTGTGGGCGGCGCCGTGACCAGCAAGAACGCGGGCCTATCGGTGCCGGATTGGCCACTCTCCTACGGCAGCTTGAATCCCCCGCACATTTGGGAAATCGACAGCACGCGTACCGAGCATGGCCACAGGGTGCTGGGCGCCTCGGTTGGCATCTTGGTTATCGCCTTGATGATTTTCACACTCTTGACCGATTCGCGGCGCTGGGTGAAACGGTTCAGCATAGCAATCCTGGGTGCCGTGATTGTCCAAGGCGTCCTGGGGGGGCTTCGCGTTACCGAGATTTCAACAGGCCTAGCCGTCGTTCATGGAATCACAGGGCAAATCTTCTTCTGCATGACAGCTTCCATGGCCTTGTTTTGTTCGCGGCGCTGGAAGACCGCCCCGGCTGCGATTGAGTCAGCCGATGCTGCTGCCGTTCAGCGGCAGTGTATCGTGGTCATGGTTGCGGTGCTCGGGCAGGTCATTCTCGGTGCATGCTATCGACACTTGGGCAGCCTTTTGCTCCTGCACATCTTCGGCGCCCTGGTAGTCACCGGGCTCTCGGCTGCTCTGACACTGCGAATCTTAGCAGGGCACAAGCCGTTGAAGCTGCTGACCATCCCGGTCCACATATTGGCGGCGCTGGTGGTATTTGAATTGATGGTTGGACCGTTTGCGTGGTTCCTCACCGCAGGGTACAACGATGACCGAACGGCCACGTTGGCCGAGTGGTTGGTACCAACGGTGCATCAGGTCTTAGGTGCCCTCGCTCTGATGTCGGCTGTGTTGACAACATTGGGAGCCTATCGTTGCCTGAAGGTCGGCCCAGCCAACACCACAGAAATAGCCGGAGAATCTACGAGCGCATGAAACCCCAAGTCCGAACAATGTGTCTTCCCGCGCCGGTATCCTTGTGGGACCGGCTGTTCGATTACTTGGAGCTGACCAAGCCCCGGCTCAACGCATTGGCAATTGCGGCCACGCTGGCTGCCTTGTACTTGGCATCACCTCAACCGCCCGAAGCCATGCTCTGTATCCACGTTTTCTTGGCGACGAGTTTGGTGGCTGGTGGAGCTGCTGCGTTGAACCAGCTCATGGAACGCGACCGCGACGCCCTTATGCAGCGAACTGCTGATCGCCCCCTTCCTGCGGGCCGATTGTCTCCAAGGTCTGCCTTGATATTTGGTATGACCACTGCGATAGGTGGCGTCCTCTACTTTGCAGCCGTCACCAACCTCACGGCTGCGGCGCTGGCCTTAGCTACCTTGGTGAGCTACCTGCTCCTTTACACACCCCTCAAGACCAAGACGTGGCTCAACACGCTGGTCGGAGCCGTGCCGGGTGCGTTGCCCTTGCCTCTGGGCTGGGCTGCTTCAGGTGAGCCGATGGGGCCGGTGATTGGGGTGCTCTTTGCTATCGTGTTCTGCTGGCAGATTCCGCACTTTTTCGCCATCGCCACCGTGTATCGTGATGACTACCAAGCCGGGGGTTTTCCAATGCTGCCGGTGATTGATCGCCAAGGCCGGCGAACCTGCAGGCAGGTGCTACTGTTTGCGGTCACCTTGATTCCGGTGAGCCTCTTGCCAGTGACAATGGGCCTGTCAGGCAACCTCTATTTTCATGCTGCCTGGATCCTCGGGTTGGTCCAGCTCGGATTTGCCATCGACTTTGCCCGCCGGAAAACCTCGCTGACGGCTCGGCGTCTGTTCTTTGCCAGCATCGTCTACCTGCCCCTGCTGTTGGTCATGATGATGATCAATAAATCCTAGCGCGGCACGTCCCTTCGATAAATCGTTCCGTTGGAATCAGCCTCATGTCCAAGAAGCACCAGCCTTCCGATGATGAATCGACGAGTTTGGGCGGGCTTATTCTCTGTGGTGGGCTAAGCAAGCGCATGGGAACCCCCAAGGCGTGGCTGGACTTCGCCGGTACGCCCCTGCTGGGACGCGTCAGCCGAACTGTGCTCGAATCGAGTTCTCCTGTGGTCGTTGTGGCTGCTGCAGGGCAGCCGGTGCCCGAGCTTGACCCTGCGATTGAGATCATCCGGGACTCCACTGCCCAGCAAGGCCCTTTGCAGGGATTGGCTGATGGACTTGCCGCCCTAGCTGACCGTTGCGATGCAGCTTTTGTATGTGGATGTGATTCGCCCTTCATCTCGACCGAATTGATTGGCCTACTCTCAGGCCTATTGGATGACCGTGATGCGGTGGTACCAATGGTGGATGGTTTTCCCCAGCCGCTCTTGGCCATCTATCGCACAACCCTGACTGGCAAGTGCCAGGAGCATCTTGCCGGCGAATCGCGGAGTCTTCGGGTGATGTTAGCTGATCTCGATGTGCGCGCGGTGTCACTCGCTGAGTTGAGGCGTGTTGATCCTGAGCTAGACGTGCTGAGGAATATCAATACGCCCAAGAACTACGAGGATATCTTGCAGAGATGGCAAAGCTTGGGCAACGACCCACGATCATGACTGCGTTGATTCTCTGAGCGGGACAGCTGACGCGATGGGGCAGGTGTGCTATGATTCCGTCTTGCTAAGCTGTCTATGGAATTTACTCGGGAATCTGGAGTTTGCGAGCGGAACGATGTTGGTACGATTTGAATGCCCAGCCTGCGAAGGAACCCACTCCTTCGATATGCCAGAAACGACCATCCACATGACTTGTGGGAGGACAAACCAAATCCTCGAACTGCGCCTCACAGCTGGTGGTGATGTCAAGTCGGCAATTCTTGATGATGATGGGATGCCCATCGTCCAGCCCAAGAAAGGCTCAAAGGCCCGAAAATAGCGCCGCCTCAACACCCGTTATACACAAACGGATCCAGATAATCGTGCCTTGGCTTCACTGGTCAGTCCCATCCCCACTAGAATCTGGGAATCTTGGGCCGTATTCGCCGATTATGTAGATTGATGAAAGGTTCGCCACAGCAATCCGACAGCGTGTCTTCAAGCGGTGGCTTCCGCTGGCCGCTCCTGGTGATGGTGGCCGTTGCAGCCGCGTACTTCACCTCCTTCAGGCAGTCTGACTCCAGGCTGGATTGGCCGGGCGACTTCAAGGACGCGCAGGTGGCCTCCTTGTCTAGCGGCAAGCCGCTACTGGTGGCCTTCACCACACCGAGCTGCCACTACTGCGTCGAGATGGAGCGCCATGTGCTCGTCGATGGCCAAGTTGTTGAAACCCTGCGGTCCTTCGAGCGAGTCAAAGTGGACGCGTGGAATGAGTCATCCTTGGCTGCACAATTCCATGTTGAGGGCGTGCCCGCATTCGTGGTGCTTGGTCCGGAGGGCACGTTGGTGAGTAAGATCGAGGGCTACTACCCTGCCGATGAGTTCAAGGCTTTCTTGCAGCAGTCCGCAAAGGCGAGTGCACGGATCGCGTCTCGGTGACGGCTGAACGGGCAAACCGGGCCGCTAGAAATTGCCCCGTGTAGCTATCAGCAGACTCTGCAAGTTGTTCAGGCGTCCCTTCAGCCACAACGTATCCGCCACCATCCCCACCTTCAGGCCCCAGATCGATCACCCAATCCCCGGACTTGATGACGTCCAAGTTGTGTTCGATCACGACCACCGAGTGGCCAATCTCCACTAGGCGATTCAACACATCCAGCAGTTGATGGACATCAGCAGCATGCAACCCGGTCGTTGGTTCATCCAGAATGTAGATCGTGTGACCGGCGGCTGTCTTGCCCAGTTCAGCTGCAAGCTTGACGCGTTGGGCTTCACCGCCAGAGAGCGTGTTCGACGCTTGGCCTAGGGTCATGTATCCAAGGCCGACATCCATGAGCGACCGCAGGGGCTGTTCGATTCTCGGGAAACTGGAGAAGAACTCGAGGGCGCTTTCGATACGCATGTCCAACACGTCGGCAATGCTCTGGCCTCTGTAGCGGATGTCCAGCGTATCGCGGTTGTACCGTTTCCCGGAGCAGGCCTCGCACGATACGAACACATCGGGCAGAAAGTGCATCTCGATTTGCTTGGTGCCTTGGCCCTGGCAGTGTTCGCAGCGCCCGCCCTTAATGTTGAAGCTGAATCGCCCAGCCTGGTAGCCGCGGATCTTGGCTTCGCGCGTTTGGGCGTAGAGTTTGCGGACTTGATCGAATACGCCGACGTAGGTGGCTGGATTGCTTCGAGGGGATCGGCCGATCGGCGATTGATCAACTTCGATGATCCGGTCGATCCTGGATACCCCCTCGATTCGGCCAAGGCACTCCGGCTTGGTGCCCGAACCGGTCAAAGCTCGGCGCAACGCCCGAAGCAGAATCTGGGAGACCAACGTGCTCTTGCCGCTACCCGAAACGCCCGTCACGCAAACAAACATCCCCAACGGAAAACTAACGTCGATGTTTTTGAGGTTGTGGGCTGTTGCCCCTTCAATCCGGATACAATTCTGTTCGTCCATCGGACGACGCGCTTGGGGACAGGGAATCGCCGCTCGCCCGCTCAGGTATTGACCGGTGATGGATTCCTCGGCAGCCAAGATGTCTTCCAAGTTTCCCTGGGCCATGATCTGACCACCATGAGCACCGGCGCCAGGGCCAACGTCGATCAGGTGGTCGGCCGCCCGCATCACTTCTTCATCGTGCTCGACGACGATGACTGTGTTGCCCATGTCGGTCAGATTCTTGAGCGACAGTGTAAGCCGGTGGGCGTCGTGCTGGTGCAAGCCGATGGTGGGCTCATCGAGAACGTAGCAGACGCCGCTTAATCCTCCTCCGATTTGGGTAGCCAGCCTGAGGCGCTGTCCTTCGCCCCCCGACAGACTAGCCCCCTTCCGATCCAAGGTTAGATACTCCACACCCACGTCACAGAGAAAACCGAGGCGCTGCCGAATCTCCCGGAGAATCGGCTCTGCGATGATGGCCTGCTCGCCGTCAAACCGCACATCTTCAAGAAATCGGCGGGCAGCTTGGATGCTCAAGGAGCACAATTCCGGCAAGTTTGTCTGATCGATGCGGACCGAGAGCGCTCCTTGGCAGAGTCGGCCCCCGTGGCAAGCTGTGCAAGGCAATTCACTCAGGAAGGCGTGAAGCCGCCTTTTGACCGAATCGGATTCGCTGCTTTCCCAGCGCCGACGAAGGTTTGGGATGACGCCTTCAAATTCGGCACCGTGCTCTTTCTGATCTTTCTTGGAGGTTCCCTCTAGTAAGAAGCGGCGGAGGGGAACAGGGATACTCTTGAAGGGCAAATCTGGGGATACGCCAAAATGTTGGCAGAACTCGTCGACCACCTTCTCGTATAAGGCAGTCATGCGCCGTCCGCTCTGGCGCCATGCGGTGATCGCACCCTCAGACAAGCTTGCGTTAATATCAGGGACGATCAATTCTGGATCGAATTCCAATGCCGTGCCAAGGCCCGTGCATTGGGGACAAGAGCCATGCGGGGAATTGAAACTGAATAACCGGGGCGACAACTCCGGCAGGGAAACTCCCGGGTGGTCGGCACAGGCGAACAAGGAACTGTAGCGTTGGTCTCTGGACGGCCCGTCTCCATGTGCAGCATGGCTAAGCACGACCCTTCCGCCGGACAAGCGCAGGGCTAACTCTATGCTATCGGTCAGCCGTGACGCCACCTGTGGCTTGAGCACCAGTCGATCCACAACGGCTTCGATGGTGTGCACCTTGCCCGCATCGAGACTTTGAAGATCCTCCAACGCTTGAATGTGCCCGTCAAGGCGGACCCGCACGAAGCCTTCTCGTTCGAGCCTGGTCAGAAGCAGCGCATGATCGCCTCTTTTTTCATGTACCAGCGGAGCCAGCACCACGAGCCGAAAGCCTTCGGGAAGGGCCATTCCCAGATCGACGATTTGAGATGCTGTCTGCCGATGGATGGGCCGGTTGCATTTCCAGCAGTGGGGTTGACCCACGCGAGCATAGAGGACTCGAAAGAAATCGTACAACTCGCTGATGGTCGCCACGGTCGATCGGGGACTGGCAGTCAGATGGCCCTGCTCGATGGCGATGGTCGGGATAAGGCCTTCGATGCGATCAACATCCGGTTTTGGGAGTTGTTCGAGGAACTGCCGGGCGCGAATGCTGAGCGATTCGACATAGCAGCGCTGCCCCTCGGCATAAATGGTGTCAAAAGCCAAACTGCTCTTGCCGGACCCGGATAGGCCTGAGATGACCGTGAGCTTGTTTCGTGGAATATCCACACTGATGTTCTTGAGGTTGTGGTGTCGGGCCCCGACGATGCGAATGAGTGAAGGATCGGGCACTAGGGAGCTCCAGAGCTAGCCAGCATAGCACCCGCAGGCTTCAGTAGCGCGGCGCATCCTGAACTGGACCAAGATAGTCCCACATTTTGTGGGTGACAACTTCAGATGCGGCTCGCTGAGGTCTATAATATGGCGATTGTCGGGCTTCGCGGATGGGAAAAACTCCATGCGCTAACGGAATCAGCCCCCATGACCGATCCTCTTGGTAGCGTATGGGCCGATGTCGAAACATGTCCAAGGAGTTCGATCATGTGGAGATGGATTGGACGGCCTATTGTACCAAACTTATAATCCAATGTCCCTTCGATACGCTTGGGCGGGTATGTTTGTAGGTGGCGTTGGGGACGCACCCGGCCAGTTCAGCCGGGGCACATAATAGTGGCCTGCTGATTTCCGGCAGGCTGATGGCCCGTAGCAAATCGCCGCTTGGCCTTGAGGAGTGTCTATGAATCGTCACCAATCGCGCTCAAACTGGTCCCCTGCTCTACTCTCCCTGCTCCTGCTGGCCACCGCTGTTCCATGTGCGGCTGACCCGGGAAGCCAGGCAAAGGCTTCGGCCCAGGCCGCTGGTGACCAAGCGTGGGTCCAAAGTATCAAGCTCATAGAGTCGGGTGAATTCGACGAGGCAGCCCAGCGCCTCGACGACCTGAAAAAGCTAGGTCCAGATGGCGGCCGTGTAGCTGAATGGCTGGCGACAGCGGTAGAGATGGAGCGGGATCGGGCCAAACTGACTTCCGATGACCGCCAGAAGTACATCGCCTGGGTTCAAGAGCAGCGAGAGAAGGGCAACATCGACAATGCCTTAGCCGCAGCGGTTCGGGCCTTTGATAACTGCACCGATCAGGATGAGTTTCGAGCAAACGAGTGGCTGCTGGAACTCCAAAGCGACGCCTTAGCCAAGGCTGCCCAGCTCCGTGAGAAAGAAGAGTGGCTAGATGCCCATGGGATCTACTACCAGCTGTCAGAGATCTTCACCCGCAGCAAGAGCCTCAAGAAACTGCGCCGCCAGTGCTTGTCCCACGCTCGCCTAGAGCTTTCCTACAAGCCTGATGCCAAGTGGGAGGATTACCTGCACGGCATCGAAGGACGCATGGTTGAAGAAGCCATGTGGAAGATCGACAAGTACTACGTCACCGATGCAGATTTTCGGTCCATGACCGAAGCTGCTCTCGAACAACTGATCACCCTGGTCAGCACGCCTGCGCTCCAAGAAGTGTTTCCATCACTAAAGAACGAGTTCGACCGCAATGACTTTACTCACCGCACCGAACGATTGATCCGACGAGTCCACGACGCCTCAACTTTCGGCCAGAAAAATGCAAATGCCAAGTTCAACCGTTCGATGGACATCAACCGTCAGACGATCCAGCTTCCAGACGAACTGATCATTAGCGAATTCATGAACGCAGCCATGCACACGCTGGACGAATTCAGTTCCGTGATTTGGCCCATCGAATACAAGGAGTTCGACAAGCACACGCGGGGCGACTTCATCGGCGTGGGCATCAGCATTTCGCGACCAGAAGGAAGAATTACAGTCGTGACCCCCTTGGAGGATTCTCCTGCCTACGCCGCAGGCATCATGGCTGACGACGTCATCATCAAAGTGGATGGTGAGAGTACAGAAAAAATGTCGCTGACAGACGCCGTCAAAGCCATCACCGGCCCGGTCAACACCTCAGTGACACTCACCATCCAACGTCCTGATGTCGAAGACGAGCTAGACTTCGAACTCAAACGCGCCAAGGTGACTCTTCAATCAGTAAAGGGGCTGGCCCGCAATCAGGATGATCCTCAGCAGTGGGACTTCATGCTCGATGAAGATATGGGGATTGGTTACATCCGCGTTGGTTCGTTCCAGGGCAATACGGTCGCTCAGCTCTACCAAACGATCACTGATCTCCTCGACAATCATAACCTCGAGGGCTTGATCCTGGATCTGCGGTTCAATCCAGGCGGATTGCTAACCTCGGCCGTCCGGATGTCAGAACTCTTTCTTACCCAGGGTGACCGTATCGTGAGCACCAAAGGAGAGCGCGCTGCCAATGCGTGGGAGATCGATGCCCAGCACGACGGGCCCTTCCAGGATCTGCCATTGGTGGTCTTGATCAATGGTCAAAGCGCCAGCGCGTCAGAAATCGTCTCTGGTGCGCTACGAGACCACCACCGGGCGACAATCATTGGTGAACGCACTTTTGGAAAATTCAGCGTTCAAAACCTGATGCAATTGGCTGGCACCGACGCGCACCTGAAGCTCACCACGGCTGCCTATTTTCTGCCTAGCGGAAAGTCCTTGCACCGCACGCCCGATGCCGCAACCTGGGGGGTTGATCCGGACATCGAAGTGGCTGTCGTACCGAAGGAACTGTATCAGATCGCCATGCTCCGGCGCGCGTCAGATGTTCTAGGCCCCCGTGGCGCCAAGCCCGCAAATAAGATAGATGATGACCAATCCACAACCGCTAAAGAGACTCCTGCAGAGAACGACGAACCCGCTGCAGCCGACAAGATAGACGATCAAGGCGACAGCAAACCTGCAGACGAGTCAGAAGATCCCGATGCCGCAGATGCTGAAAAGGAAAAAGAAGTCGAGCGTCTGCCCGAGGATCCGAATGATCGGCCAGAGATCGATCCCCAGCTTGAAACTGCTTTGTTTGTCTTGAGGGTCAAATTGCTTGAAGTTACGTCACCACAGATGGCCTACCAGGTCACCAGCAAGTTCGATGCTGAGATGAAGTAACGCGGCTCAGCCAAAGTGGCGAAGCAGAGTTGAAACCAACACACCATCCGAACCGCGGCCATATCGCCGCGGTTCTTTCTTGCGCCCAATAGCTGCGACCCCGTCACGTACCTAGCAGAAGATCCACGCGGTCTGTTCCAAGCCCCCTGACCGATCAGCGCATTCTTCTAGTGGAAGACGTCGTGGTCGTCAGTGAGCTCGGGAACCTCGTCATCCTGGTCAGCCTCGTATTCTTCGGTCATTTCCTTGGCTAATTGGGCCTGAAGTGCATCCCACTCGGCGACGGTCATGTTGACCTCGCGTGCTTGCGAACCCTTGTAGATGCCTACGATCCCAGCGTCAGCCATCTGTTCGATGAGCCTGGATGCCCGCGAATAGCCGATGGTCAGTTTGCGCTGCAGCAAGGAAACACTTCCACGGCGAGATTCGAGCACCAGACGCACGCCATCATTGAAGAGCGGATCGCGTTCTGAAGCCCCGTCCAGTTTCGTCGATTGCAACTGCACCAGCTCTGGATGGAAGTCCGGCGGAGCTCTGTCTTTGAAAAAGTCGATAACGTTATGCAACTCATGATCTTCCAAGTAAGTGCCCTGGGCACGCATCAGCTTGTGACTACCCGGCGGCAAGAAGAGCATGTCGCCTTGGCCCATGAGCACCTCGGCTCCATTCTGGTCCAGCACGATGCGTGAATCCATGCGTGAGGCTACACGGAAAGCAATGCGGCATGGCAAGTTTGACTTGATAAGACCGGTGACCACTTTGGCTTCTGGACGTTGGGTCGCTACAACGATGTGAATGCCGACCGCCCGGGATTTCTGAGCCAAGCGAGAAAGGTGATGCTCGACTTCCTTGGCGCTAGTCATCATCAGGTCAGCCAACTCATCAATGATGATCACCACATAGGGCAGGTGCGTCTGAATTCGCTTTTGCTCCGTCTCCGTCTCCGCCTGGAATCGCCGGTAAACTTCATCCTTACCAAGAGCGTTAAAGGCTGTGATGTTGCGCACCCCACCTTCGCTGAGTATCTCGTAGCGCTCCTCCATCTTGGTGACCGCCCACTCGAGAATAGTCTCTGCCCTGTTCATGTCGGTGACGATGGGGCACATCAGATGCGGCACTTCCTTGAACTGCGACATCTCCACCATCTTGGGGTCCACCAGGATCAACTTGCAGCAGTCAGGCTGCTTGGTCATCAAGAAACTGGCAATGATGGAGTTGATGCAAACGCTCTTTCCTGATCCTGTGGTCCCGGCGATCAGCAGATGAGGCATTTTGGCTAGGTCGCCCACTAACGGTGACCCGCTGGCATCTTTGCCGATGAAGATGGGCAAGGACATCTCGTGGGCCTTCTTGCCCATGATGGTTATGAGTTCCTTGAAGCGCACCTTCTCCTTGTCCACATTAGGCACTTCGATGCCGACCGTGTTCTTGCCGGGAATGGGAGCAACAACGCGGACCGCCGGAGCTTTGAGGGCCCTGGCGATATCGTTCGACAATGACGCGATGCGCGAAACTTTGATGCCCGGAGCCAAAGCCAACTCGTACATGGTGATCACCGGACCAGTATCGATCTCCACAACGCGGGCCTGGATACGGAACTCTTCCAGGGTGCGTTCAAGAATCTTGGCCTTGCTGCGCACAACAGATTCTTGTTGGGCGGTGAAGTTGTACTCCGCATCTTCCAGCAGGGAGAGGGGTGGAAACACCCAGTCTTCGATCTCTCGCGGGTAAGCTTCGTCGGCGACCACCGTTGGCTTTTTGTTGAAATGCTTGATGATCATCGGACTTATGGCAGGAGACTCAGGATCAGCCTCATCGTCTTCGTCCTCATCTTCCGCTTCGTATTCGCAGTCGTCGTCAACTTCGTCTTCGTCCTCGTTTTCGTCTTGGCAGTCGATCTCTTCACTGTCCTCTTCGGCATCGGTTGCCTCAAGAACCTCGTCAACCTCTTCCTCTTCCTCAGCATCTCCAACCGCGACAGCGGGCCCTTCTTCGACCGTCGATTTTCGCTTTTTGCCTTTCGATGCTGCGTCGTCAGCTGCGCCCAAGTCCGCCTTCCTGCCTGGTTTTGCCGAGGATGCCGGAACGAGCGCAGGTCTAGGAATGGAGGCAGCAGCCACTGCCGCTGCGTTTCGTGCCGCAGCCAGCGCACCGCGCGATGCCCGACCGACGTGGGCCATTGCTGCCGGTGCCCGCAACACCCATCCTTCGACTGTGAGCACCAGGCCTACGATCAATGCATAACCCAGCACAACCACAGCCCCAAGGCTATTGAAGTTGTCCTCCACCACCCGTCCGAGAGCGGATCCGAGCACACCGCCTGCCCCCTCGGGCAGCGCTGCCGGCCTGCCCTTGGCGATCATATCTACTGCGGTAGCAATGCAGGCGACCAGTAAGGCCAATCCAACGGTTCGCTGCAGAATGTTCGTCACGTTTCCGCGAACCAACCAGGTCAGGGCAGCCAAGGAGCCGAAGAGCGCCAGAGGATACACGCCATCACCCAAATAGTAGAAGGACTGGTAAGCCAGAAATGCTCCCGCCCTGCCGCAAGCATTTTCGGTTGGTTGGTTGTGCGGAAATTGGTGCGGGCTAGGCCAATCGCCAACGTCGAACGTAGCTAGGCACGCCCACATGAAAAAAGCGAATGCGGTGGCAAACACCGGCCTGATCAATGAGCGCTCCCGAATTGGTTCTGCCGGTGCTGCGTTCATGTATGAGATTCCCTTCCACGATCCAGAGGAGCCGCCAAGACGCACCCCCGACGCATCCGCGGGCCACCACGGAGAGTAATCGACCATAAAGCGCCGTAGGGCTTATCGACTTTGCGGCAAAGATCGCTCAAATCAATCTCAATAGGCCTGGGCAGCCAGGCATGCACTGATCTGCCCAAGAATTTGCGAGTTCAAGCCAAAACCTTCTCAGTTTGAGTAGAATGAATCGCAAATTGGCCGTCACCTTGATGTGGCGGAACACCAAATTGCCAAGAGCACCAAAAGGAGTGGGCAATCATGACTTGCAAGAGCAACATCGAGATGACGTCACCTCCGGAGGTTTACCTCCGCCGTCGAGCTAAACTGGCCTCGCAGTTAAGCAGACCCTTGCTGGTATGCGCCGGTACGGCTGCGCCCAGGAATTATGCATCCAACGTGCATCCATTTCGGGCTGGCAGCACCTACCTCTATCTTGGAGGCCCTGCCCTTGAGGGTGCAGCTTGGATCATCGAGCCGAACAGCGACGGCGACCTGGGCAGTGTACTTCTTAGGCCAGCTGTGACACCGGATGACGTTGTGTGGGATGGTGCGCCACCCTGCGATGGCGACATCGCTGCAGCCGCTGGGATTTCCATGCCCCAGCTTGGCGATCCAACTCGACTGCCTAAGCTGCTTGGTGATCGGGTAGGCGGTGTGATCGCCACCCCATGCCTTCGCACTCACGCCTGGATATCTGCCGCGGGGCTTGAACCTGCCCATCCCGAAGAACTGTTGGCCGTCATTGCCCAGCGGTTGATTAAGGATGAGCACGAGATGGCAGCCATGCGCCGAGCGGCAGACGTCACCGTCGATGCCCACCTAGCCGCCATGGCCGCCTGCATCCCGGGAAGACTAGAAGTGATCGCCGCAGCCGCCTTTGAGGAAGTGATCGCACGCAACCAGTGCAAGCCGTCCTTTACGCCGATTGTGACGATGCACGGCGAGGTGCTTCACTTGCACGGCTACGGGAACTGCATCGAATCAGGATCTCTCCTGCTGGTAGATGGCGGAGCCGAAGAGCCCGGCTGTTATGCGTGCGATGTGACCCGGACCTATCCGACATCAGGGGAGTGGTCGGCTGTGCAGCGCCATTTGTACGAGACCGTACTGATCGCTCAGAAGGAGGCCGTCGCCGCCTGCGTTCCCGGGGCACGCTTCCGCGACATCCACGACCTGTCGGCTAGGATGATCTGCAAAGGCTTGGTAGCAGCTGAGCTTCTCAAAGGCGATGCCGCTGAATTGGCTGAGCGGAAAGCGCACACGCTCTTCTACCCCCACGGCCTAGGCCATCTGATCGGTTTGGACGTCCACGACATGGAGGATTTCGGCGACCTAGCCGGCTACGCTCCGGGTCGGGAACGCCGCGAACATTTCGGCGACAACTTCTTGAGGCTGGACCGCGACCTCGAACCAGGAATGACCGTAACCATAGAGCCGGGCCTATACCTAGTGCCAGCCATTTGGGATCGCGACGATCTGATCGGCCCGTTTGCCGATGTGGTCAACCGATCAAATATCGACGCCCTGCTGAAGGAGAACTTCGGCGGCATTCGCATAGAAGAGACAATAGCCATCCAAGCAAGCGGAGGCCCAGAGGAGCTAAGCGCAGCCCTACCCAATCAAGCCGACGAAGTTGCCAAGCTGGTCGGAGGATCATCAGCGCGATGATGCTATCGTGCCATGACGAGATCCACTCCCGTCCGTGCCTCAACTATCGGGTGAACCTGTTGACAGTGAATCAGCCGGCGCAGAAGTTGCCTCCTTCGTAGGAAGGGTGAATCGCAGTCTGCGAATGCCCGCTGCTTGGGCGGCGGCTTCTATGCTCTGGCGATGTTTGGGGGAGGGAGAGGTTCGGCAGTCGATGATCAGCACCGCACCGCCCTTCATTTCAGTCGTTTGCTCTAAAGCTTTGAAGGTTTCTGCCGGTGACTTCCATTGGCCTTGCCATTGCAGTTGGCCCTGCTGATTGCAGGCTAGACGAATCGCTTCTTGCTTAGCGGCTTGTAGAATAAGGGTGCATGGCGTGCCCAGAGGTGGGATTCTAGCGGCGTTGGCTGACAGCCAGAGGGCAGAATTGTCGGCGCTGTGTCGATCCTCCAAGCCAATCAGGGCGGTGTCAAAGTCGACGACACAGACTACCGTGCCGTCCGCATCGGCTCCGTAGGACTCGGGTGCGAAGTATCGCGAGCCACAGAAGAGCCAGTTACGCGGAGCAGCTGGCTTGTTGGTCTTGGCGTCGAGCAGCCATTCCCACGCGTCGAATGTTTGACTCTCCCCGTCACGCTGCACCGAAACTCGTACCGAGACTGGCTGACCTGTCGGGGCTATGATTTCGTCTAACTTCATATCGTAGGCGACCGGTTTTCCTGGCTCCAAGCCTATCAGACCCAAGGCTTGGAAGACGTGCAGCGGCTTGGCATCGATGGCCACGATGCTTTCATGCTCGCGGGTACGCCGGCTGCACGCGAATAGTTCCAACGGCCCTTCTCTCAGCACGATGCGCCCAGGTAACTCGACTTGCAGTGCGGTCCAATCGATGAAAACTCCGGCTGCAAACTCCACTTTTCTGCTTGGTGGTTGGGTCTCTTCACGCGGCGATGCCCGCACTACTTTCTGCGCCCCGAGCACGGCCGGGCATCCGGCAGCTGTGGTTCCTGCGACTGCTAGCCAGAGGCTGAGTGTTCTTGAGGTTCTCTCCATAGTCAATCATCCTGGCAACGCAAAGCGACGTGTTTGGCCCCACATTTTCTAGACAGGGCGAAAGCGTCCATGATCTGTTGAAGGGTGGCGCCTGGCCTGGGATCGACGATCACAGTTTGGTCGGCGATCGGCTGCGATAAAAGGGTTCGCAAGTCATGTTCGATCGAGCGCTCATTAGCCACAAATGCACCTCCATTTACAGCATATTCGACCTTCGACTGGGCACCAATACGAACTTGGAGCCAAGTCGGTTGCTGATGGGTAACAGCGGCAGGACCATCCTGGGCGAGGGTAGCGAGGATCTGGCTTTCAGAAAAATCGAACGAGCCAAAAAGAATAAGATCAGCAGCAGAAAAACGATGTCAACAAAGGATGCGGGCGAGATGCGGCCGAGGTGGTTATCGAGCAGTTGGGCGTTGAGTTGGTTGCGGATGCTCATGATTGACTCGGGCGGGCGGCTATGGCGATTCTGTTGGCGCCGGCGCTACGAAGAACTGCGGTCGCTTGCTGGAGTATCGTGCAATCGAGCTGGACATCTGCTCGCAGAAGGATGTGCTCGGGGACTCCCGCCCATTGAAGCATATCTCCCAATTGGCTTAGCGGCCTTGGATCGTGGTCGCGCACAATGACCATTCCGTCCGCGAGAAGGTTGACCACCAGTAGGTCCGGCTCATGCGATGCGGACTCTGGATTGGTTACGAACGGCGTGGCAATGTCGGGTTGATCAGCTGGGTCGGCGAAGTTGGCGACGGCCATCCAGAAAATTACCATGATGAAAATGACGTCGATCATCGGCGTCAAGTCCATGCTCGGTTCGTACTGCTCGATGGTTGTTGACCGCATGGATGAATCCTCTGATCAACGCGAGGCTCGCGCAGCTGGTGCTGGCCTAGGATCACGACCATTCGCTGGCGAACCCGTGAGACGATCCACCAAATGCTCAGCATTTGTCGCCAGCCTCAGTGTGATATTGGTCGCTCGGTTCCGCAAGACGAGGTAGAGGACCAGAGCTGGGATAGCCACGGTGAGGCCAAGATATGTCGTGATCAAAGCCTCGCTGATGGCGGCCGCGAGTTGGGTCGCCTCTGGTTGCTGCCCCGCAGACATGGTGGAGAATGCCCTGATCATGCCTGACACGGTGCCCAGAAGTCCCAGCATGGGCGCGATAGTTGCGATCAAACCGATGTAGCTGATTCTCTGGTTGAGGCGGATGGATTGCTCTGAGGTCGCCTCATGAGCGATCTCTCGCAGCTCAGTACGAGGCAATGCAGGCGATTTGAGAACGGCCTCTGCGACTAGCGCCAGCGCGGACGGATCGCGACCGGCCAACTCCTTCGCGCGAGGAAGCTGTCCTCGACTCAGGTATTCGTCAATTCTGAGGAACAGCTCTTCGGGGCATTGCGTGCTGTAGCGGATCGTGACCAGCTGCATGCACGCCAAGGAAATCAGCACAACCGAAAGAGCGACGATCAACCAAGCTACCAGTCCGCCTTCGCCAAGGTGAGTAGTGATTCCTGTTCCAGCCAGCCAGAGGGGGACTTCCACAACAGCCCAGCTAACCGGCGGCGCCGACACTTATCCTACAAGCTTGCCTGGAAATCAGGGAACGCACGCTGCTCTGCTTCTCTCTGGATCAAGATTTTGGGCTTGACCAGAATCAGGAGGATTTGCTCATCCTTGACCAAGGTTCGCGATGAATAGAGCCGCTTGAGTACTGGAATCTTGGACAGAATGGGTACGCCCGCTTCGACCTCGATTTCGCCGGCCAGCTTCTGACCGCCAATAAGGAGCGTGCCACCATCTGGGACAGTGACGGTGGTGCGGATGGACTGTCGGTTGATACTCGGCAGCTGAATAAAACCTGAAGCTCCGGCACCGACGTTGGGGCCGGTGGTAAAGAGGAAGGTCTGAATGTCCAGCAGGCGCCCAACTCCCGGCCTGAGGGTCATGGTTACATATCGCCGGTCGGAAGAAACCGTCGCACGAACATCTAGGACCGCGCCCGTGTTGATCGTGCCCACCTGCGGGGCCTGGGCGGCTGCTCCAGATGCGACGACCGGTTGGAGCGTGCTCACGAACGACTGTTGGTTGACCACAGCCACCCACGACCGCTGGCCGTTGTGCAGTACCAATCGCGGCGCTGTGAGGATCGTGGAGCGAGAGTCAGCTTGGGTAGCCCTGATCAGGAAGTCGACCTGGATGTTGTCCAGGAAACTCCCAAAAACATTGAGGGCTGGCTGCAGCGTTTGGTTTCCGGCGAAGGAACCAGGTAAGTCGGAGTTCAGGCCTGTTGGATCAGTGATCTGCAAGATATTGGACACGATGGGGATCGGCGTCGAATTGTTGCCGCTTCCGAAGTTTTGCCCGGGCACAGTTCCGACCGAGCCGAAGGGCTGTTGAAAGATGCCTTGTCCACCACCACCCTGCTGCCCTTGGCCGGGGATACCTGGGAGCAAGCCTGAGCCAATGCCACCGTTCCCCGCCACTGCGGGCAAGAAACCGAGGCGGGAGAACGAACGCGGCAGCAGCAATCGGCCACCCGTCACCGGGTCGATGACCGAACCACTCCCAGCTCCCTGGCCCGGAATGAAATCGAACCCCGCGTTTCCGTTGTTCAAGATGATGTCCAGGTCGATGCCCAGCTCTTCAAGAAAGTTACTCTGAACCGTGATGAACCGAGACTCGACTGCGATCTGAATCGCCTGCTGCTCCCGAAGTTGGGAAAGAAGCGCTTGAACCTCAGCGTGTGCAGACGCCGTTTGGGTGACGATAAGTTGCCCACTGATCTCAAAAACGCTGGCACGAGCGCCGCCAGTTGCACGCCAACTGTCCGGCTCGATCGTATCTCGGATCAAGTCGAGTAGAGCCACGATGCGGTCCTCACGAAGACCAGTGCCGTTGTCTTCACCGCCACCGCCACCACTGAAGATGGGTTGCCCCCCACCCCCACCGCCACCGCCGCCACCACCACCGCCACCGCCGCCCGCCTGCGTCAAGTCAACGGTAGGTGCGTTGGTGAAGTCGGGGACGACCATGAGCAGGTCGTTGATGTCGTATACGATAGACTCAACGTCTTGGTCCAGAAGGTCCTTGCTGGCAATCTTGAGAAGCCCGTCTTCGATGACGTATCCGAGCTCAGCATCAACGCCACCAGCCGCTTCAAGAATCTGACCCAGAGCGGACTCCATGGTTATCTCGGAAGCCAACTGGACGGTAATCTCGGTGTCCCGGTCAATGCCGAAGTTTTCCAGGTCACTCCAATTCGTGGTGACATTGATGCCTTTACGCTCGACCAAATCGTCTAGCACTTCTTCAAAAGTCGCCTCTTCGTAATCGACCAGAATCGTGCCATCCAGGGTAGCCTGCAGGGCCAAATCCTTTTCGGTAAATTTCTTGCGCTTGCCGCCACGAGAATCCGTGCCGATGATTTCTAGCCAGTCATCCGGATATTTAGGGTCTTCGCTATGCCACGGGATCATGTCGCTTTCAATTTCGCCCAGCACATCTCGTTGCTCGCGGCCCTTGGTCGTCTTCGCCCGCCGCTGGCGTGTGTATGACCAGTTGTCATCGAGCACGTCGAGAAGCAGACGGGCCTGGGCATTGTTGGGTTCCAGGGCGATGATCTGTTCCACTGACGCGATTGCACCGCCGTAGTCATTGTCCTTGCGAAGCTGGTAAGCCTGCTCCATGAGGAGATCTACCTGCCGCTGCCGTGACTGGCGTATGTTCTTTAGCCGCCCTTCTCGCTCCTTCGCGACTTCGTCGCGTTGGCGGGAGACCTGTGATTCATCAAATCGGCGGCTCTCGTCGTCAACGTATGCTGACAACGCGTTGGACTCACTCCTTAGGCTCTCGTACTTGGTCAACGGTACGGCGTACTGCCTGCCGGCTTCCACTATCTGTCTCGCACGAAGCATTGCCTGCCGGGCATCGGCGTACCGATCTCCCATGATCAAAGATCTAATTTGCCGCTCAGCCTCTCGGTACTCGGTTACCATGCGCTGCCAGTTGATTGCCTCCTCGGCTCGGATTTGATCAATCAGGGAACCTGAAGCCTGTGCCTCACCAGCGGCGGGTGATTGCTCGGATTCCATTCGACGGGCGGCCGATTGGGGGACCTCGATGGTTGTGATGGTGGTCGATTCGCGCAGGGGGATGGAATCGCTCAGCACCGATTGATCGTTCTCTTGCTCATCCCCGTTCTCTGGAGAATCTAGCCTCCTCAATTCGACCGTGGCAGCCTCATTGACTGCGGCGGATGCATACTCGTTCCGGAGGATTCCCTGAAGCAGTTCTCTGGCCTCTTCGACATCGCCCTCGGACGCAGCACGGATGGCGTCGTCCAAGTCGTTCGAGGCCTTTTCGACCATGGACAGAGCAACTTGCACACGGTCCAGATATTCGTCCCGCTGGACGCGGCCTAGCTTTTCCAGCTGATCGCCATCGATGCCAAGGAGTAGCTCCTGGGCGGCGAGGTAGTTTCCGTCCTCGAAGAGTTGGATAGCGCGATCCAAGTCTGCCGGCTCATCTGCCCAGGCCGTCGTGATGAACACAACACCGACAAGCGCGACCAAAAGGCGCGATACATTCACGGAGAGACGCGTGGATTGCAAAGGAAAGCCTCCTGAACCTTTTTTGGTTTGTCGCAGGTGCAGCATCGACCGAACGAGCACCGGCAATTCTTCTGCTGGCAATAACCAACAGGTGGTTGGAACTTCACCGCTCATGGAGTCTGGGCAGACTCGACTGCCTGAATCTCCCAAAGCAAGTACGGAGTCTACGTCCATCAATGTCCAGCTGCAAGCGCAACTGAGCATTCGATCTATGGCAAAAAGCCCGATACTGCTACCAAGATCATGGGCATTGCCCCTTCAAGCCAGGGCGCGCCGTC
>JAJDDP010000166.1 GCA_029260235.1 Phycisphaerae bacterium | reverse complement strand
ACTTCTACCCCCTGGTGCGTCATAATGTTCGGTAGATGTTAGGGATTCCGGCAGGGCGCAAGGCCGGTACTCATGCAGAAGGTGGGGCGCACTGTGAGAGGAGCATTGAAATTACGATGTCAGCGCACAACGACCGAGGTTGGGGAGTCCCCTCGGGTGACCGAGGTGAGTTTGAGTTTCGGGGTTCCGCGGAGTGGGATCGCCACCGGCCCAGCCGAACCGGTTCCCGTTCGACTGGGGGTCGGGCGGATACTGGCCTTCGTAGGTCCGTCGGGCAGCGGGAAGAGCACAGCCATCGACCTGATCGAAGAGTCGCACCTCTTGGCCCACAACGTAGGCAGGATCAGTTTTGTGCGCGGCCGATCCATCGTTGATGCCGTGCTTCGCAAAGGCACACTGCCCGACACATTGGCCATCCTCAGCGCGTGTGGCCTGGGCGAACCCCGCCTTTGGATTCGCTATTACCGAGAACTATCTGAGGGCGAAAAATTCCGGGCGCGCTTAGCCAAAGCGGTTGGCTTGCATGCTGGGGCGCGTACGGATGCGCCGCTGCTCTGCGACGAGTTTTGCACCGGCTTGCACCCTCGGATGGCCAAGGCGATTGCCTTCAATTTGCGCAAGTTGGTCACCCGCCGTAAGCTCAACGTCGTAGTAGCCATGAACGACGAGCGGGTTCTAGCTGATCTGCAGCCCGATACGCTCGTTCGTTTCGACAGCAACGGCGGGTTCGCCGTCACCGAGGCCAAGCCGGCGTGCAAGCGCGTCTCGATGGCTAGGCGCATGCACATCGAACCAGGCTCCAAGCGCGACTACGCAGTGTTGGCCCACATGCATTATCGAGCTACAGACGAGCTGGGGTTTGTGGACAAGGTTTTCGTAATGAGAGAGGGGATCGGCGGGCCGATAGTCGGCATCGTGGTCTACTCGCATGGCCCACTCGAGTTGGCCCTTCGAAACCAAGCAACTTCGAAGCGCTACTCGAAGAATCCGCAGCGACTCAACCGCGAGATGCGCATCTTACGCCGGTTGGTGCTGCATCCGGATCTACGCGGGTGTGGTTTGGCTGCTAAGTTGGTCAAACATACGCTGCCACTGGTTGGCACCCGATTTGTCGAGTGCTTGGCAGCCATGGGAGCGATCAATCCGGTCTTTGAAAAGGCGGGGATGAAGCGTGTCGGGCAGTGCAAGCCGCCACCAGAGCAAGCCCGGGCCTTGGGGGAGCTGTCCAAACTGGGGATCGATCCGTTTGCAAGAGAGTTCATGGTCCATGTCTGTCGCCGCCCGCGGGTGCGAAGAATCGTAGCCCGTTTTGTCTACAACTGGTATCGGGCGACGACCGGACGCGGCGAGCGGCGTGTGGCTAGGCAATCGCCCCAGGTTCTGGCCCAAACCTTCCGAGGGCTGGTGGGGGCCCATCCGGTGTACTACTTATGGGAGGGCACGAAGTGACAGCAATCGGCACTGCATGGGATAGTGCCGCAAGTACAACGGGGTTGTGGCACAGCCTCGGCGGTTGACGTTGAAAGGAGACATGACGATGAAACCCTTGACCACGATTCGGCGGATTTTCGAGCCTCTGCGTTCGCGCAAGGTTCGGATCGCACTGGCTACCGTAGTGGCAGCGTTCGCGGCTGAGTACAGCCTGGACGTCAGCGAGGAGATGATCCTCACCATCATGGCGGCTGGCATTGCGGTTATTCTGGGCATCGCCCACGAAGACGCAGGCGCAAAATCCGCTCCTGCCCCACATCCATCCACCAATCCTACCGAAACCTCTCTTCCCTCCTGAGTCGCCACCGAGGTTGTGCCGCAGCGCCTGTTGTTCCGGGTGCTGCGGCCAACGTTCCTATTTGTTGGCTGGCACGGACACATTGACGGGGTTGATGCGCTCGGGCGAGAGGATGCTTCTGAGGATCATCCGCAGCGTGTGGTAGACGGAGAGATCCAATAGGTGTGGTTCGTCGAAGTCCTCCACCATGGTGGCCTGTGTTGGACGGTGCGTCGAATCGAATTCAACTTGCACGGCGTGGTCGCAAAACTGAACCGTGCCGTCATCTCGGTTTTTAAGCGTGTATCGCTGACCCCGGTAGCGGGCTTCTATGATTTCTGAGCCGACCCGGGCCTGAATGAAAAATCCATCTTGGTCAGCCTGAAGGTCGAACGATTCGCGGCTGGCGAAGAAGCTCGGTTTCTCGATGAAGGGCCCGCCGTATTCGGGGCAGAAGGTGTCGCAGTTGCCGCATTCGTTGCAGTAGTCGGCGAAATTGGCGATCTGATGCTTCTTGTCGATGGTGAGTTGGCGTACCTCGTCGCGGGCCGAGATAGAGCCGTCGTTGCTGATGAGGTAGTCGCAGAATTGAATGGTCTGCGGCTCGAGGTGGTAAATGAAGTTGGCAGCGTTGGGGCAGACGGGCAGGCATTTGTCGCAGGTGATGCAGTCGAAGACCACCAGGTGGGAGTCGATCCGTTTGGGGACTGCTCGATTCTTAGCCTCTTTGTATCGAACTTCCTCGCGGGCTTGCTTGGCTTCGGTGAGTGTATTGAGCAGGCTCGCTTCGGCTATGCCGGTTGGGCTGTAGCCAGAATCAGCGGCAACCTTGAGGATGTAATCATCCAGGTTCTTGGCATTCAGCGCCTTCATTTGCTCGGTCAAAGCTTCAAGGTATTTTGGCAACCGAGCATAGCCGCCGGGCTTGAGCAGGTCGCTGCACATGGTTACGGGCACCATGCCGCAGGCAACGGCTGCGGGGAAGTTCTTGGCGTCGATCCCGGCACTGAATGAGATCGGAAAATCATCGCCGATCGTCTTGCGGAATTCTTCAACCAAAGTCATGGTGATGGCATAGAGCGGCAAGCCCGACAGATACATCTCTTTGCAATCATCGGGAAAGAAGTCGCGGTGGTTGAGCACTTCGAGTGTGTTGGAAAATTTCGCTCCAAGTTCGAGGCCCTTGGCTGCGGCGTGCGATGTCAGGCGTTGGCACAGGGCAATGCCATCGTCGAAGGCTAATCCTGACGTAAACGCCTCAGGCCTGACCGTGATTCCGGTATAGCCGAGCACGTCGTAGAGTAAGTGGTTGAGCCGTTCCTTTCCCAGCATGGGTGGGTTCATCTTGACGACCACGTTGAGATCGTATTCGTCGATCAGGAAGCGGCAGATGCTCTCAATTTCGTCGGCGGGGCAGCCGTGGAAGGTGGAGAGCGTTATGCTGTTGGAAATGCGCCCGGGGTAATCGAGGTCGGCTAGGTGGGCGTATTTTGGTGGCAGCTGCGCCTTGAGGGAATCGACGTCTTTGGTGCAGTCGAGCATTGCCTCGATAAAGTGTCGAACCGGCTTGCTCTGGATGCCGGCTAGGTCGTAACCCAGGCTGATGTCGTAGATCACGTCGCCCAGTGGGCCAGTCAAGTCGAGGTCGCCGAAGAATTGGCCCTGTCTTACCATGTGGACCAGCATCATGCCGCTGACGTATTCGCTGATCGACTGGTTGATCCGCAGTTCTTGAGACCACTCCACATTGTAGCCCACGTTGGTCATGTCGATGCAAGGGCGGGGGATGGTAAGCCGGTCGTTGACCTGAATGGTTTTGAGTTCCATGATTCGCCCGCCGGCCAGGTAAGAGAGCACTAGGTTTTGGGCCATCTGCGTGTGAGGGCCTGCCGCGGGTCCACATGGGTTGGCTGCGTTAGTGCCGTGGAAGCGCACCGAAAGGTCGGGGCCTAGTGGGTCGGGTCGAAACCACTTGGAACTTGGCAACTCGAACAGAGCATCATTGATTCGCGGCTCGGCATGAAGCCGCTCGACCAAGATTGGGAATGGTGTCGGGGTGAGTTCACTCATGCCCTTATCTTAGGCACCACCTGCTGCATACGCCAACCGGTTTTGCACGGCGACGTTTGATGCTGTTCGACATAGGTGATCCGACACGCTTGCTGTGGTGAGTAAAGTCTTCCGGAGGGTGCCACCGCTCGGTGAGCGGTGTGCTGGTAGCCTCAGTATTCTGCACTGCTCACCGACCAGTGGCACCAGGAGCAATGGCACCGGGCTAAGCCATGTTCTGCACGGTGCTGGTTTATTCGTTGGTTTGCGGGGTCACGTTTACGAGTTTGATGAATTGTTCACCGAACGCTTCGTACTTGGCTGGCCCGATGCCTTTGACGGCTAGCATGTCGGACTCAGTTTTGGGCTGGTGGCGGGCGATTTCTCGAAGGGTCTTGTCGGAGAACACCATGAAGGCTGGGGCGTTCATTTCTTGGGCGATGTCTTTGCGGAGAATTCGCAGCCGCTCGAACAACGCCCTTTCGTCGGGGGAGAGTGGTTGCGGGGCGGTGTCCGCGTGGGGTTTTTGGCCGTTGGAAGTCGCGGCTGAGCTCCTGCGGCGGCCTCTTGTGGTCTTGGAGCCTTTGTTGAGAAAGTCCTCGGCGTCGGCGAATGAGGCTGCCAGGGAAGTTGGCTTGCGTCTTGGGGCGCGTTTCTTGAGTTTGGCGCAGACGACTTCGCAGAGTTGGGCATCGGCTTCGGAGCGGAGTACTTGCCAGCCTTGGTCGGTGAGGGCTAATGTTCGAAATTCCGGCTCGCGGTTGAGCATTTCCTGGTCGACAAGTTGATCCATCCAGCCCATGGCCATCTGCTTGGGGTGATCTGAGAGCAGGCCAAAGGTGCTGAGTTGGTCGTGGCTTCGCTGGGTGACACGGTCTGTCACTTTTCCAACGAGCACGTCGGCCACATGGGCAGCCCCGAATCGCTGACCGGTCCGCACCACGCAGGACAAGATCTTCTGGGCTAGGACGGTGGAGTCGGGCAGGGCTTCGACACCGTCCAAGCAGAAGTCGCATGCCTTGCAGTTATTGTTGTCCCATTCTTGGCCGAAGTAGGTGGTTAGCTTCTTGTGGCGGCAGGTTTGAGCCGTGGCGAAGCGGTACATCTGTCCGAGCAGGTTGATGTGGTCGTCGGCTGAGTCGGTATCGTTTTTCTGGATGATGTGCTGCCAGAGGCCAAAATCTGCCCCAGAGTAGAACAGCAGGCACTCGGCTTCTTTGTCGTCGCGACCGGCCCGGCCGGTTTCCTGTTGATAGTGTTCGATGGATTTTGGCATGGCTGCGTGAATGACGTAGCGGATGTCTGACCGGTCGATGCCCATGCCGAAGGCGACGGTGGCGACGACGACATCTGCCCGGCCCGAGGTGAAGGCATCCTGGACGGCTGTTCGTTGTTCGTCGCCCATGCCTGCGTGGTAGCTGACCGCTTGCACGCCGGCGGCTTGGAGCTGGAGGGTCACGTCATCAACATCAGCCCGGCGGATGCAGTAAACGATGCCGGCTTTGTTGGGCCGATCCTGGACGGCGTTGATTACGTCGTCAAAGCCGCTACCTCGGCGATGAACACGGTAGATCAGATTCGGGCGAAAGAAGTCGCCGACCAATTCGAGCGGATCGTTGAGGCTTAACTCAGCCACGATGTCTGCCCTTACGCGCGGAGTTGCTGTGGCTGTGAAGGCGTGGATGGGGACGCTGGGGAATCGTTGCTTGAGTTGGCCTAGCCGGCGGTAGTCGCCGCGAAAGTCGTGGCCCCAGTGGCTGATACAGTGGGCTTCGTCGATGGCGAACGCCCCGGTGCCAGCCTCTTCTAACAGGTTGAAGAATGCGTCGCCGGCGAATCGTTCCGGGGCGACGAAGATGAGCTTGTATTGATTCTTGGCGATGCCCTGCCACACCCGGCGGCGGTCTTGTTCGTCCAGGCTGCTATTAAGAAATGCCGCAGGGATGTTGCGTTGAAGTAAGCCATCGACCTGATCTTTCATCAGGGCGATCAAGGGGGAAACGACCAGGGTAGGCTTCTCCCGAACCAAGGCTGGTGCTTGGTAGCAAAGTGATTTCCCGCCACCTGTAGGTAGCACCACCAGCGCATCTTGCCCGGTCAAAGCCGCCTGCATGGTTTCAAGCTGCAAAGGCCGAAGAGCGTCGTAGCCCCAATGGTTCAGGACAACA
>JAJDDP010000165.1 GCA_029260235.1 Phycisphaerae bacterium | reverse complement strand
TACCGCCCTTTTTGCCGTTGGCGGTCTGCTAGCTCAATCGGCCCGTGTCTATCTGACCGCTGTTGTTCTGCGCGTCATCCTGTACCAGGAATTGAGTTCTCTGTCCGACGTTGTTGGGCTAAGTCCTTTGGCCCTGTCCATTATTGCTATCGGCGTTGTGGCTGTCATCTGGACGCTCATGGGCGGTATCACCACGGTGATCTGGACCGATGTGATTCTGCTGATGGTGTTCCTGGTCGGAGCCGCCACCGCCCTACTCTGTATCACCAGCCATCTTACCGGTGGCTGGGCTGAGTTATTCCGCGTGGGCAGCGAGGCGGGCAAGTTCAAGTTCTTCGATTACTCTCCTGCACTCACCAACCCCTACACAATTTGGACTGCGGTCATCGCTGCCACCTGGGGCGGAGTAGCCGTCTACGGCACGGATCAACTCTTGGCTCAGCGAGTGTTCTGCTGCAAGGATGCCCGGCAAGCCCGTTGGGCTTTGATCTCCAGTGCAGTGGGTCAAGTGATCACCATCACGGTGATGCTGGTCGGTGTCGGGTTATTCGCTTACTACCAAGCCCACCCGCTTCATGGCGAGGCGCTGGCCCTTTACGATGAGAAGGGCGACAGCATTTTCCCCATCTTCATCATGCAGATGATTCCCGCCGGCCTGAAGGGCTTGATCATCGCCGGCGTCTTCGCCGCCGCCATAAGCAGCCTGGATTCAATCATGGCCGCCTTAAGCCAAACCGTGATGTCAGCTTTCTACCTCCCGTGGCGGAACAAACAAATCGCCGCTCGCAAGCGTGTTGACGGTTACACGCACGACGACTCTCTTGAGGCGAAGCACAACGTGTTCGTGTCCCGCATGCTGGTGGTCTTCTGGGGCATCCTTCTATGCTTCATGGCAGCTATGGCTGAGTCAGTTTCGCGGCACTACCCGTCGATCTTGGACCTAGGTCTAGCCATGGCTGGTTATGCGGGCGGCGGGCTTTTTGCTGGCTTTGCGCTCTCTTTCTTACCGCTGAAGATCGATGGTCGGGGTTACTTGTTCTCGGCGCCGTTGTCTGTCTTGGCCGTCTTTGCCATGGTGTGGCACGAGCCGTGGGCACATGTGGCTTCGTGGATCGGAGGCGTCATGTTGCTGCTGTATTGGTGTGCCTCTGGGATGCTCCGCCGAAACAGCTCTCCCGGAGTCGGGTGGCTTGCCGTCCGTACCGGACTTCTGATGGTTGGGATCTCTCTTGTGCTGTGGTTGACCTACTACGGCTACTGGACCCACACCAATCTTGACGGCGAGGCAATCCGGTCGGTCGTAGCCTGGCCTTGGTATGCCCCGTTTGGCAGCGTCGTTGCGTTCGTCTGGGGATACCTACTCTCGGGCCCAGAAGAGACGACGACATGATTTTCTACATCTTGTCGGGAACCACTGGCCCATCAAAGGCGTCCAAGTAGCTGATCAGCTTAGCATTGGCTCGGCGAACCGGGCGGCGAGGATCCGCGGATCATTTCGGGTGGGGTCCTGCTGCGCCCAAAGAGGCTTGACTGCTATCTTGAGGAGATGAACCATGGCTCGACGTCCACAAAAGAAACAAGCATCGCTCTTGACGCCCCGATTGCTTGGAGGCGCGGGCGCTCTCCTGGCTGTCACCCTGGTTGCCGGGGTTTGGCTCGGCAGCAGGTCGCCAAAGGATGAGCCGGCTAGCAACGTTACGCCGACCTCGCGCACAGCCATGCGGCAGACCACACCGCCGACCGTTCGAGCGGCAGTTGCTCAACCTCGGGACCGGGTTGAGTCGGAGCGAGAGCGGATTCGGCCAACTGCGGTCGGCGCGGCGCCGAATGACAGCAAGCAAGGCCCAACCCGTCGTCCGCCGATCACGCGGGGCAACAAACGACCGGCCAAGAATACCAAACCGCAGCAGCCCTCCAGCGCGTTTAGAGATCCGGATGTCAGTTGATCTCGTTCAGGAGTAGAGCGGCTGTTGGACAGAATGGCGGCAAGTAGAGCCTACCATCAATCGCGCCGCAGAATGATGGCCGTCAAATCGTCCGCCTGCGGCGTACCCTGCCCGAATTGAACGACGGCTTCGTGCAGTATCTCGATGAGTTCAGCCGAGGAGGCTTGGGGATTTTCCTTGAGCAGATCAAAGACGCGATCCAAGCCGAATTGCTCATCCTGATGATTCATCCACTCAAAGAAACCATCCGTGATCGCCAAGAACACGTCGCGGGGCTGGAGGCGGATCGGCTCGGGCAATTCCGTATCCATTTCTGGGCTGATTCCCATCGGGAAGGTGGAAGCGGGAAGTTCGATCCGCCCGTCTGAGGCCGCCTGATAGAGCAGCAGCGGACCGTGCCCGGCACTTATGTATTGGATACAGTCCTCTTTGGGGTCGAGGACACCGTAGAACGTGGTGACGAACCGCCCTGTGGGCATGTCATACGCCAGTTGGGCATTCGTGCGTTGCATTCCCGCCTGCAAATCGGCGGACGAAAGGATTAGCGCTCGTAACAACGCCCTGCACTCTGAGACGCACAAGGCCGGTCCAATTCCGTGGCCTGTTGCATCGGCGACTACAAAGCCCCACTGATTGTCTTCCAGCTCGATGAAGTCGTAGCAATCGCCGCCGGTCGCATCGGCTGGCTTGTTCCAGCCAGCCATGTCATAGCCTTTGATGATGGGTGCGCTCTCGGGCAATAGGGATTGTTGGATGTCGCGGGCAAGAGCAAGGTCGCTCTCCATCTTCTGCTTGGCAGCGTATTCGTCTAGCAGCATCTGCCGTTGCACAACTACCCCTGCCAAGGAACTTAGCGTGACGGCCAACTCCTCATCAACCGCGACGAAAGGCCCGCCACGCTTATTCAGTGCTTGCAACACGCCCACGACTTTGCCGTCATATCCTGTCAGGCAAAAGGAGATTAGGTTGCGCGTCTGGAAACCGGTTTTCTTGTCCACGGCTTGGTTGAACCGCGCGTCGGCGTAGGCGTCGGGCACGTTGATAATCGAGCGGGTTCTAGCCGCCTCCCCGGCAATTCCCAATTTTGCGGAGAAGCGAATACCGACCTCCCCGGTAGCGACTTGGCTGTATAATTCGTCCGTAGCCGCATCGTACAGGAAGACCGTAGCCCTTTCGCAATCCAGAACGCTCAGGGTCGCCTGCTCGATTTGCTCGAGGAGGGGCTGCAGTTCGGTACTGGCAGCAAGGCCCTTGGAAATCTCTAAGAGCGTGGTTAGGTTGGCAACTTGTCGACGATATTGGGCCTCGTCCATGGGCCAAGGGTCGCACGGAAGGACGAGAATTGCAAGGGAAGTTTGCCACGATTGGTTTCTCATATTCCTAGATGTTGCAGCCGCGTGTTCTATTCAGAGGGAATAGTAGGCAATGAGGATTATCCTATTGACGGTACTGTTGGGGAGCGGGACTGCATTCGGGGCTGAGCGCTTCTGCGGGTTGGCTGATCCATCCGCAATAGTTCAGACGGGCCAGGCGCGATTTACAGTGCTCACACCGACATTACTGCGCCTGGAATTCGCAGAGGATGAAACCTTTGAAGATCGCCCGAGCCTATGGGCAGTCCAGCGGCGTCAAGCGGTTCCGACCTTTGAACAACAGATCGTTGGTGGCTGGCAAGTCATAGAAACCCAACGTCTCAAGTTGCGCTACAGGCTCGGATCGGGGCGCTTTGGCCCGGACAATCTCTCCATTGAACTGATCGACTTGGACCAACCGATTCACTGGCGACCGGGTTTGCCCAACAAGGGCAACCTAGGCGGCACCGTGCGCACCCTCGATTCATGCGTGGGGCCTCTGGACTTGGGGGAGGGCGTGCTTTCGCGCGATGGTTGGTACCTGCTGGATGATAGTGGGACGGTAGTTTTTTCAGACGGTGCCGAACCCTGGCCCACGCTCCGCCGACAGGGTGATCAGCTTGACTGGTACTTCTTTGGTTATGGGTTGGACTACGCACGTGCTCTGGGCGATCTGGTCGCTGCCGGCGGTCCCATCCCCCTACCACCCCGCTACGTTTTTGGCAGTTGGTATTCTCGCTATTGGCCTTATAGCGCCGAACAGTTCTTGGAAATTGCCGACGGCTACAAACAGCACGGTTATCCGCTGGACGTCATGGTCATTGACATGGATTGGCACCGAGAGGGATGGACGGGCTATTCGTGGAACCACGAGCTGATCCCTGATCCGCCAGGCTTGCTCAACGCCCTGCACGAGCGGCATCTCAAGACTACGTTGAATCTCCACCCCCACGACGGAGTTGGATCCCACGAGAATGCCTACGCTGCATTCGCCCAGGCCATGGGGGTGGACGCCGCTTCCCAAGAGCCGATCCCCTTTGACATCACCGACCCCCAATATGCTCAGAACTATTTCAAGCTGCTGCACCATCCGCTCGAAGCCCAGGGGGTCGATTTTTGGTGGATTGATTGGCAGCAGCAGAAGACCTCAAACATCGAAGGCCTGGACCCTCTCTTCCTGCTCAACCACCTGCACTTTCAGGACAAGGGCCGACCCGGCTCGGGAACGCGCGGACTGACCTTCAGCCGATGGGGCGGCTGGGGCAACCACCGCTATCCCATCCAGTTCTCTGGGGACACCGAAGCCAGCTGGCGGGTGCTCGAGTTCCTAGTGCCCTTTACTTCCACTGCGGGCAATGTGGGAGCAGCCTATTGGTCCCACGACATCGGCGGGCACTTCTCAAGCAGCGGTCGGGTCGATCCTGAACTGTACGCCCGTTGGCTCTGGTTCGGGGCGTTTTCAGCTACCATGCGAGTACACAGCACGCGGGACTCGCAAAACGACCGCAGGCCTTGGCTCTACGGACAAGAATTCGAGCAGGCTGCTCATGCAGCGTACGATCTGCGCTATCGTTTGCTTCCCTACATCTACAGCATGGCCCGGGTCACCCACGACACCGGAATGCCGCTCAATCGCCCCATGTACTTGCACCACGCCGATCAGCCCTTTGCCTACCGGACCCCCAACCAGTTTTACTTTGGGGATGACATGATCGTGGCGCCGGCGATCGAAGCGGGCAAAGGACCAGCCAAGATTGTCGAAGTGCCCATCGAGCTGCCGGCGGGAACATGGTTCGACCTGCTCACCAACCGAGCTTATGAAGGGCCGGCCAAACTCATCATTGCTACACCTTTGGATCGAACGCCGCTGCTGGTCCGCGGCGGTACACCCATCCCCATGCAGCCGACGGGGTTGCTCAGCGCTCAAAGCCCGATCGACGAACTCGTGGTCCGGGTCTATCCCGGTCCTGACGATCAGTTCGTCTTATATCAGGACGATGGTTTGTCGCCGGACTATTTATCAGCCGACGGATTTGCCCGAACGATGATTAGCCAAGCATCCAGCCGGGGCGGTCTATCGCTTGATCTGACCGTCCAGGCCTCGTTGGGCGAATTCGAGGGAATGCTGAGCAAGCGCACCTTGATGATCGAAGCCTGCTCCGTGCCGCCACCTAGCCAGGTTTTACTGGATGGAGAACCACTTCCAAGAATCGCGGCGGGTCAGACCGCAAGCGGATGGTGGTACGATCCGGTCATGCTGACAACCACTATCCGCCTGCCCGATCGACCCGTCGCCCAGGACACTACCCTGCGGATCGAGCAGACCGCCCAGGGGCTAGCTGCGTTGGCTGAACGGCGGGAAGCTCTCGCCTGGCGTACCCAGTTGGCCGACGTTCTGTCACAGTCTCCGGACAATCCCGGGTTGAGCGGTCAACTCGAAGAGTTCACCCAATTGATGGCCAACATTGACGCCGATGGCGTTGGCCAATCAGCTGGCCGGCTGAGCATGTTTGCCTCGCAGGTTGGGCCTCGGCTCATAGAGGAACTCATCGCTTCGGACTCCCCCGGCGATTCGATCGCGCTGGAAACTCTGTTGGGCGCTGATCTTCAGGTAACTATTTCCAACGACGGCAATGATCGTTTTGAGGTTTCTGGACAACTCCGTCTGACCCAGTTGCCGGCCGGTGTAACTGCCGATATCAGGATGACTCTACATGGCCTCTCGCAAGACGGCCTAGGTGAGGTTGAACAAGTTGCTACGGTTACCTCCAGCAAGACAGCGCAGTCTATCTTTGATCTTCCTGCTAACGGTTTGCTCTTCGAAACCCGCACCGGACGGCTGTCAGCCACCTTCGACTGGCAGGGTTTGCCCGTGACTTTGGAACGAAAGGCGACTTGGGACAACACGTATGTCCGTAGCTGGTGGGTGGTAGGTCCGTTCGACCACGGCCTTGACATCGCCAGCACTTCGCTACTGCCGGTTGAGCAGTCCAAACTAGGGCGATCCTATCTAGGGGTGGGAGGCGCTCAAGTAAGTTGGCAGCGGATTGACGCAATCGGGAGCGATGGCCTCGGCGGCTTGGTCGATCTTAGAAAGATTTTCGATGGAGATAATCGCTGCGCGTTCGCCCAGGCTTTCTTGTTGAGCGACATGGCGACCGAGATCCAGATGACCATCCGCCATGACGACGGCGCAGCCGTCTGGGCCAACGGGCAGCGAGTCTACTTGTTGGATGAGCCTAGGCCAATCTCCGCCCCCGCGGGCGTGTTTCCGGTCACGCTCAAGGCTGGCGGCAATCGCATCATGGTCAAGGTCGGCCAATACGGCGGCGATTGGGGGTTCAATCTCAAGATCTCACCTTCGGGCGACACCCCCCTGCCATCAATTAGGGGGACCTTCGAAGAGCCAAGGTAGATCACCCTGCTGACCGCCGTGCCTTTCAGAATGCCGAAGGCTCTTCCTGCTCATCCGGGGTCGTCGCGCCTTGGATCGCTGGCTGTGGGATGGAGGGGGAGGCCCATCTGGAACTTGCGGACATTCTTCGGAATTTGGGCGTTGCGGTTAGATTATCGGGCTGAGCTGTGGCCTTTTGAGCCGGGCGCCACGTGCGGCAAAGCCGGCAACCGGGGCATGCCTACTCTTTGGCCTACCAATGTTGGAAACTCTTCTTTGCCCACTCATTCCAGCGCTGGTAGCTTACCGATAACTACTCGGACACTGACTCGAACGCTTTCCCGGGAGTGAATGGAAGATGAAGCCACTCGTCGACGAACCACCCATGGAACCATCAATGGAACCACTGAGAACTGATATGTCTGAACCGCAATCTGCCTACGACAAACTTGACCAGTTGACCCAGAATCTCTGGTGGACTTGGCACCCAGAGGCGGTGGAAATTTTTCGGAACATCGACTCTGAATTGTGGCGAGACGTGAACCACAATCCCCGCCTGTTCCTCAAGCTGCTCGGACCTGACCAAGTCCAAGCCCGCATAGACCGACATGGCCTCAGCGGTCGCGTCGACACCGTCATGGACAAGCTGGACCACTACCTGGAAGGCAAGGGGGCCTGGGGCCTGACCAGGGCGTCGCGCCTGCGCGTTTGGCCGGTCGCCTACTTTTCGGCTGAGTTTGGCCTGCACGAATCCCTGCCCATGTACGCGGGCGGCTTGGGCATCTTGGCTGGTGACCACCTCAAGAGCTGTTCAGATCTGGGCATTCCCATTGTGGGCATCGGACTCATGTACGCCCATGGCTACTTCCATCAGCATCTCGACGGGGAAGGCTTGCAACAGGAAGAATTCCGCCCGGTCGAGCTGGAACACATGCCGCTCAAACCGGTAATGAGTTCTGACGGCAGAACGAGACTTACCGTAGAAGTACCACTCAACGGACGAACCCCAAAGCTCCAGGTATGGGAAGTCAAAGTGGGTCGGGCAACCCTCTATCTGCTGGACAGCAACGTCGAAGCAAACTCGGAGGAAGATCGCCGACTCACCGGACGCCTGTACAAGAGCGATCTGGAAACGCGAATCCAGCAGGAGATAATTCTGGGTGTCGGCGGGATGAGAGTGCTGGCTGGTGTGCAGCGAATGCCGGGGGCTATCCACCTCAACGAGGGACACTGCGCGTTTGCTCTGCTCGAGATGATGCGCTTGCGCATGGTATGGGAGGCAGCCACGTTTGAAGAGGCCCGCGATCATGTAGGTCGACGGGCGGTCTTCACAACCCATACGCCCGTAGCGGCTGGACATGATTACTTCCCAGCCGACTTGGTGGAGCGCCATCTTCAGCCCTTGAGGGAAGCACTGAGCCTAAGCCATCGAGACTTCATGGGCCTGGGGCGCCTTAACCCCGACGATGGAAATGAACGGTTCTGCTTGACTGTGCTGGGGCTTCGAGTTTGCCACCGTGCGAACGGCGTCTCGGCCCTCCATGGCCGAGTCTCACGCCGCATGTGGCGATCACTTTGGGGCCATCCAGATGAGCGCGCAGTTCCTATCGGGCACATTACAAATGGTGTTCACGCACTTAGCTGGATTTCACCTCGGATGGCCCACCTGCTCGACCAATATCTAGGCGACAATTGGAATGAGCGGATGACCGAGCCGGGCCTCTGGGAGGGTATCGCCAACATTCCAAATGGCGAACTTTGGAGCACGCATCAAAGCCAAAAAGATCGGCTCATTGAGTTCACCCGCCGGAGAACCGCCCAGCAACGTGAACGTCGGCACGAAACGCCCCAGTCGATCGAATCGGCTTCAGCCATTCTCGAGCCGGGCGCCCTGACCATCGGGTTTGCCCGCCGGTTCGCGGCCTACAAACGAGCCGACCTGATCTTCAGCGATTTAGATCGCCTCAAGAAACTTCTGACTAACGACGAGAGGCCGCTGCAAATCATCTTCGCCGGAAAGGCGCACCCGGCCGACGGAATCGGCAAGAGCCTAATCAAGAAGATCTTTGATTTTGCGGGCGACCCTGCGTTCAAAGGCCGATTGGCAATTATCGAAGACTACGACATCGGCGTGGGGCGGCATCTGGTTCAAGGCGTCGATATTTGGCTGAACAATCCGACCAGGCCCTTAGAAGCCAGTGGCACTAGCGGCGAGAAAGTCATCTTCAATGGCGGTTTGAACTTCTCGATTCTCGATGGCTGGTGGTGGGAGGCATACGACGGTCAGAATGGGTTTGCTATTGGCTACGGTGGCAACCACCCAGACCCGGCTGAGCAAACCCGCCGCGATGCCGAAGCGCTCTACGCGACGCTCGAAAACGAGATCATCCCTCTCTTTTACGACCGCGATGCTCGAGGAGTCGCCAATGGCTGGGTCGAACGCACCAAGTGGGCGATGTCCAGCCTCGGATGGCGGTTCAACTCTGACCGGATGGTGTTGGACTACTTCAAGGAATGCTACCTGCCTGCAGCGGCAGGCGTGTCCTGCGAATTCGGGCAAGGATCTGCTCACAGGAATATCCTCTAGGACATTTTATGCTCAACAACGTCCACCTGCCGACGGCGGCCACTGGAAACTCTCGCTCATTGGTTACGCTCGGTGCTTCGGGGGAAATCATGGGGTTCTTCTATCCCCATTTGGATTTCGCCCAGAACATTCGCGAGGCTATGCCCGCGCTATTCCTGCATGGGGTCACGCCGACACCGATGCTATGGAGCTTTGTAGACTGCCTCGAGCGCAGTCAAGAGTTCAAGCCAAGAACAAACATCGTGGTGACCGAGCTGCGGCATCGACAGTTCGATCTGCGGTTGGAATTGACTGACCTCTTGCCGCCCGATGAGAAGGCGTTGATCCGGCGCATCGTCGTCACGCGGGGACCTGGCACTCCGCCGGTCACTTTTATGCATTACTTCAAGCTGGCCGTTGCCGATGTGACTGACCGCAACGCGGTCTATTTCTTTCCCGACCAGAAGGCCGTTGTGCAGCATTTCCGCGAGACATGCTTAGCCACAGCCATCGACGGTCCATTCACCTTCCAACTTGGCTCTGTCGTGCCGGGAGAAACCTCACAGGTCAAGTTGGCCATGGAGCGCAACTGCCTTGAGAGCTCGTGGCAGGTGATGGGCAATGTCGATTTCGCGCTGGCTTTGGAAAATGATGAACAAGAACATTTCGAGGCGACTCTCGTTCTGGCCGGAGGCGAACATGTCCACGAAGCAGCCGACAACGCGAGAAGGCTGGCTGACATCCCCTTCAAGATTCATGAACGTCTCGCGGCAGATCGGTGCGGATCCATCCTGAAGAAGGCGGTTCCATGCCAGGAACCAGGGCTCTCCCAGGCGTATGACAAAGCCATTCTAGCGATTCACGATCTGTACGATCAGGAGCATAGTGCTCACATTGCGGCGCCTGAATTTGATCCTGGATACGGGTATTCCGGCGGGTATGGCTATTGCTGGCCTAGGGATTCGGCGGTCATCTCGCTCACTGCCGCCCGACTCGGGTTTGTCAGCCAGGCCGAGGATTTCTTTGACTGGACCATTCGGACGCAACTCAAGGATGGGCACTGGTTTCAAAGGTACTGGGTTGAGGGTAGCGAGGCACCATCCTGGTGTGTTCAGGACAACGAGCTTCAACTCGACCAAACTTGTGCCATCTTGCATGGCGCTGCCCTGCTGGCTGACCTGCTGGGTGATCGCCGCGCAGCATTCATCGACCGCTATCGCCCCACCGCCTGCCGCGCGGCCAAAGCCATCATCCGACATGTCGGCGAGGATGGCTTGCACAGGCCATCGGCAGATCTTTGGGAGTGCTGCCATGGCTCCTTTGCTTACACGCAGGCGGCCGTCGCTGCTGCACTCGGAGATGGAGCGCGGATTTTTGACGCGCCGACAGTAGATATCGCATTGCTCCGGCGTGCTCTGTTTGAACGTCTGTGGGACGCTGATCGACGTTGTTGGAACCGCCGCATCGACCCGAATGGTCAATTGGATTCCACGCGAGATTCCTCTTGCTTGGGCGTCATTGAACCTTGGGGATTGCTCGACCTGACCAACGCAACCGATTTAGCCTTCGCCCAACAAACGGTGGACGACGTATGCCAGAACTTGGCGGTCCCCGTTAAGGGTGGACAGGCCATTCTTCGTTTCGAGGGTGAGTCCTACATGGGTGGTGGCCCGGGTTGCGTCAACACGCTGTGGGCGGCGCTCTGCCTACTCCGCTTAGCCGGCGCTTCTGATGCCCAACAGCGAGGGCAGCAAATCGAACGAGCCCGGACGCTAATGGACGTCGCCTTAGCCAACACCAACCCGACCGGCCAACTGCCCGAGCTGATCCCCAATATCCATTTTGACTACTGGGCTGCCCCCCATGGATGGGCCTCTGCCCTGCTGATCGAGTGTGTCCTTGAATTGAATTCATTGAGCGATCAATAGCCCCCCTCCTCTGTTGCGCAAGTGTTGCACTGCGCTTGGTTCATCCCTGATATTCTCCGGTTGGAGGATAACCATGAGCATGAGAAACGCAGCAGTCGCCATCTTCGTCCCAACAGCCATTTGTATCTGCGGATGTGCCCACTCTACCTGGAGCGGTCAGATCGACCGATGGGGAACACTTCGTGAAGTAATGCGAGAAGGCAGTACGTCGGGTCGCGTCCAGCTTTCAGAGGCAGCAACGCGCCATGTATACGGAATCGGTGCATTGGAGGCCTTGGGCGGCGAAATCATCATTATCGACGGAGACGCATGGGTAGGCCAATGCTCGACCGAAGGCTCCACGACCGAAGAACCATCTGGCACGAGTGACTACATCGCGACGCTGCTGGCCACGACTTATGTACCTCGTTGGCGTCGGCAGTCCATCGATCAAGACCTCACCCGCGATGAGCTGGAAGACTACCTGAAACAGACTGCGGCCAAAGCGCGCATCGACACGGACGAGGCCTTCCCGTTCATGCTCGTGGGCACCTTCATTGATTGCAGCCTCCACATCTTGAATGGCAGTTGCCCGTATGCCGAGCAGGCAGACAAACCTGAGCAACCACCATGCCGTTCTCACTATGATAGCGCTAAAGGTACACTGGTTGGCTTTTATGCTGAGAACGCAGCTGGCGTACTCACCCATCATGGCCGGCGAACCCACATCCACTCTTTGCTGCGCGAGCCATCTTTGATTGCCGGCCATGTGGATGACCTTGTGGTTCCAGCCGGGGCGACGCTCTACCTGCCGGCCCTTCCGTAGAACTCGACTGCATCGTCGCCAGGCCTGCTGCCACGGAATGGCACTGTATCTATATTCTTGCATGCTCGGGCTAAGCCCATTTCGGGAGAGTCAAACGGACGAAATCGCTTCGACGATGTTGCTGCGGGCTGCACGGCGTGCTGGGCCGATCCCGGAACAGACGCACACCACCAGCGTGAAAGCAGCGGCAGCAATCACCCGCCCCCAGGGTACGACCATTGGTGACTCGAAGCCGAACAGGTTCGCGGTGACTTGGTTGGCGCTGTCGGCTGCATGAAATCCCAAGGCAATCCCAGCCACGATTCCGAGCATCCCCAGAGCAATCGCCTCCACCAGAATGAGTCGTACGATCTGGGACTTGGTCCCGCCGACCGCCCGAATCACAGCAATTTGCCGCCTACGGGCGTTGACATTGGCCATCATCAGATTGGCGACACCCATTGCGGCGACGATGAGAGCCACGGCTGGCATAGCCGACATGAGGAGTGTTGCCTGCCGCACCTCCTGGTCAACCAACTGCTTGAGTTGACGCAATGAGCCGGTCATCGCGTACAGATTGCCGACCTCGTAGGAAATGCTCCTCAAGACGAGCTCTTCGGTGAAAGCATCCCAGCGAATCTGGGGCGTCATCCGATCCCAGCGGTGGGCAATATCTGCCATGGCTACGCTAAGCCGCCGAAGTTGAACCGACGTCTGCAAGTCTGGGGCTGAACCCTCGGCGAAGGCTTGTAAGCGCTCTTGAAATGCCTCGAACATCTCGGCTTCGTTGGGTAAGCGATCCTTCCAGGCCAGTATGTTCTTGGCCACTGAAAGGCGGTCGGTCGCGGGCGGCGTACTCGCGTGGAACAGGTCCGGAATATCGAATTTACCAATCTCGATGTTGACCAGGGCAAGCGTCAAGTTATGCACGCCGAAGCAGCGTTGGGCATCCTCAAGCGTTCCCAGAAATGAACCCGCTGCGGCCAGCATCATGTAGCTGTCCGCTCCGAAAAAGGTGACCGCAATATCCAGGGCGGGCGACTCAACAACGCCAGCCACTTCAAATTCCGTGGGCCGTCGCCCCACCGAAAGGGTTACCTTGTCTCCCAAATGCAGGTCGTAGCTGCGCGATGACTCCGGCGGCAACAGGACGTAGCCCCCCTTCTGCAACTTGTCGATGGCGTCATCGATATTACCCTCAAGGAAACCAAGCTTGGTCATGGCCAAGAATTTGTCCAATTCACCGGCGACAAATGTTGCCGGCACCGGGTTCTTCATTTTTCTCTTGATGGATTCGAGAAAGGAGGTCGCCTCTTTTTGTGGATCACCAACCTTGACCGGGAAGTCACGGATGAACGTGGCATCGGTGACACCCGGGACTGCCAAGACGCCATCCCTGACAGCCAGGGGAAAGCCGTCCGGGTTCCAGATGAACGTGGAGGGCAGTTTCTTTGGAAAATCCCACGCTGATGAAACGCTCTCTGCCCGAACACCGATGTAGACGATCAGACTGAGGCCTACCATTAGCATCCAGCAGATGGCTGCACTGCGCCACGGCGCGCGACCGACCTGATCGCGGGCCAGTTTGGGTTCGATACCCAACATGAATGCTCCGAGATGAACGGCGACCGTACCTACGGTCAAAACCAGGAAGGGAATTATCATGACATAGCCCAAGTAAAGGGTGGCTAAGCCCGCGAACGCTGATCCCTCTTGTAGCCATAATCCCGGCTCAAGCTTCTCGACCATGGCTCGGTGGACCATCAGCGATGCGACACCGACGAGGGCCACGATTATTGCCCACCCGTTCCAGGTAGGATTAGCCTCGGGCTTGGTAGCTTCGAGCGGGGTAACCCACCCGACTTGTAGTACGAGGAAGCCAGCGGCGATGAGAGTGGTTATCAAACCGCCGCCGATGGCTAACCACATCCCCCAGCTGCTGATGACCACCCCCTGGATATAATCTGGCACCATCGAGGCGCCCCAGTAGGTCAATCCCAGCCCCAGGGGGATGCCGGCCAGCACTGCGATCAATCCGACTGGCAACACCTCGGCGGCCACCAGGCAGGCCATCTGACTGCGGGTGACGCCGAGACAGCGCATGGCCCCTAAGGTGGACATTTTCTCCATGAACCCCATGCTCATGGTGGTCAATATGATGAAGAACGAAGTCAGTAAAGCCACAAACGCGACCAAGGTTAAGACCATGCGGGTGACTTGCTCCGCCTCAGCCAATTGCTCAAGCTTGGCAGCGGACGAAGCCACCTGACTATTCTCGTGAAATTTCTTGTTTAGTTCCGTTACCCTTGCCCGCACGGCGTGGGTGGTCTTCTTCATCGCATCGGGCGAGGTGTCTTTCAACTTCAGATCGATGACCGTGACCTTTTGCAACTCGCTTTTTAGTTCCTGCAAATCCCGCAGCGGGAGGAGCACGGTTGGTCTTTGAAACTCTGCAATGCGGCGAACGTCGTAACTTCCTACAATAGAAAACTCCCGGGGCGGGCGATCATCATTGACAGCCATCTGCAGGGTATCCCCAATGCCCAAGCCCCATTCTCCAACTGCGGCATTTTCGATAACCACGACGCCGCGCTCGCCGGGCTGAATCAATCGCCCAACAAGTCCGCGATATTCTCTGAATACGGAGTCCGATTCGGCATCGATCCCTATCGCATCTACCCGATGAGCTGCCAAGTTCTCATCGGGCTGGGAAAGAATTGCAGTCATCACTCGCTGGAGGCGGCATCCAGCTCGATCAACGTTATCGATAGCTGACAACGGCTCAACCAAGGCTTGGCTGATGCTACCCCAATGACTTAGAGGAGGTTCGACGGTCAGGTGAGATTTCCCAACCCACTTGCCAACGATTTGATCTTCGATAGCTACCCGCACCGATTCGTAGAAGCAGGTGACTGCCACCACGGTAGCTACGCCCAATGACACCGCGATTGCTGAAGCAATCACGCGCCCGGGATTAGCCCACCAGTTCCGCGTAGCGAGTTGCAACCAATGCCGCATCGCCTTTGGTCTCCGGTCGGAATTCACCCAGGGTCTTGCCATCCTTGAGCACCATTATCCGGTCGCAATGAGCAGCACCGGCCGGTTCGTGGGTGACCGCTACCACGGTTCGCGATTCACAGTGGGCTAACTTGGCCAACAGCTCCCAAATCTCCTGCGAGTGTCTCGAATCCAAATTGCCAGTCGGTTCGTCTGCCAGGATGACGGCAGGGTCGTTGATCAATGCCCGGGCGATGGCTACCCGCTGCTGCTCTCCTCCCGACAATGCCTGTGGGCGATGACTGGTTCGGTGGCCTAGATCGACCTTCTTCAACAACGCTTCAGCTGCATCTGCCATGCCGGAAACGCCGTTGCCTTCTACCAGCAGCGGCAAGGAAGCGTTTTCGGCGGCGGTGAGGGTGGGGAGTAGATTGAATTGCTGAAAGATGATTCCCAATCGCCTGCGCCGGAACAAGGTGCGGTCTTTGTCACTCATGGCAGCGATGTCGTGGCCATCCACTACGACTTGCCCGGCAGTGGCAACGTCCAGCCCACCGATCAGGTGCAGCAAGGTGCTCTTGCCTGAACCGCTGGCACCCATAATGGCTACGAACTCACCCTGGTTGACCTCCAATGACAACCCGTCGAGCGCATGCACGCATTCTGAACCGGCGACATAGTCCTTGCGCAAATCCGAAACCTTCAGGATTGGATCCATGGGCGACATTGTAGGGACAGTGGATCGCAAACACCACTACCCAAACTTGCCGAGCGGAGATCGGAACGTCGTCTGGGGAGAGGTGATGAGTGGACCTTACCGTGGACTAGGCATGCCGCTGGCCGCAGACGATTCTGTGACTTGAAGCTTGGCCCTGATGGCCTGCAGCGCTGCCTGAAGTTGTGGGTCCAGCGCAACATGTCTCATTTCGTGCGGGGTAGGTTCGGCGTTTGCGTCTACTCTGGTTTCACGCTGCTCGGCAGCGACCAAGTCCAAGCGTTGCCTCTCTTCCAGAATCTGATGCGATGCGGCTGGGGAGATGTTGACGATGCGGTCCGGGATAACCCCCCATTCATTGGTCGCCTGATTTGAGGCATTCTTGTGGATGATGCGGCCATTCGGCAGCCGATAGTGGGCGACAGTCAGGGACAAAGCAGCAGTCTGTCGCTGAAGTGGGATGACACTTTGTACCACGCCTTTCCCGAAGCTCCGCGTACCGACGATGGTCGCTCTCTTGTGGTCCTGCAGCGCCCCGGACACAATTTCTGAAGAACTCGCCGAGCCACCGTTTACCAATACCGCCAGAGGCCAAGGCGGAAGCGTCCCCTCATGGCGGGCACGGAAGACGTCCAGCGCCTCGTGTCGCGTAACCGTCGATAGAATAACGCCCTCGTCCAGGAAACGATCCACGATCCCCACTGCTGATCGGAGCGATCCACCAGGATTGAAGCGAAGATCAAGGATCAGCGCCTGGCTGCCTTGGGCCTTGATACTCTGCAAGGCTCGGCTGAACTCCTCGGCAGTCTTTTCGTGAAAATAGCTGATCCTAACGTATGCTATGTGGGCCTCTGGATCGATTGAGTACCCCCACTGGCCATCGTGGTCTACCGTATAACCCTTCACCGTGTGGATGGTGACCGGCGCGCGGGCAATGGAGATCGTCTCAACTTGGATGTTCCCGATGTGTCGCAGAGTCAGCTCGACCGAAGATCCCGGGACACCTTCCAGTAATCTGTCAGCGTCGGCGACGCCGAGATCGTCAGTAGGCACTCCGTCGATGGCCAAGATGTAATCGCCTGCACGGACGCCGGCTTCAATGGCTGGGGATTGTTCGATGGGAGCAATTACGGTGAGTCGATCATCGCGATGACCAATTTGAACACCGATGCCGATGTATGTGCCCGAGGCCCGACGCCGGTACGATTCCATTTCTTCTGGGCCAATGTATCCGCTGTACGGATCAAGCTGGAGCATCATTCCGCGGATCGCACCGTCAACAAGGCTGCTCTGGCCAACCTCTTCGACGTAACGTTGGCGGACCAAGCCATCGACCTCCACCAACGGCGCATAACTTTGGAACACGGAATCTTGCTGAGCGGTCAACGGTGCCAACTCATAAAGACCGACGGCAATCGCCACGACAACAACCAGAAGGATCAAGTTACGCTTGGCCATACGCGGTCCGCTACTCCTCCATGAAACGATAAAGAGTATCCACTAGCTCCACTGCTCCGCCCAAGCGTTTTAACAATCAACCCAATTATTCGCCAGCCTGAGCAACGATGCGACGTAAGATGCCTGCATCATTGGGCAATAGGCCTGCCTTGACAAGTCGTGGCACAAGTTCGACCCAAATCGGCTCGTTTTGGAAGACCCGCTGAAAAATTGGCATCGCCTCGTCGGCCTTACCGGCGCCTACAAGCGTTACTGCCTGCCAGAATTCAATCTCGACGATATGTGGGGCAAGTTTGGCAGCCGCACTGTATTCTCGCTTCGCGGTTTGCATGTCCCCGACCTCGATGGCTTCGTCTCCGGCGTTCATGTGGTGGTAAGCCCGCTGAAGTTGGACGAGTCGCTTCAACTCCGCCACCGGCGTTGGGTGATCCTCGACCCGCAAGTCAAAGAGTCGATCAGCCCAGGGCTTGCCTGTCGCCTCGGCAGACACCACAAGCAAAGCTGCTGATTGCGCGCCTCGAATGTCCCCACCTGCAGCTTGAGCAGCCTCTAAGGCGGCGACCATGCGGTCAGCGAGGTCTCCCTTTGCCTTGCGAAACGCCTCAGCCATCGCCGGCCAAACCGTGTCATGATGCATCAGATTCGCCTGGACTGAGAACTGCTCATCCCTGTCCACGATGTGGCCTGCTTCGGCGATGCACCGCTCTCCAGTATGGGCTGCCACTCGACCGTGGGCATCAATCATAGCCACCTGCCGAACGGCTTGGCCCGAATCACCTGCCAGCAAGGCACGCAGCGCGTCTGGCGCGCTCTTGCCGATCTGCATCAGTTCCAAACCCATCGGCCCATACGTGGGATCCACCAACGACTGCGTCGCCACCGCCCCCACTCCCGCCTCTGCCCACGGTACAACCGATCCAACACTGAACCAGTGCGACTGCACAGCCACCCCCAGTTCGCCGGTAACTTTGTCGCGGGCAACGATCGAGAATGTATGAACTCGCGGAGCGCGGTCGAGAGTTTCATCGGTTGATTGCAGGTAACTCTTCAGCCATGTGCAGCGTCTCTCCCGCAGCATGTTAAGATAGGTAGATTTGCGCCCTGGATTATGCTCTGGTA
>JAJDDP010000164.1 GCA_029260235.1 Phycisphaerae bacterium | reverse complement strand
CAGGCGTCGCCATCGTCGCAACCGGACGGGCAGTCTGCAGGGGGCAAGCTGCCTTCCGGACGCACCGTAACAGTATCGACTGCAGTTCGGCCATCCGGCGTGCTGGCCGAGAGCGTATAAGTTGTAGGTCCGGCTGGGGTTGCCATCGGCCGGAGCACCGAGGCATCGTCGAGCGACGCCGCGGGCGTCCACGTGATCTCATATTCAACAGCACCCACCACCGAACCATCGAGCTGCACGGTTTCGCCTGCGTGGATCACCATGTCCGATCCTGCGTCCACCACCAATGGCGGAAGGGGAAGCGGCAAGGGGACCGCACCGCCCGAGTCCGTCTCTTGGTCGGCAGTGATCGTACCCTCACCCGAATCCTCGAACAGGATTTCGCCGCCTTGGACGATAATGCGATGAACGCTGACGTCACCGATCAGGGTTTCCCCTCCGTCGAGAGTCTCAACATCCAGGTGTATGTGATACCGGTAGGACAGGTCACCGTCCTCGTACTCAACAACGAAACCCGTGTCGGTACCATCTCGGTCGGCGTTTAGCCCGGGTAGAAATTCGCTGAGGTCCATGGTATCGCCTTCCGACGTGACTACGACCAAATCCATCTCTCCGGTCTGGAAGTCAATCATTGCGCGGGTCGCTCCCAACTCCAAGAAGCCGGGCAGAATCCCCTCATAGGAATCCAGACGGGGCTTTCCTTCCGGCCCCGAGGTCAAGTCCAGGCGGACCTCGCCCGAGTCGTCCGACATATCTACTGTTGTCGAAGTGCTCGGGAAAGAGACCTGTATCTGTCCCCGGTAGAGCCCTAGCAAAGCCGCGACTAAAGCGGCTCCACCCCCTATGGTTGCAGCACCACAACCCGCCACAGCAATCGCGCCACAGCATCCCAAGAGCCTTGCGGCCCGACTTCGCAGGCCAGAATGGCCTCTTCTGAGCATGTTCCTCATGTCGTGTCCCTTCTAAATAGCCGCCTTTGATCATCTATCCGAGCGTCTCTTCGCGGGAACAGCCACAAGCCTGACAGGAAAAGTTTGCGAGGCCCGTCGCGCAGTGTGTTTCTGCATTCCATAGAACCAACATCGCGGGCATACGGTCAGTTCGGCCAGTACACCTTGAATTCTGGATCGCTGCAGAGGGATTGTTTACCGAATGTAGGTATGGGGGCCACTCCGTGGCGCTCTCAATGGAGCGTCTCTCCATGTTGCTGTCATTTTTTCTCCGGTTTCCGTGTCAGGTTTCAACGCGGGTGGCGAAGAGAACGCGACCGGCCGGATGCGGAGCGCGCTTTGCGCATCGCAGGTCGAGAGAATACACGGAAGCCACGAGAACTGGAGTGAATAGAGATGAAACTCACCATGGAGAGCAAGAAGGTACCGTCCACCGGTGGCTCAAAGAACGGCGGCCTGCCGACTTCCGCGCCGTTGGAACTCCAGCAGTCGTTCGAACCCCCATCCACAGAACAGGCTGGCTCAGCGGAGGTCAGCGAAGAACGCAGTCATGGAATCGCGCCGCGGCGTAATCCGTATGACCGAGGCCCACCAACAGTGCCGGCGGGCGCAACAGGCCGTTATCGCACTCGGCAACCCCGGCCGGCAATAATAAAGATGGAACTCAGTGATGCTGGGCACGGCCGCGAGGGGTCCAACCCCACCAAGTGGCTCGTGTTGGGTGGCCTTGCCTGGGGCTGCGGTTTAATGTTCTGGGCTTGGATGGTGTAGGCACAAACCCCGCGCAACAGCACCCGTAACGATCGGACAGTCCATTTGCGGCAAGGCGAACTCGGGGATGACATGGACGAGAGTAGCTGACCGTCCCGACTTAACCAGAGCTAGTTTGAGAGTTCTTGCTGCTGCCTGGCTTGTCAGACGCGCGGGCAGGCATGAACTCGAACACGGGGAAAATTGACATGCACAGGCTACCGAATATTCGATCAAGCATGGGATTCTTGGTCGCCATGTTGGCCGGGTGCGCTGGTTGCGACAGTCGCCCACTCGGGGGTAGCGGTCCAAACAGTGGGCAGGAGATTTGTGGAGAGGCAGTGTATCGCATTTTCGAGATCGGCTCGTGTGGGACGGATGGTACAGAAGGTCAGTGCTTTGATCCTGCCTTGGTGAGATGTTCGGGTGAAGAGCAAGTTGTCTGCGGATGTGATGGCAACAACTATACCAATGAGTGTTTCGCTCATTCCCAGGGAGTGTCCGTTGAACACGAGGGTGCGTGTAACTCTCCCGAGTGTGATGGGCCGTGCCCCCAATGACCAATCGACCTTCTTGAGCCAGAGGAGGATGACTTCGCTCGCCCCATCCACATCGCCCGAGTCCGCAAGATTTCGGATTTGGAGGCGACGGGTTGTCGGGAACCCTGTGGTTGAGTTCTGAGGCGCCTATCTTTCAGTGTTGTACAGCTGAATCACAGATGTGTATGATCGTTACTCAGATTCTCACGAGTGGGCAATGGCGAGCCGGGGTTAGCCCAAGCGGCTTCCAAGATACAAATCGCGGCACGGTTTGCTGGCTACGATCCAGCCGCTGGTCTTTAAGGTCGGCGTCCGCCCTTTGCAGAAGCCTGTCGTCAGCTATCGTGGCCAGTGGCCACATTGCCCTTCTCTCGATCTCATGTCGGAGACCGCGCGTGGCCAAGACAATCGATTCAAGCAAGGCGCAGATCGCCTTCCAAGTCAAGGGGAGCACTCCGGGCCAACTACTGGTCAGTCGGTATCATGGCACCGAGGGCCTCTCGCAGCTCTATCGCTTCGAAATTGACTTGGTGGCCGAAGATGCTGACGCGTCGCTGGATGACGCCATTGGCCAGCCGGCCGTGATGAGCATTTTCACTCCGTACGGCGACCGCTGGGTACATGGAATCGTTGGCCGCATTGCTCACCTTGGCGAGACAGTGGGTCAAACTTATTATCGTGTCGAGTTAGTACCTGCACTCTGGCTCTTGACCCATCGTTATCAGTCGCGAATCATCCAAGACAAGAATGTACTGGAGATCATTTCCGCCGTGCTGGCCCAGGCAGGGTTTCTGCCAGACTACGTGGACAAACAGCGCATCACCTCGGATGCCCACCCGCCGCGCGAATACTGCGTGCAGTATCGGGAAACCGACCTAAATTTCGTCTCGCGATTACTTGAAGACGAGGGAATTTACTACTACTTCGAACAAACTGAAACCGGACATCGAATGGTCTTGGCTGAGTCGCGGGAGGCGTACATACCCATCGCTGGCAACTCAGCGCTCCCTTACCAGGCACCGACCGGTCTAAATGCGCCAGAGGAATACATATCACGTCTTCGCTTCAGCCAGGAGATGCGGGCTGGCGTGGTGGTCTTGGGCGACTACGACTTCAAGAACCCGGTCCGCGAGTTGCAGAGTACAGGCGATCTGGAGCGCAATACTGGCCTGCAGATCAGCGACCATCCCGGCAGGTTCCTCAAGGCTGCCCATGGCGAGAAGGTCGCGGCACGCCGGGCCGAGGAGTCCGAAACAGGCCGCCAAGCGGCTGTGGGGATCAGCAATTCCAACCGGCTGGTGCCGGGGCGATCCTACACCCTCAAAGAACATCCCACTGTCGCGTTCAACCGCGAGTATCTCGTCACCAAAGTGACCTCCCAGGGCAAGCAAGTCACCACTCGAGGCAGCGATGGCAGCGGCAACCCAGCCGCTGGCAACGGTGCCGCAGGCGGCCGACCATCCGCCCGCTGGTTACAGCACGGCGGCGCCGTCAATGACAGCCCGCTCGCGGCGGCGCTAGCACAGGGCGGAGACCCCGAAAGTGTATTCGGCATCGCCAGCGCCTTGGACGATGCCCCGGGTTTTCTGCTGAACGACAAGTCAGCCCCATTTGAGTGCCTTTTTGCATGCGTTCCCGCCGAAGTGCTGTTCCGGCCGGCCCGCCTCACCCCTCGGCCCCTCGTGCACGGCAGCCAAACCGCGCGGGTAGTGGGTCCTGAGGGCGAGGAGATTCAGACAGACGAGTTCGGTCGCGTCAAGGTGCAGTTCAACTGGGATCGGGAAGGCAACGAGGGGGGTGAACCCAAACGACATGGGGCCGATTCTTCCTGTTGGATTCGGGTCAGCCAGGGTCTGGCCGGTGGTGCCTACGGCATGATGTTCCTGCCTCGCGTCGGCCAGGAGGTCGTCGTTGATTTTCTGGAAGGCGATCCGGATCAGCCGGTCATCATCGGGCGTCTCTACAACGCCGATCAGAGACCGCCCTATGAATTACCGGCCGAGAAGACCAAGAGCGTCATCAAAACGAACAGCACCGTAGGCGGTGGCGGATCGAACGAAATCCGCTTTGAGGATCTCAAGGACCGGGAGCAACTTCTACTGCACGCCCAGAAAAACTTGCATATCCGAGTGCGGAATGATCGAATCGAGAACATCGACCACGACCGTCACCTCACCGTCAAGGAGAACAAGTACGAGCTGGTCAAGAAGGGCAAGCACAGCGAGGTAACGCTCGATTGCCAACAGAAAGTCGGCGGCAACAAGCTCGTGGCTGTAAGCGGCGACCTCGGCCAGGAGATCAGCGGCAAGCACAGCGACAAGGTCGGCACGGATTACTATCTCTACGCGGGCCAAGACTTGGTGCTAGAAGCGGGCAGTTCCCTGACTCTCAAGGTGGGGGGAAACTTCATCAAGATCGATGCATCCGGGATCACCATCCTGGGCACCAAGGTGGACATCAACTGCAGCGGAGGTTCGGCCGGTGTCGGTACGGGTGTGCCGCTCCAGGAGTTCGATCCGCCGCTGACGGCCGATACAGTCACCCCGGGGCTGGACTTCAGGTATTCCGGAGCCGACGCCCCGCCACCGGGCACCGTCGGGCAAGACGTGGCTGGCCTAACCGGCGAGCCAAGCGATCAGGAGGTCGATACCTCCTGGATCGAGATAGAACTGGTGGACGAAGCCGGGCAGCCGGTACCCCGAGAAGCATACGAGATAATCGCCCCGGATGGAGAGACGATCCGCAGAGGACAGCTCAACGAGTTGGGCCAAGCCCATGTGTCGCTGCCCGAGCAGGGCACCTACAACGTGTGCTTCCCGAACCTGGACGCAAGAGCATGGGAGGGCGCGTGATGCCGAACATTCCGAACATTCCTGACCCGCCCGGCGGTGGCTGGCGGCAGCAACGGGCTGCAGAGTTACGGGCCAAGGCTGGCGGCGAATGGCCACTCCCAGACGCTAGTGCTGCGGATGAGCTCGCTACCGAAGGCAGCGGATGGCACACAGTATTCGAAGGTGAAACGCTCGAGTCAATCGCCGCCGACTACGATTGCTCTGTGGAGGATATCCGGACTCACCCTGCAAATGTTCTCCTGGGGGAATGCGATGGAGAAAACAATGAACCCGCAGCAGGCGATAAGATCTTCATCCCCGGCCAAGACGAGCAGGCACCGACGCCCGTCGGCCAAGGGGAACACGTCGTCCAACAGGGCGAGTGCATCTCTTCGATCGCCAAGGACAAGGGGCACTTCTGGGAAACGATTTGGAATGACCCGGGAAACTCGGAGTTGCGCGACGTACGTCAGGATCCCAACGTCCTATTGCCCGAAGATCGGGTGACGATCCCCGAGAAACGGAGAAAGGAAGAGCCCCGCGAAGCCGAGCAGCGCCACCGGTTTGTCCGCCGCGGCGAGCCCTCCAAGTTCCGGCTTGTCCTCCACGCGCGCGGCAAGCCACGTGCAAACGAGCCGTTCAGGCTTGAAACCGACAATGGGACCATCGAGGGAACAACCGATGCTGAAGGAAAACTTGAGGTTCCGATTCCGGGCAATACGAAACAGGGACGGCTGACCGTTGGAGCGGAGGGTTTTGAAAGTCAGTACGAACTTGATTTTGGTGGTCTTGATCCGGTGACGACCTCGGAGGGGCAATACGCACGATTGAGCAATCTCGGCTTCGTTAGCGAGAGTGTGCCGGAGGACCAGCGGCGTGCCGAAGCGCTTCGGCA
>JAJDDP010000163.1 GCA_029260235.1 Phycisphaerae bacterium | reverse complement strand
TTGGGCTTCATGAATCCGTTCACATATTGCAAGGTTTTGAAGGGGCATCCGTGATTACCTTGCAATTATCCGCCCACGCCGGAGGCCGTTCAACCCCTATCGCAAAAGAACTTATGGGATTCTTCAGGGACGACTAGCTAGCTAGGGGCATGTCCGGTAATAGTGCAGGGCAATGCCTCAGCGATGGTGAGCTGTTCGCCCTTGCCCCATGCCATGATGGCCTGCGAGTATATGCATCTCCTAACCTCCCCAGCCCGGGAAGCCGATGCTATGGGGGTACACGCACCCTTGCCCTGCACCCAAGGCGGTCCAACCAGGCGGATTCAGCCGATGATGAGCACGAATTCTGGCACTTCCTATCTGACCGGCGCTGGCTGGCACAACCCCACCCCGGCTGACCCCAAGCTGAACTCTGGCGATGGACGTCCATTTGGATTGCCCCCGGCCTCCCGCATGGTTACCATCGAACGTTTGGACACCCGGGCAAGCGAAAAGACTGAACTGCCCGAGCAACACAATTGCGACCAGGAGTTTGCAGCATGAGTTTCGATCTGAGCGTCTATGGCATTACCAAACCAGAGGTCTTGCGCAATCCGTCGGTGGCTAGCCTCTATTCGCTGAGCCTGCAGCAGCCGAACTACGTCTGCGCCAGCAGCGGAGCCATGATTGCCCTGTCCAATGAGAAGACGGGGCGAAGTCCCAATGACAAGCGCATCGTCGATGAGCCAGCCACACGCGACAACATCTGGTGGGGCAACATCAACATGCCCATCGAACCGGCTGGTTTCGTCATCAACCGCCAGACGTCGGTCGATTTTCTCAACACGCAAAACAGGATCTACTGCATCGATGGGTATGCGGGCTGGGACCCCAGGTACCAGATCAAGGTACGCATCCTCTGCGCCCGTTCTTACCATGCTCTGTTCATGCACAACATGTTGATCAGACCCACGGCTGAGCAGCTGAAGGACTTTGGCGAGCCGGATTGGGTTCTCTACAACGCAGGCCAATTCCCTGCCAATGAAAGCACGCCTGGCGTAACCAGCCAGACGAGCATCAACATCAGTTTCCAGGACAAGGAAATGGTCATCCTGGGCACTGAGTATGCCGGCGAAATGAAGAAGGGCGTCTTTAGCGTCTTGAACTACGCCCTGCCCGAAGCGGGTCTCCTCTCCATGCACTGCTCAGCCAACGAGGGCGCTGATGGGGACACTGCCTTGTTCTTCGGATTGTCCGGCACCGGGAAGACCACTCTCTCAGCCGATCCCAAGCGCAGGCTCATCGGAGACGATGAGCACGGTTGGAGCGATCAGGGTATCTTCAATTTTGAAGGCGGCTGCTACGCAAAGGCGATTCGGCTTCGAGAAGAAAGTGAGCCGGAAATCTGGAATGCCATTCGGTTCGGAAGCGTGCTCGAAAACGTAGTCCACGATCCAGAAACGGGCGTCGTTGATTATGACGACGTCTCGATCACCGAGAACACCCGCGCCTGCTACCCCATCGAGTTTATAGAGAATGCCAAGATTCCTTGCTCCGGCGGACATCCGCAGCACGTCATTCTCCTGACCTGCGATGCCTTCGGCGTACTGCCACCGGTCAGCCGCCTGACCCCCGAGCAGGCTATGTACCACTTCATCAGCGGCTATACCGCAAAAGTCGCCGGCACTGAAGTCGGCGTGACCGAACCCGAAGCGACCTTCTCTGCCTGTTTCGGAGCAGCCTTCTTGGTCTGGCACCCCATGGTCTACGCCGAGCTGCTTCGCGAGAAACTCCAAAATCACACTGCCCAAGCGTGGCTAATCAACACCGGTTGGTCGGGCGGCGGGTACGGCACAGGATCGCGCATCGCCTTGAAGCATACCCGGGCCATCATCGATGCAGTGTTGGGAAACCAGCTTTCCGATGTCCAATATGAAAACGACCCCATCTTCGGCCTAGCCATCCCTACGAGCGTCCACGAAGTACCGGCCAAAATCCTGCACCCGCGCGACACCTGGGACGACCAAGCGGCCTATGACGCCTCAGCCGCAAGACTGACTGAACTTTTCCAGAAGAACTTTGACAAGTACGCTGACCGGGCAGGCCCCGAAGTCCTGGCAGCAGGCCCTAGGCTCGCAGGACAGCCAGCTGTGTGAGACTTGAACGTCAAACGCGGGCGCCCCGCCCTTGAGCAAAGCGGAAGGGTGGGGAGCCCAAGTGCCGCCGCGCCGAGTCCTCATCGCATGGCAAACATCACCCTAACAAACCGCGCCGCCGCCCGTCCAATGTATGCAGGACTGCCACCCAAGCAGCCAGTATCGGATTGGTGATGGCCAAGGACATACACCCTGCAACCATGGAGCACTTGCTGGTCGAGAATGTTCCCGACTGGGAACACATCGATTTCGAGGTTTGCTGCGCCCGCTGTGGCTATAACCTCCGCATGCTGCCCAAGGCTCAATGCCCCGAATGCGGCTTAGGATTCGACTGGGAATCCGTGCTCGACAAAGCCCTATGGAAGAGTAAGTTCCTCTTTGAGCACCATTGGCGGAGCAGGCCGATCCATTCCTGGGCGACGACGGTGTATCGAAGCCTTAGACCGAAACGCTTCTGGAGCCAGGTATCCATCCATGAACACGCAAACGCCGGGCCTCTGTGGTTCTTAGTGCTCACTGCCCCGCTGCTTCATGTGGGTCTGTGGTGGCTCGCTTCGGCCGCGATAAATGTGGCTTGGTGGGTCAGGCGCGATATCTTGCCGCCCCCGAATCCTTGGCGGAGCAACCCGACCATCAGCTACCTCGAAGATCTGCTATATGAAAGTCTGAGATTTGCGAGTGTCTACGGGCTAGGCGGACCGGACGAATGGTTGGCGCCGCTCATTGCTCTCAGCGGGCTCATTCTGCTGACATTGTTGACGATCTGCTCTCTGCGACAAACGCTTGGCAAGTGCAAGGTGCGCACGGTGCAGGTTCTGCGGGTGGCAGCCTACGCGGTGGCGCCGGCCATGGTGTGTTCGTCTGTGTTGGTTCGGGGTGTGCTGGGTTTCTTGCAGGAGTATTCGTTCGGCAGCACGGTCGTGATCGGCCTCGACTACCTCTTGGTCATCTTGATCATACCTTCGGTTGTCATCGCGTTCTTCGTTTCTGTCGGATTGCGCCGGTACTTGCAATTACCGAGGCCGGCGCTCTTGGCCACAACTGCCTCGGGCATCGGCTTCTTGATCGTGATGACCACGGCGGCGATTTACGTTCTTGTTACTCGGGCTTGGCTCTGAGTCGGCTCGGTTCAAATACTGCTACGCCACGCCCGCGAACGGCCTGATCATCTTGCGTAGGTCGGCTGCGCTGTGTTCCCGTTTCAGATCGAAGGGCAGGAATGCCCCGTGGTTGTGGTCGCTGGCTAGGATGAACATACGGTCGTGCAAAACATCGAAGCCGTTCTCCTGCGGCTGATGCCCGCACATGAAGAAATCGACGTCTAGCTGTTCAGCCAATGTAGCCAGCAATTCGGCCGACTGGTGCCTGCCCCAAACTAAGGCATAGGCTGTGCCCTTGCCGCCCAGCATGTCGGGGTCGAGTGGTTGAGCCAGGTCCAACGGCTGAAACTGATTCAATGTTCGTTCCCCCGGCAGTGAGTGCGACAGGAACACGCGATTGGCCGTCTCAGCCGCAAGCGGATAGCTGCACAAGAGAGCCAGGATCGATTCGAGAACGCGCGCTGCCTCTCCGCCGTAAGTCCGGGCGATGCCGGCTTCAAAATCCTGGTTCACGATTCGGCCACCCTTGGTAATAGGGTGCCCGGTGAATTGAGCCATCTCATGATTGCTCTGCAAGAAATGCACTTGATCAGGGAACTCGCACTTCCACTTGGCTGCTGCCAACAGCAGCAAATGAGACATATCTGGATCTGTGAAGTTGGTCGGCTCTTCGTGGATCAACTCGTGCAAGATGACGTGCCGAATCGGCGTGTTCTCTAGATTGCAGAACCGCTGGAGTTTCTCGAAATTCCGCCAATGCCCGTGCAGATCGCCGGTCATCACCAGTTGGCCATAGTCGGGAAAGTGTAGCACCGACCCTCTCATCAAGGACGAGCGTCGATTCAGCTCTGCCGCCTGCAAGAAAATGTCCGCTGCGGCTGAGGCGTCACTCATCGTTGGACTCGTCAGTGGTTGTTGATTCATTGGCTGGGATCTCTATTGCCTTCTTGGGACCTTGGTTCTTGGATAAGTGGGCATCGCGCTTCTTAGCCCAGGTTCTTAGAACTACATCGAGCCGAGACAACACTTGCATCATGTCCGCAGGCCTGTGGGCTGGGTTATCCTGGCAGCACTCCATCACCAGTTGCGACAAGACAGCCGGCATTTTTCGGTTGATTTCTTTGGGCGTCTGAACCTGGTCAGGCCCCACCAAATCAACCGATCCACCACCTGTCTGCTGCTGGAGCTGCGTAGGGTAAAACCTGTCGGTCAGCACCCAATACATGGTTGCCCCCAGGTTGTATACATCGGTGGTTCGCTCAAGCGGCATGCGGCGTATCTGCTCGGGTGCGATAAAATCGGGTGTACCCTGAATCCGCTCCTTGCGGGTGCCCATTGTACAACCCTGGCCAAAATCAATGATCTTCACAACACCCTTGTTCCCCAGGATGATGTTGTTGGGTTTGATGTCTGCATGCACATAGCCGACTTCGTGCAGCGCATGAAGCCCCGAAGCGACCTTAGCCATGATCTCTAGAAACCCGTCGAGCCTATTGGGCCGAGCCTTCTCCAGCGGCAGACCCTCGACGAACTCCATGGCTAGGTAGAGTTCCTTGACCTTGGTCCACTTCTTGATCTTGTGAATTGCCAAGGATTTGCGCAAGTGCTTATGATCGATTTGGGAGCAGATTTCGTGCTCCCGCTCTGCCTGGGCGATGAAGCGATCATCGTCATCACTCTGCCGGAGTACCTGCTTCAGAACGCAGACTTGGCCCGTGCGCGAGTCGATCGCCTTGTGGATCGTGGATCTCGCTCCCGTCCCAATCTGACTGAGTATCTGATAGCCGGCGATCATCGCTGCCGAAACCCCCAACCCGCATCCTTCTTTTTGCAAGGGCCGACTCAAGAGAGCCGACCCGCCCTTCACCAGACCATGATCCCAACCTGCATCCATCCGCCAGCGATGCAATCAGGGCGCACAGCATATTCGCTAAACCCCGGCTCGCTCAACCTTAGCCCCATCGAAATCTGTTTAGTGGCCCGGTCGGGTCATCCCAGCTGATCAAGCAGCGCGGATGTGCCCCCCTGTCCTACCAGAATGAGTTGATCCCCCTCCCTGAGTACCTCATCGGGGCCCGGTTGAAACACCGAGCTGCCGTCCGCCCGCTTGATGGCTACGATCATCGCGCCAATCTTCTGCCGAAAGTCGGAATCCTTCAGGGTCTTGTCGCGGAACGCCGAGTGGGGACCGACGCTATACTCATCCATCTCCAGATCGACGCCCTGGGCCGCCACCTCGAAGAAATCGACGACATTGGGCTTCGTCAGAATGTTGGCTATGCGGGTAGCTCCGATAATCGGTGGGCAAATCACGCGGTCGGCACCGGCGCGGCGCAGTTTGATTTCGGCGCTAGGTTGCTCGGCACGACTGACGATGTGCAAACCCGGCTGCATTCCTCGGGCGGTGAGGGTCACATACACATTAGCTGCGTCGCTGGTCAACGCTGAGACCAAAGACCGGGCCCGCTCGATGCCTGCCTTCTTCAAGGTGGATTCTTCGGTAGCGTCCCCGATGACGCACAAAGCGCCAGAGAGTTCGATGGTCTTCCGCAGCGATTCCTCGACCTCTAGAACCACGAGGTCGATGGACTGCCTCCGCAGAATCTGGGCCGACATG
>JAJDDP010000162.1 GCA_029260235.1 Phycisphaerae bacterium | reverse complement strand
GGCAGGAGGTTCAACAATCCGGGGCAGCCGCCCGCGTGGTGCTGGAACGCGTGCTGAATGCGTTGGATGACTATCAAACATTCTCGCGCGATTTTGCAAAGAACTGGACCCGGGAGTTCATATCACTACGCCAATCTGGCGATACTGCTCCTCTGACCGCTACGGTCTTGGAGACGCATGAACGAATTCGCTCCTTGCTGGCTGATTTCTTATTTCGTGCCTCGGGTGCTTTGACCGTGATTCGAGGGCAGGTTCGTGTCCTGGGGGAGGATTCGGATGGCCAGGCCAAGCAACACGTCTTGACTACCGCATTGGTTCGTGGCTTTGGCACGCTACAGACAGCCCACCACCAATTTGAATTTGCTGCCTCCAGCGTGCAGGCTACCGACAACTTTCGCTTGATGGCAGCCATCCGTTCGGCGAAGGGCCTTCGCCGCAGATCTTTGGACCGGCGGGCTGAGATTGAACACCAACTCCTCTTGGCCGCCCGCGGTGATGCACGTCGAATACGCGAACAAGAAATTGCCGACCTCACCGCCAAGATCGAATTTTCGTCCCAAAACCTGGATGAAGCCCTCCAGCGCATGCTCAATCGGCAGGGACAGACCGACGCTGCAAACCGCTTGGCTGAGAGCTACGTGCGGTCTGCAGCCACAGTCGATGCGACCGATGACTGGATCGGCGACATAAAGAGCCAGATCACGCAGGCTGAGGCCGGCCTGAGCCGAATGACCAAGCAGCGCAAGACACCGGTCCACCCCGATCAAATCAAGATGGTGTCCTGCCAGATGGAGCGCACGCCAATCAATCTGACCAATCACCTTTTGCGTGGATGGGGCGCGTTTGCCGGCACCATGCTCATGCTTCTTCTGATGCAAAGCCTACTAGGCCCGCGGCGAGTCATTTAGGGGCAGTCAGCACATCCGGACTGTTACCCCACAGCTTCGACAAATTCCGGGGCGAATATTTTGGGGTTCTCCAGCCAAGGGAAATGCCCACAATCTTCGAACCCAACCGCGTGGACCTGCGGCAAGAGAGACTGCAACTCTTCCACGACATGCCACGGCATCGGATCCTGGCGACCATGCAGCACAGTGACAGGTGCAGGCACTGCCGCCAAACGGGTCAACCAGGTTCCATCTTCGTAGCGGCTGCGCTGAGCGTCCGCAGTGGTCATGACATTCACTTGCCGACTGAAGAACTCCATCTCAACCTGCACGCCGCTATGCCGTTGGCCCAGATAGCTTGGCAAGGCAAGATTGAACCGCTGCCTGTACAGCTCACCCCGTTGGTCTTCATCGCGTTGTCGGGCAATTTGAACCTGGATTTCACTGAGCGCCTTGATTTGTTCGGACGTGTAGCGCTGTCGAAGTGTGCTGTGAAAGTCAGCTGCCCACCCAGCCTTGGGGCCGACCGATCCGATCAGCACCAAAGACCGGATACGTCCCGAATGCTCCGCGGCATAGCACAAGGCTAGCAGCCCGCCAAAGGAATGGCCTACTACAGTCAACTGCTCAGCGCCGATGTGCTTCCGAATCGCTTCCATGTCAGCCACATTGGCATCGATGGTAAACGGGCCATGACTGGTCGAACGGCGGCAGCCTCGCTGATCGTAGCCGACCACCGCATGCGACTCAGCCAACCACGTCCCCAGAACCGAGTCGCTCAGATAGTCGTACGCACCAGGCCCGCCGTGGACGAACAACACGGGACAACCTTTGCCGCGAACACTCACCGCGATTTGAGCAGACTCTGTGTCAACTCTGATCATACCGGTTGGCAGGTTGGTCATGCTCGTCCCCCACCCTTCCGCTGCGCTCAAGGGTGGGGCACCCACTGGCGTTCACACTAAGGGCGTTAGTCTGTGGTGTTCCCCTGGTTCTTCTGATCGCGCTCGGCCTTGAAAGCTTCGACCACGCCACCAAAAGTGGCACGATTGCGTTCATCGGCCTGAATCAGGTTCTCGTGGGCTTCGATGACTAGGTCGGCCACTTCTGCGCCATCTGACTGGTCGGCGGGAAGCTCTTTCCACTCGATGGCATCTCCGGTTGGCTGGTCAATCAGTCGAAACATTTGCTTGACGAACATGCGTTCAAGATTCATCAGTGCCCCTGCTGAAGGGGCAGCCAATGCTACCCGGGGCAGTGATGAATCGCGGCGCCCCTCGGCCATGGCCAGCATCAACCCGATGAAGGTGCTATCCATCGAGGGGACTTGGGAGAGGTCAAAACACACCTCTACTGTCCCAGCCGCAGAAATCTGCTGCAGGAAATGGCGAATCGTCGGGCAGATGGCAACCGTGCAGTCGCCATCTGGCTTGATGATCACGCTCGAATTGTTGTAGCCAACCTGAACGGGAATCTGTGTACCACCGGCCATGATACTTCACTCCCTATCTTGAAATGCCAGGGCAACTCGGCGAGGGACCCGAGGCCCTCGGACCTTAGCCCCAAGTCCAGCAAGCCTGGGACATCATCTGCCAAGTACGCGAAGCCGACGACGCCGAAGGGCAAAACTTGCCACAGCCGCCAAACTCAACCCACTGGCTGCCCCAGTTCCGCACAGGGCTGAGGTGAGTGCTTGGCCTGTGTCGGACACGGCCTCGTCCACTGGATCGGGGACGCAATCGTCGCCGATATCCCATAAGGATTCACAAGGATCGCAGTCGCCAACCGCTTCATCGGTGAACGTCTCAGTGGCGATCGGATTACCTTCTGCATCCAACCGATACAAGGTGCCGATCCCGGTGACCCAGAAGACACGGCGGCGACCCGTCTGGTCGGTTGCAAATTCGATGAAGCCAGTTTCTTCGCCGTCGATCAAGACCGTGCTGGTTTCAGTCACCACCGTGTTGGTCAGCAAGCGATCGTTGCCGTTGACCAAGATGAGGTTGCTCCCTGCATCGCTGATCACGAAGCGAACGTTCTCTGCATTGACCACCGCACAGACGGTGCCGCTGATTTCCGGTGCATCCTGCAGGTTGAACCATTGGGCGTGGACGGCTCCGGTCGAAGTCGCCAGGGCGGATATTAGGATTACACAACCAAGCCGATTCATGTTGCTTGCTCCGGTTCATGTGGGTTGACGCCTCGGCGGCCTGCGCAGACCCCTGAGTTTCCCACAAAAAGATGGGCAATACCAGGGGTCCAGGCAAGCCAATTTGCCCAAGGGCGCCGTGCCGCCCAGTACCAGGGCAATCGCTTGTCCGGTGGGTTGGCTAACGGCAGACGAGCAGCTCGCTTGGCGCTGGGCGTTCGGATTGCATCCCCCCTGAGGCACGGCTATAGTTCGCGGCTGTGCTGGCATGGGCGGCGTCAATCACGGGCACTGCGCCCAGAGGAATTCGACAAGACGCTCTGCTTCAAGCACTTGGAACGACCACCGATGATTATAGGCGTGCCCAAGGAAATCAAGACACATGAGTATCGGGTCAGCGTGGTGCCCGCGGGCGTCGAAGAACTGGTTCGGCGCGGGCATCAGGTGTTGATGGAGAGCGAAGCTGGCGGCGGTTCGGGCTTGCACAATCCGGACTACCGCCAAGCGGGTGCAACCATCGTTGAAACCCGCGAAGAGGTCTTCGCCAAAGCAGACCTGATCGTCAAGGTCAAAGAACCCCAGCCAGACGAATGGCCTTTGATGCGTGAAGGCCAAGTCATGTTCACCTATCTGCACTTGGCAGCCGAGCGCAAACTCACCGAAGGTGTACTGGCTACCAAGTGCGTGGGCATTGCCTATGAAACCATTACCGACCGTGATGGGCGTCTGCCTCTGCTCACCCCGATGAGCGAAGTCGCGGGCCGCATGAGCATCCAGGAGGGCGCTAAGTACCTGGAAAGGCCGAGCATGGGACGCGGGATCCTCTTGGGTGGAATCCCGGGCGTAGAACCTGCGAGCGTCTTGATCTTGGGCGGCGGTATCGTGGGCAGTAACGCCGCCAAAATTGCGGCTGGCCTTGGCGCTCAAGTGTCAATACTGGACATCAATTTGGACCGACTACGCTACCTTGATGACGTAATGCCGGCCAATGTCAACACACTGATCAGCAACCCGGTCAACATTCGAGAGCAACTCCGCCGGGCCGACCTGGTCGTCGGCGCGGTTCTGATTCCTGGTGCTCGCTGCCCGGTTCTGTTGCCCAAGGAATATCTAGCCCTGATGAAACCGGGATCCGTCATTGTTGATGTCGGGGTCGATCAGGGCGGTTGCGTGGAGACCATTCGCCCCACCACCCACGCTGACCCTACCTATATCGTGGAAGGTGTCGTGCATTATGGTGTGGCTAATATGCCCGGGGCGGTGGGTCGAACTTCAACTTTCGGGCTAACCAACGCAACCTTCCCCTACTTGTTGGCCTTGGCAGAGAAGGGATACAGGAAGGCATGCCAGGATGATCCAGGCTTGGCGGCTGGCATCAATGTCGAACGCGGCAAGCTAACCTACAAACCGGTCGCGGACACATTCGACATGACCTGCGATATGAATTCAACCGCCGCTATGTAGGAACTCGTGTAATCGATGCCCGCAGGATCGCCTGAGCGGGCAACTTGGTTTACATCTTCCCGGTGGAGTCGTCACCAACAGTAATGCCTGGGTGTGGAGACTCCCAAAGGTCGCAGGCTGAGCGCCACGGTGCGGTGACGCAGCCTGCCCCACCCCCGAACAAGATGGGTGAATCGGATCATGAAGAAACTGATCGTGCTGATCATTGTCGCGGGCTGCATTGCCGGCCTTTGGTTTTGGGCAAAGAGTGCAGGGAGCGTCTTCGAGAGCGACGGCAAACTGGTGAGCGTGACCTCAGGGCGGATAGAGGTTCCAGTGACAGCCAGTTGCGACGCCCGCGAACGACAACTGGTCAAGATCAAGGCCGAAGCGAGCGGACCCATCACGAAAATCTATGTAGACGAAGGCGATGTGGTTCAGCCGGGCGACCTGTTGCTGGAGATCGACGAAGACGAAGAGAACCGGAACTTACAGCAGGCTGTCGCGGCGGTTGAACAGGCCCAAGCCCAACTGGATCAGGCCAAGCTCAACTACGACCAAGCCGTCGAGGACGAGCCGTATAACATCGAGCGCGCTGAATTGACCCTCGAAACGGCGCAGTCGATTTTCAACTATTGGGAGTTTGAACGGCAGCGGACCAAGGAACTCTACGAGAGCGAGGAAGAGTTGGCCAGCGCCAAAGAGTACCAGTTGGTCCAACGAGAATACCATCGCGGAAAATCCGACTCGCGAACCGCCGAGCTTGAAGTGAAGCGGGCAAAGACCGCCGGGCCAAGAAGCGTCGCCCGGACCTTGAAGCAAATCAGTGAAGCCCAAGCACGTCTGGACCAGGCGAATTACCGCAAGGACGATGTCCAACGAAGGCTCAATAAGACCAAAGTCACCAACAGCTACAAGAATGCCTGCCGCGTCGTTCGCGTCTTGATATCCGAAGGGGAAATTGCGGTCGGCGCCCAGACCACCGTGGGCAGTACGACGCTGATCGAGCTGGCTGACCTCACCGAGCGAGAGGCGATCGCCCGGGTCGATGAAACCGACATCGACAAGATCGTGACCATGTTCCAAAGCGGGCGGCAAGAGCGGCAAGTTGACACACCCTCGCCGTCAGTAGATTGGCGCGAAGCTGGTGGACTCCGCTTTGGCGACGAGGTGAAGGTCGAGTTCGATGCGCTCCCTCGGGAGTTCTTCTTTGGGCAGATCGTGGAGATCGCCGAAAAACCGATCAGCGTTTCCCAGATTATTACATATGATGTGCGAATTCGCCTGGAGTCGGACGACCATCTGGAGAGTGTCCGTTTGGGCATGCAGGGGAACGTAGAATTCGCCCCTACGTTTGAGGAAGGGCTTCTCGCCCCTTACGAAGCCGTCCACAAGATGGGCCGCGAGCAGTATGTGGTAAAAATGCCGAATCCGAAGAATCCCATGGGCAAGCCGATCGACCGGGAGGTCAGGGTTGGCTTGACTGATGGGGAGCATGTGGTTATTCGCGAGGGCCTGTCTGAACCCGAGCAGTTTTATGTGGAGCTTCCCACGCGGATTGGGCGCGATGACGACTGATGTCTAGCTGGTCGCAGTGAACCCTTTAGAAAACAACGAAAGTACATCGATTCAGTGATCCAAGTCGATAACCTCGTCAAAGTGTACCCCATGGGCAGCAGCGAAGTGCGGGCCCTGGACGGGGTCAGCTTGCACATCGGTGCGGGGGAATTCGTGGCCATTGTAGGCTCGTCGGGCAGCGGCAAGAGCACGATAATGCACCTGCTGGGCTGCCTGGACCGTCCGAGCGCAGGCAGCTACAACCTCTTGGACAAGGAGGTCAGCGGCATGTCGGACCGTCAGCTGGCCCGCATCCGCAATCGGCATATTGGCTTCGTGTTTCAGACATTCAACCTGATTAGCCGCATGAGCGCTTGGGAGAACGTCGCCGTCCCGTTGTTCTACGCCCGCGAAGCGATAACCAAGCCCAAAGCAATGGCAGCGCTAAAGAAGGTGGGCTTGCACGATCGGGCAACACATGCACCCAACGAGCTTTCTGGTGGCGAACGTCAGCGGGTAGCCATCGCCCGATCCATCGTAAACAACCCGTCACTTATCCTGGCCGATGAACCGACTGGAAACCTGGACACCCAGACAGGCCAACAGATCATGCAGATTTTTCACCAGCTGCACGCAGCCGGTGCAACCATCATCGTGGTCACCCACGAGCCAGAAATCGCCGAGCAGGCCCAGCGCATCATCCAGATGCGGGACGGTAAGATCGTCGAGGACCGACGGAGCGAGCAACGTCGCCCGCCTATTGGCGATGGACAGGCCAAAGTGAACCGCGAACACTTGGCCGCCAACAGCGCCGCGCCGCCGGAAGTGGCTGCTGGGGCGGAAGTTCAGAAGGCCCCACCCACCGCGACTTTGGCCGAGTCAACTGGCGACGGAAGTGCTGCTGTTGTGCATCCTGACGCAAAGAAAGCGTTCATCTGGTCCATGATAGGCCCTGCGGCTTTTATCGCCCTCCTGGCCTCTGCCGGTCTCTTGAAAATGATCAACCAATCGAACCCGAGCTTTGCGGCCATGATCGCGTGGCCGCTTCGGATCGGGCTGCCGATCATGATGTTCGTCGCCCCCGTGCTTGCCTTCGTAAAAGGAAGGCGCGGAGCCCGCTGGGCCAAGTTAGCTCCGGAGAAATTCGGCGGGCGGGGGCGGGCATTGGCTGCTCAATGGATTGGTGTAAGCCAATTGGTCGCTTTTCTTCTGCTGATCGCCATATTGATTTTCGCATCGATCCTTAATGCTAAGGGCATGTTGCCGCAGCGCGGCTAACGGAGGACGTTCATGTTTCTTCTGCGTGTCATCCTGGCTGCGGTGCGAAGCCTGCGGGCAAACTTCGTTCGTTCGATCCTGGCTATCTTGGGCATCGTGATGGGCGTGGGTACGGTGATCGCTGCCGTCGGCGTTGTCGAAGGCGCGACCCGCGACTTGCTCTCCGACATGCAGAAGATCGGATCAAACGTCATGTGGGTAAGGCCCGGAGCGACCCGGCGCGGGGGCGTCAGTTTCTCGGGCGTCAAACCCCTCGGCGCATCTGACGTAGACGACTTGCTGGATGACGAACGGATTGAATCGGTAGCTCCGGAAATCCAGAGTTTTGCCCAAGTCAAATTCGGTGCCAAGAACGAGGTCGCCACGGTAGTGGGAACGCGCCAGGATTTCTTTGACGTCTTTAGCTACAAGGCGGAAAAGGGACGCATCCTGATCCGGTCGGATGATATCAGCGCCCGACGCATTGCCGTGCTCGGGTTTGAATTGGCCACCAATCTGTTCAGCAAGCGGGATCCCATCAATGAGGAAATCCGCATCGGCAAACATACCTTCACCGTGGTCGGAGTCATGAAAGAAAAGGGTGTGGTTGGATTTGCCGACTTCGACAAGCAAATCTATATCCCGCTCTCGCGTGCCCGAATCATGTACAACCCGCGGTCACTGACCCAGATCAGCGTGCGGGGCAGCTCCGAGGCGAATCAGGATCAAGCCCGCTCTGCCATCGCCCGGGTGCTCAGGCAGAAACACCGCCTGCAACTGGGCGAGGACGACGATTTCACGGTGACCACGCAGAAGGAAATGTTCGAGCGTTTCAGCAAGATGACCAAGATCTGGCAGTCGGTGTTCTTTGCCATCAGCGGCATCTCGCTGATTGTAGGCGGATTCGGCATCATGAATATCATGCTGGTATCGGTGACCGAGCGAACGCGAGAGATCGGCGTACGGATGGCTATGGGAGCCTTTCGGACGGACATCCTGACCCAATTCCTGGCCGAGAGCAGCATGATTTGCGTAGTCGGGGCACCTCTGGGGATTCTGTTGGGCTGGATGCTGAACCGGGTAGTCGAAGCCAGGCTCGCCCCGCTCAAACCGATCCTGGCACCCGACATTGTTGTCATAGCGGTACTAGTCGCCATAGTCACCGGCATAGTCAGCGGCCTCTACCCCGCGTGGCGGGCCAGTCGGCTCAATCCGGTGGATTCACTGCGCTACGAATAGCCGCTCAATTCAGCACGCCTCTTGATCATCGGCCTACTGAACAGCGGGTCAGTTGGTGAGATTCGACACCGTAGCGATGCACTGGGCGCTCTCCTGGGTGATGGCCAACGGTGCTATGGAGGCATTGACCACTTCCTCAACTTCCTCGCCCGTCACGAAGCCGTCTTGGTCAAGATCGAAACCTTCAAAACCCAATCCTTCAAGAATCTGATTCACAACAAACACAGCCGGGCCGCTCAATCCTGGGCAGACTTCATCGATAGATGGCTCCGCCTCGTCTTCGCTGTTGTCATTTGAGTTATCGTTCTCGCCTCCGTTGTCATTCTCGTTTTCGTTTTCGTTGAGATTCTCGTTGTCGATATCGTCACTGGTGTTGGAGTTCTCGTTGCCGTCATCACCCGCATTGTCGTTGTCCGACTCATCGCCACCTGTGTTTTCGTTGGCATTGTCGTCATCATCCGAGCCATCCGATGGTCCACTGTTCTCTTTGTCGCCCTCTACACTGCCGTCAGCTTCGACCATGATGGTTTCATCGCCGGGCAGCGAGATGTTTCGCTGAACCTGGACCGTACCAGTCAGTTTGCTGCCCTCTACGGTCACCTTGATCCTCATTTCGAGGATGTACTCCAGCTCTTCGCCGCCTTCGCCCTCTGCAACGATCCGAATAGTGACCAACCGATTACCGCTCGAATCAGCCGGGCCAACATCCTGGGTGATGGAGATGATCTCTGGATAGAGTTCTGCTATCGACGACTGGGCATCCCCGCCGGATACCTGCTGCACCGTCCCTCTTAGCATCGGGGGGGCGGTTGAGAAATCAATCTCTGCCTCGGTCTCAAAAATCTCAGGCTCGCCATCAATGGTCTGTGCAGCCACAGCAGCCTTATCCAAATCGCCGTCGATGATGATCAGATGAAATCCCGGCAGTCGCCCAGATAGCGAGGTTAACAGCACGTTGGAATTGGCGTTGGGCTGAATGAAGCCGAGTTGCACATCGCCAAATTCGGTGTATGCGTACGACCGGGCCGTGGCGGCGATCGACGCTTGAATTCTGGTCAAAAAGAACCCAGTCAACAGAGCGATGACGACGGCGGCGCCTACACCCGCAGCGGCACCGCATCCAGTTAGCAATGCCCCTGCACCCCCACCAGGCAACAGCCCCATGAACAGCCTACGTTTGAGGGATCGGCGCAGCCAATCCGCAGCAGAACGACCTTCACTCTTCATCATGTCTTCCTCTTCCACAAAGCTAGAAAGGCGGCGCGATTCGCGGCTCCACATCCGCTGAATTGATAGCCCGAGGTGAGTGTCCGTGCAAGCGCTCTCTAGGCCGACAACCAAAAAGAGCACTAGGCCCGGCGATCAATCACGGAACGTTGGATCCAATCTTGAGGTTTCTCAGGCTTGGTTAGCTTGCTGACGGCGCATGGCTGACCGCACGAGTTGGGAAATGCGTTCGCAGAGGAATTCGCGGAATACCACTCCGGTCAACGTTCGCGCACGCAACATTGGACCCGTGGTGGCTACTCCCGACACGTCGTTTGCAAATTGAGATTCGCGAAAGGCGATGCCGTCACGCGTAGCTGTCCCCGCCATCCGCAGGCCGTAATCTCCATAAGCAACTTCGATGAGCAACTCTGTCCCCCCGCTTAAGAACGGCTCGGCATCCATAGCCATATCAACTCCGGCGGATTCATACTTGCTCTGCAAGTCTGAAAAAACGGGCGCTAGTTCATCGCGAAACTGCCCACGCAAATCGCTTAAGGCCGCCGCAGCAGAATCAGCCCGGCCCGCCTTGACGCTTCTTTCCTTCTCCAGCCGCTGCTTGGTCACCAGCAGAGCATCCAGCTGCTGCTCAGGCGACATCGGAGCCCGTTTTCGGGTTCTGCATTGGCGAATCAGGTTTTGGTATTCGGTAGGTTTCTGTGCCATAGCAGCCCTTCCCATATTCGTCAGGCCCCGCCGCGGAGAAGAACCCTTGCCCCCAACAGGAATCAGAACACGTACCTGAGATTTCGGCACAGCCTGCAGAGGGCTTTAGTATCAGCCGCAGGAGGTGACAACAGGCTGGCTCATGACTATCATGGGTCCGAAAATGTTGACCTTCCACGGAGAATCGAGATGAATGTGCGTTTGCGACTTGCTGTTTGCTGCCTGCTCGGAATAACTACCTCTTGGGCATGGGCTGACACCCCCCCTTTGCCAGCCGCAGATGCCGCAGCACAGATTAGCTGGGAGGATGCCGCAAAATACTACAACCAAGACTGCACCGTCTATGGGAAGGTCACCCAGACCAAGACGCTTCAGCGCTGGTGCTTCCTCAACTTCGATGCTGATTACCGCACCACCTTCACCGTGGCTATCCCCAGCGACTGCTTCGACAATTTTTCGGAATCGCCCGCCTCCTTGTTCGACGGCAAGGAGATCGCTGTTACCGGCCGAGTGGTTGAGTACAAGGGGAAGCCCGAGATCATCGTCTGCAAACCAGCCAAGATCGTCATCGGCAAGACGCTGGCAGACGCCCCGGCTACGCCCGCAGCCACTCCAAATGCGCCGGTCAAGAAGCGCACATCGGACGGCACCTTCACCATTGCTAGCTACAACGCGCTGAATCTGTTCGACGACGTGGACAATCCTTACCACGGCGATGAGACGACACCAGCCAAGCCTCGCGAGCAGCTTGAGCGACTTGCTGACACCATCCGGCGTATCGATGCTGACGTCATTGCATTGCAGGAAGTCGAGAACCGCGGCTACCTCGAACGATTTGTCAAAGCCATGCTGCCCGATATGGGTTATGCACACACCGTCCTGCTGGAGGGCAACGATTACCGAGGTATCGACGTAGCCATTCTGTCCCGCTTACCAGTGGGGCCTGTGACCTCCTATCGCCACCTCAAGTTTCCCGATGGCAACGGCAAGCCCATGTCCTTCCGCCGCGATCTACTCCGGGCCAGGATTGAACCAGAGGGCGGCCTGCCCTTCGACGTCTTTGTCATCCACTTGAAGAGCAAGGGGGGAGATTCGGCAAGATCACTGGCCATCCGGTTGGGCGAAGCGCGCGAAGTCCACAAGATCTTCGAAGACATTCTCGCCCACGATCCTAAGGCACGATTTGTGCTCTGCGGCGACTACAACGACACAATCGATAGCGAACCGCTCAAGGCAATTCTAGGCAGTGGCGAGACCAAGATGACGACTTTCTTCGGCAGTCTGCCCGAGGCGGAGCGCGTTTCCTACAATAAGGAACCATACCGCACGATGATCGACTTCATTCTAGGTTCACCCGCGATGGCCAAGGCGTATATCGACGGCTCTTACAAAATCGTTCAGGGCTCGGTAACCAGCAGCGGTTCGGACCACAATCCGGTCGTCGCCCGTTTCAATCTCAAGTAGGACGCGTCCACTCCTGAAGCAGCAAGGTAGTAGCTGCCTTGCTGGGAATGGCATAGCCGCCCGTCAAGTCGGGATCGTGCTGCAACGGAGGTCGAAGATTCGGCAACCCAACGCAAGACGGGCAGCCAGAAGCGCACGGGCATTGCTCTACCATCTCGAGACAGACGCCGAGCAGTTCGCCGAAGAATTGAAAACCCTTCTTGGCATAACCTAGTCCGCCCTGATAGCGGTCATAGACAAACATCGCCCGACAACCCAAGTTGGAAGAATCAAGAAGCCCCGACACATCGCGCGGATCGCACATCGCCAGCATGGGCAAGGTGACCAAGAGCAAATTGCGAATACCCACCAATCCTTCGACTGGCTGCTCGCCTGCGGCAGCCACCTGATTCATGGCCGACTCGGGCGGTACCACCCATAGCCCCGTCGTCACGAAGTTCAGGGCTGGAAGATCGAGCGATTCTTGACCAATGTTCTCCAGGGTGTGGTATTTGATTTTCTTGAAACCGACCGACTGCCAGGCGATGTCCAACCCTCCGAAATGCTTCATCCCCCCGTTGTAGGGCTCGGATTTCAGCGTTTCGATGACCCGCGCGTTCGATGAGAGCACGACCTGCGTGTAGTAATCAAGATCGGTTTTTTCGACCCGGGCGATGTTGGCGTCGAGATCGAGATGCCGGACAAAGTAGTTCTGACCCTCATGCAGATAGATTGCGTGGGGGTACACAAGCTCAAGGGCGGAAATCGAATCGACTTGGCCAATCGTTTGCGGTTCGGTTCCTTCTGATGTATCAACGATGCTGTAGGTTTCGTGGCCAATCATGCGCAGATCGAGCTGATGGTGAGGCAGGGCGCCGCTGGTCAGCCCAAAGCGGTAGGTGTCCCCAGATTCAAAGCGGTACCACGATTCGTCTCCCGATTGCGTCTGCATCAATTCTTGACATCGCCGGGTCACGCCTGGCCCGAAGTAGGCTTCGTCATCCGGGCCAACAGGAAGTTCCGCCGCCGCACATCGAAGTTGGCCTGCAAAGATCTGCTGGTTGAAGGGGTCCAGCGAAGCGTGTTCGGGAGACTGGCCGAAGAAGTAGCTCGGATTGCGCATCAGGTATTGATCGATCGCTTCGTTGTAGGCGATGAGCACACAGAGAGAATCTTCACTCCGCCGGCCCGCCCTGCCCACCTGTTGCCAAGTGCTGCACACCGTGCCTGGATAACCGACCACAATGGCGGCATCGAGCGATCCAACGTCGATGCCCAACTCCAGCGCATTGGTGCTGCAGACACCGAGCAACTCGCCGCTGAACAGCTGCTGTTCGATGGCCCGCCGTTCGTTCGGCAGATACCCCCCTCGGTAGGGTTTGATTCTGCGGGCCAATTCCGGATGCCGGCGTTCGAGCGATTCGTAGAGATACTTGTAGATGAGCTCGGCAGCTACGCGGGTCTTGGCGAAGGTGATGGTCGGCACCTTCAGCTTCATCAAGTCGTGCATGAGGTACTGAGCTTCGACGTTGGCTGATCGTCGCTCGAGATTGTCCCGCCCTACAAATGGCGGATTCCACAGCACGAAGTGTTTTCGACCTCGGGGCGAGCCGTCGTCGTCGATCACCCGCACCTCCTTGCCGATGAGGGTAGCCGCCAATTCGGCAGGGTTGGCGATGGTGGCGCTACAACAAATGAATGTCGGCTCGCAGTCGGGCTGACAAACCCGGCGAAGTCGGCGAAGGACGCTGCCCACATGCGAGCCGAAAATGCCACGGTAGGTGTGCAGCTCGTCGATGACCACATACCGCAAGTTCCGCAAGAAGCCTTCGCGCGACCATCGACCATGCTGGGGCAAGATGGTGCTGTGCAGCATATCGGGGTTGGTCAGGATGATGGATGCGCCCGTCCGGGCGACTTTTCGCCGGCTCCGCGGCGTGTCGCCGTCGTAGGTCGATACCTTGATATGAGCCAATCGCGAATCGGCAGCAAACAACTGCTGCAGCGCCCCCGCTTGGTCCTGAGCCAGCGCCTTGGTGGGAAAAATGTAGAGCGCCGTCGCAGTGGGATCAGCCAGCAAGGTGTTGATCACCGGCAGATTGTAGCAAAGGGTCTTGCCCGAGGCAGTCGAGGTCACGATGACCGTATCTTCTCGGCTGGCGACCGCATCGACCGCCTCAGCCTGGTGGGTGTAAAGTTCCTTGATGCCCAGATTCTGCAGCGCGCTTTGCAGAGCGGGCTGTAGCTTGATCGCAGGCGTGGCGAAACGGGCGGGCCTAGCCGGTATCTGCTCCACTCGGACGATCTGGTCATGATAGTGTCGGGAATTGCGCAGGCTGTCCAGGAAGGAATCAACGTCCATGTTTGTAATCACATTCCTAGACCGCGCGCCGACCAGCTTACCCCCAAGCGCAAGACAGCACCAGTGCGCCGGCTAAGCGGATAGGCGTCAGGCGTTTGAAGGTCGGCACTTGAGGATGCGTTCGTAGCAGGCCCAACATGCCTCAGCCATCAACTCAGCAGTGAACGAATCAGCCACAGCAGCTCTGCCCTGCGCACCTAGTTGGCTGCGTAGTTCGGCGTTATCCATCAGACTCGCCAGCCCATTGCTGAGGGCCTCTGGATCAGCAGGGTCGTAAAGCACTCCCCCTTGTGTTGCTTCGATAAGTTCAGGAAATGAACCGTGGCTGGGCTGAACCACCGGCACGCCCGCAGCCATCGCCTCGAGAACCGGGAAGCCCTTGGCCTCGTGGTAGTCGGTGGGCAACGAGAACGCGTGCAAGCCACTGAGGAAGCGGTGCTTGCCGGCTTTGTCCACCTCGCCCCGGTAGTCGAAGCGGTCCTGCAAGCCCTTCTCGCGGATCGAGTCGCAGACGCTATTGAAGTAGGGTCGGTCGATTTCGCCCAAATAACCGGCCGTTTGAAGGCGGCAATCGTAGCCTCGCTCGACCAGCCGCCCCAGGGCATCGCAGAGATTGGCCAAGCCCTTCTCAGGACAGATCCGACCGAGGTAGCCGATCGTAAACGGCTGGTCGGGCGGGTTAGCCACACCAGCAAGATCTTCCTTGGCTAAGCCCATCGGCACATAGTGAATTCGACCTGCCGGCAATCCGAAATGATCCGACGCATGCTTGGCGTAGTATCGCGTCAGTGATATGAAACCGTCAATGTGTGCGGCAGCCAACTTAATCAGTGCCATGGCTTGGCCCTTGTACGGCTGGGGCAGTTGATCGACAAAAATGTCTTCCCCACTAAGCGTGCAAACGATGGCAGCATCGAGTTGATCTTGAAGTTGAGCTGCGATACCGGTGAACATCAGATTGGGCAGATTGACCACGTCGGGCTTGGCATCTTTTAGGGCGGAGATGAGGTTCTCCAGGTCTCTGCGCTGATGGCCTTGCTCGCCGCGGAGGATTGATACGGTCAGGGCGCCCAGGTCTTGGATGCGGGTTTTGCCAGCCAAGCGGTCGATGCGGCGAAGCAATCTGGGGGAATCCAACCAGCGTTCTACAACCGAAGGCAGGTGTCGAAGGATGGCGGACTGCTGGTGGAGGTAGACGTTGATGCCTCCGTAATAGACTGCCCCGGAGCTGGCAACTGATTCGTCTGAGCGCAGGGGCGTGTAGAGTGGAATCAGAGTCAGATCCCGGCCCTGAGCAACTAGCGTAGCCGCGAGTCGATTGTCGCGCAGGCAGCTGCCGCAAAACATGCCCCCAGCCCCGGCAGCCAATGAAACAACCTTCATCTCTGCGCCCTTCTTGGTTCGCAACTCCCTGTGTTCAAGAAGGATACCCTATGAGGCTTTGGAGGAGCAGGCCAGCTTATAAAGAAGCCCAGGAGCTCTCGCTCCTGGGCTTGGTGCTGCTTGATTAAACGTCGATGCCATTGCATGGGGCATCAACCAGGTCTGTGCTATGAGCGGCTGCTAGCGCCTACCCGAGAAAATCAGTTCCTTAGAGCTGGTATTGGGCTGGGCGGCGTCGATCATTGACTCAGCCGCTTCGACCAAGGCGTCGGCATCTACGTCGTAGATGGTGTCACCGCGCTGCTGCTCAACAAAATCGATGAACGAGTCGAGCACTGCGATGAGCGACCCGTCGCCGGCAGACGCCATGGCTTCGATCACATCGTTGAGAGACCCCAGGAGCTCGCCCTTGGTAGTCGGATCGGTTTCAGTGGCATGGATCGCCCCGTCCAGTGCCGCGAATTCCACATTGGTAACCAAGACTGGGACAAACTTGGTGTTGACGTTGCAGGTATAGCTGAAAGGGAAATCGCCGAAAGACGTTGCTAGCAAGTCACTGCCGATCCAAGCCAAGTTGAGCGTTCCTGTCCGCCGAGTGTCAAAGACGACAATTCCGCTGGACACGACGTCGGGAAGAATCTGAGGCGACTCGATGCCATAAATCGAAGCGAATGCGTCGCCGAGCTCGCTGTCAAAGGAGACAGAGAACGTATCAACGGTGCTAAAGACGCCCGTCTCTTCATCGTAGCTACCACTCGAGAAACCAGGAATGATCTGAATCACCAATGGACCGGTGCTGATGTCGGCTTCGCCCTGGACAGGATTGGGCATGAACAGTTCATCGACATCTTGGTAGTAGCTGACAAAACCAGCCTCCGTCGTCTGCGGATCGATGCGGAAGCGGATCTCTGTTTGGGTGATCATGGCTGCCCGCTGAAACGCGAAAGCAGGAATGTCCAGCGTGAAGCTGCTCGAAATCTCCGGATCATTTTGTGCATCAATAAGTCTCGGGGCAGCCCACGACTGAGCGGTCGACATCAACACAACCGCCAGGGTTGATGCGATGGTAGCTTGACGTGAACTTGGAAAACGACGAATGATCGCTGCTGCGCTTGTAAGCATAATGCTTGCTCCTTTTGGGCGAGGATTCAGGTAAGGGCTGGCCGCAACCCGAACCCGTGCATCGCATACGGTTCTCAAATGTATCTACGTCGCCAGGTTGAATGCCCGACGATTCCCGAATCGAAAGCAAGATGATACCACCGCTTCGCCCGCGCGGGCAAGGCGGCTTTGGGCAACTACCTCAATTCAACAAGAACATACAACAGCCCAGCCTATTCCCAGATTCCGTGAGTTCCTTGGCAACCTGGGCGATCTACAGAGACAATTTTTTACAGCAGGCACAGCCGTCGACGCGCGTAAATCAAGCGGACACCCTGGAATGGCACGCCTCAACCGACTAACATGGGCCCCTTGATCTTGTCGCACAGGGAGTTTGGAGCCGCAAGGCGGGAGTTTGGCAATCTTCCATGGTTTATTTCGCCCCGGATGAGGAATTGCTGGGCAGAGATGCGTTGGCACAGCTCCAGCGCCGAAAGCTTGCGCAGCTCTTGACGGAGGTACGGGCACACAATCCTTTCTACCAAGCCAAACTCAGGGAAATCGACTTTGATCCGCTCTGTGCGTCTGTGGCCGATCTGCCATTTACCACCCGGGAGGAAATACAGAAAGACCAAGCCGATCACCCCCCCTACGGGAGTAACCTCACGCAGCCGGCAATAGAGTACGTGCGGATGCACCAGAGTTCCGGGAGTTCAGGGGGACCCGTTCGCTGGCAGGACACTTCCGAAAGCTGGGCTTGGTTTATCAAGTGCTGGTGAATCATCTACCGGGCAGCTGTCATTACCCAATCTGATCGCTTCGCCTTTCCCTTTTCATTCGGTCCTTTCATCGGGTTCTGGGCTGCTTTTGAAGCGGCAACATCCCTGGGCAATTTCTGCCTCTCTGCGGGCGGTATGACCACTTCAGCCAGGCTGCGTTACTTTCTAGAGAACGGGGTTACGGCAATCGGCTGTACGCCTACCTACGCACTTCGAATGGCTGAGGTCGCCACCGCGGAAGGCATCGATCTAGCCTCCTCAAGCGTGGCAAAATTGATCGTCGCTGGTGAACCGGGAGGCTCGATTCCACAAACGCGGAAGCTGATCGAATCCGCATGGGGTGCCGCGGTCTTCGATCACGCCGGCATGACAGAAATAGGCCCTTGGGGCTTTCAGTGTCCAGAAGACCACACCGGCATGTACATCATCGAGAGTGAATTCATTGCCGAGGTGGTGAACCCCGTTACCGGTGAAACCGTAGGCGAAGGCGAATCCGGCGAGTTGGTGCTGACCAATCTAGGCCGGCTAGGCAGCCCGCTGATTCGATATCGAACCGGCGATCAAGTTCGACTGACGCATGATCGGCGGGCGGGGCAGCGCTGGTTCGCTCGGCTGGATGGTGGTATCCTTGGGCGGGTCGATGACATGCTCATCATTAGGGGGAACAACGTCTTTCCCTCCACGATTGAGGGGATCATCCGCAGCTTCGAGGAGGTGGCTGAGTATCGCCTTCACGTTTACAAAGCTGCATCCCTTACCGAGCTGGACATTGAGGTGGAGCCGCAACCCGACGCCAAGCCCGATCGCTTAGCAGAGCGCCTGGCCATAGCCGTCCGAGATCAACTCCACTTTAGACCTGTCGTGCGGCTGGCAGCTCCGGGCACCTTGCCCCGTTTTGAAATGAAGGCAAAGCGTGTTATTCAGTCCGACAGATGATCGAGCTGGATCGGCAACCGTTTGAAACATCGAATTAGGCATAGCTTGATGCATCCTGAAGTTGATGATGGTGGAAAGGTAAATCGCATGACGCAGCACACCGCAAGGGTGGTCGGATTTTTTCTGCTGGCCTCTATGACAGCATCGGCGGGTGATTGGCCCTACTGGCGAGGACCGGAGCAAAACGGCATCTCTCGCGAAAACGGGCCGGTGGCTGATTGGTCGCCGGAGGGCACCAACGTCTTATGGCACCAGGAGTTCGGTGGCCGAACCACGCCGGTGATCATGGACGGCCGCATGTTCTTCAACGGCCCGGTCGGACAAGGCGAGAGCAGCCGAGAACGGGTGATCTGCCTCGATGCCAAGAGCGGCAAGACCCTCTGGGAGTACCGATTCAACGTCTTCCACACCGACATCGTTGAAAACCGCGTAGGCTGGACAGCTTTGGTCGGCGATCCGGAGACTGGCAATATCTACTGCCACGGCACTGGCGGAGACATGTTTTGCTTCGACCGCGATGGGAAGATTCTCTGGAAGCACTCCATGAGCGAGGAGTATGGCCGCATCAGCGGATATGGCGGCAGGCTGATGACTCCGATGGTTGATGAAAACCGCGTGATTGTTAGCTACCTCAGCTCAAGCTGGGGACCACTGGCCAAGCCGCTACACCGCTACGTTGCGTTCGACAAGAAGACTGGAGTCGTGCTCTGGTGGGCGGCGCCTGGTGAAAAACCGCTGGACACCACCTACGCCTGCCCCGTGGCCGTGGTTGTTGATGGTCGGCGCTTGCTGATTGCACCCAACGCCGATGGCCACGTCTATGCCATGGAAGCGCGGACCGGAAAGAAAGTGTGGAGCTACCGCTTGGCCAAACGAGGCCTGAACTGCTCTCCGGCAGTGATGGGCAAGTACGTCTACATCTGCCACAGCGAAGAAAACCTAGCCACGACCGACATGGGTGCGGTGGTGTGCATCGATGCCTCTTTGACCGGCGACATAACCGAGTCAGGCACCGTCTGGCGACACGATGGGTACACCATTGGCTACGCCTCCCCGAGTGTCATCCACGGCCGGCTTTACTGCGTCAACAACAATGCCACACTGCACTGCTTCGATGCCAAAACGGGCAAGACGATTTGGGAATTTGACCTGGGCCGTGTAGGCAAGGGATCGCCGGTGGTGATGGAAGACGGCACGATTTACGTCGGAGAACAGACCGGCGTGTTCCACATGCTCAAGGACGAAGGCGACAAGTGCACCTCGCTAAGCCGTTACGAGTTTGCCCGGGCCGACGGTCTGGTCGATGAGATTTTCGGCTCGCCAGCGGTGGCGAATGGCCGACTCTACTTCATGACCCGCTACAACATCTTCTGCCTCGGCAAAGGCTCGCCCGACGCTAAAACAGCTAACGCGCCAAAATCACCGCCTGAGATGGCGCTCACTGACAGCAAGCCATCGACCCTCATGTTGCAACCGGCTGAAGTAACTCTGGCGCCCGGAGAAACCGTCCGGTTCGTCGGGCACGCGTTCAACAGCGTTGGTCAAGAGTTACCCGACGCCCTCAAACAAGCCGGTGGCGCCTCGACCTGGAAGATGGCAGGTTTCTCTGGGACGATTTCCGGCGATGGAACTTTCACCGCCAGCGACAAGAATCAATTCGCAGCTGGGGCGATCACCATGGAGTGGCAAGGACTTAAGGGCGCCGCCCGGGTCCGCATCAGTCCGAGTTTGCCCATTCAGGATGACTTCGAATCTTACGCCGCCAACAAGCCGGTCCCGGGATGGGTGGGCCTAGGCCGCAAAGCGAAGGTGGTCGACTTGGACGGCAACAAAGTGCTGATGAAGAATGCCGACAAGAAATTCCCCAACCCGCCAAATATGCGCATGCGGGCCTATGCAACCCCATCACTGGCTACGGGCTACACCGTGCAATGCGACATGAGGAGCGAAATCAAGGCCAAGAAACGCCGCAGCTACATTCCTGAAATGGGCCTGATCAATGCCCGCTACCGCTGCATCATGCTCGGAGGCGACCCCAAGCGAGGACGAGAAGGCAAGCTACGCATCGAATCCTGGTCGCCCGTTCCTCGGTTTAGGCATGATTTGCCCTTCTCCTGGAATGCCGATTCTTGGTACAGCGTCAAGTTCGACGTTCACCTCGTCGGCGACAAAGCCGTCTGCCGGATGAAGGTTTGGCCCAAGGGCGAAACCGAACCAGAAGAATGGACCCTGTCTGCCGACGACTCGACGCCCAACCTCGAGGGCAGTGCGGGAATCTACAGTTACTCAACAGGCACTACGGCCAAGAACGATGGGCCTGCTTCCTTCTTTGACAATTTCCAGGTGACACGCAATGAGCAATAGGCGACGGATTGATACTGTCTTGGGTTTGGCAATTCTGGGCTTCTGGACCACAGCCGCCGAGGCTGGCGATCCTCGAGGCCCGAAGGTCGGCGATTGGCCTATGTGGGGCGGATCCGCAGATCGCAACATGGTCTCCGATGCCAAAGGGATTCCATCCGAATGGGATGTCCCCTCGAAGAAAAACATCAAGTGGATTGCGCCCTTGGGTTCGCAAACCTACGGCAACCCCGTCGTGGTCGATGGTAAGATATTCATCGGCACCAACAACGGTGGCACGCTCCGCCCGAACATCAAAGGGGACAAGGGCTGCATCGTTTGCCTGGACGAAAAGACGGGCAAACTTCTCTGGCAAGCAACGCACGACAAGCTGCCCACCGGCAGGGTCAACGATTGGCCTGAGCAGGGTATCTGCTCTTCGCCAGTCGTCGAGGGGAATCGCATGTGGTACGTCAGCAATCGCTGCGAGCTGGTCTGTGCCGACACCGAAGGCTTCCTCGATGGCGAAAATGACGGCCCCTTCAAGGATGAAAAGTACAAAGAGAAACAGGATGGCGATTATGTCTGGGTACTCGACATGATCGAGGAGTTCGGCTCCTTTCCACATAATCTAGCCACCTCGTCACCGGTCCCGGGTGGAGACCTGATCTTCGTGTTGACGTCAACCGGGGTTGACGAGGGCCATCTGAACCTTCCCGTCCCCGATGCAGCCTCATTCATCGCGGTGAATAAGAAGACGGGTGAAATTGCCTGGGAATCAGATTTGCCCGGCGAGAACATTCTGCACGGCCAATGGGCATCTCCGGCCTACGGCATCATCGGCAATGTTCCCCAGGTGATCATGCCCGGCGGCGACGGCTGGTGTTATTCTTTCGAGCCAAAGACCGGCAAGCTGCTCTGGAAATTTGACTTGAACCCCAAGGGAACAAAGTGGGTACTCGGCGGCCGTGGAACCAAGAACAACATCATCGCTACACCGGTCATCTACGACAACAAAATCTTCCTCTGCGTTGGGCAGGATCCCGAGCACGGCGAAGGCCCAGGCCACCTCTTCTGCATTGATGGAACCAAGCGCGGCGACATCACCGAGACCGGAAGCGTCTGGCACTTCGGCGACGAGGCATACCATCGGTCAATGTCTACGGTGGCCATTGCTGACGGACTCTGCTACGCATCTGACCTAAGCGGCTTCCTCTATTGCCTCGATGTAAAGACCGGCAAGCAGCATTGGAAGTACGACACCTTCGCCGCTATCTGGGGCTCACCGTTTGTCGTGGATGGCAAAGTCCTGCTCGGCGACGAAGAAGGAGAGGTTGTGGTCCTGAAGCATGGCAAGAAGCTCGAAGAAATCGGCACCTACGACATGATGAACGCCGTCTACACCACGCCGGTGGTAGCCAACGGCACCTTGTACATCACCAACCGCAAGGCCCTGTTCGCTATCGCCGCACCTACAAAGTAAAGGCTAAGCAAAGGCTGAACCACGAAGGCACCAAGACACTAAGAAAAGCACCCGCTATGGTAGATACTCATTCTTCGGTGCAGGAGGCAGCCGTCACGAACATCGGGGGAGCCCAAAGGCCGATTTCGGATGAGATGAACTCGATTTCTAAAGTGGTCGTCGATGCCGCCTACACTGTCCACAAGGCACTGGGGCCTGGACTTTTGGAAAGTGTCTATGAGCGCTGCTTGGGTTATGAATGCGAGAAGCGTCAGCTTTCTGTTCAGCGACAAGTGGCTTTGCCAATCGTGTACGATGGGATTCAGTTTGAAGAAGGCCTGCGTATCGACTTACTGGTAGAAAACAGCATCATTGTAGAACTCAAGGCCGTAGCAACGATCCAAGCAGTCCACCAAGCCCAGCTGTTGTCGTATCTGCGATTGGCCAACAAGCGCTTGGGCTTCTTGATCAACTTCAACGTACCGCTAATCAAAGACGGAATTCAAAGGTTTGCACTATGATGCCTCAGAGGGGTCGCTGAACGAGAAAACGAGATTCCTTAGTGTCTTCGTGTCTTAGTGGTTCAGCCTTTCGCTGTGTCTTTGGCTGTTTCTGAACAACCCCAAGCAAGAGAAGATCGCCGTCATGACCAAAGAACAAAACGAACCAACCGATCAGCAGATCACAGAAGCAAAAGCCAAGCTGGATGAACAAACCCGCGCGATGGTAGCCTGGCACTTCGATCCTGCCAGCGGTTGCCCGTTTTGGTTGGAATACGCAGCTGGCTTGCCCTGGGATCCGCGGAAGGAAATCAAATCCTACGCCGACCTGGACAAGTTCGACGGCTTCGAGGACGAGTGGCTTCGAGGAGGACCGGTTCGCCGATGGGTGCCCAAGGCGCTGGCTGACAAACCCATCTATGTGTTTGAAACCGGCGGCAGCACCGGCGTGCCCAAGAGCCGCATCAACATCGGTGACTTTCGCATCGACTACGAAATGTTCAGCCAAACGCTGAACGACGAGTATTTCCCCAAGGGCGCCGACTGGCTGATGCTAGGGCCAACCGGCCCTCGAAGGCTCCGCCTCGCCGTCGAACACCTCGCCCAGCATCGTGGCGGTATTTCCTTCCACGTCGATCTTGATCCGCGATGGGTCGTTAAGCTCACCAAGCAAGGCCGGGTGCGCGAAGCATTGGAGTACAAGGACCACATCATCAATCAGGGGCTGACCCTGCTGCGTGCCCACGACAATATCCGATGCCTGTTTACCACGCCCAAGTTGCTCGAAGCCCTGGCCGAACGAATCTCGATCCCCAAGGCTGGCATCGGCGGCGTCTTCTGTGGCGGAACTCAAATGACCCCGCAATTTCACCGCTTCGCCCGTGAAGAATTGCTCGAAGGCGTCAGCGAATTCGTGCCCACCTACGGCAACACGCTGATGGGCTTAGCCTGCCACAAACCGTTCGACCCAGCCGACAACTACGACGTGATCTACCACCCACCCCAGCCGCGGGCGATGGTCGAGGTCGTAGATCCGGATGATTACAAGAGAATCGCAGACTACGGCCAAACCGGAAGAACAAGATTGACCACCTTAACCAAGGAATTCTTCATGCCCCGGTTCCTGGAGCGCGACGAAGCTGAGCGCACCAAGCCGTGCCAAGCGTACCCATGGGATGGAGTCGCCAACGTCAGACCGTTTTCAGGTTTCGCCACGCCGGTGGTTGAAGGGGTGTATTGATGTTACACATACCGATCTTGAGACAGGGTCAACCGTACGAGAGCGTTGAGAAGACCGAGTTGGTGCATCACCTCACTGGCGAACCGATTGCCCAACTTAGCCTAGCCAACTCCGGCTTGGTGTCTCGCGATATCAAGCGCATGGACGATACCGTCCTGGAAAGTTTCTCGCTGGCAGAATTGATGGCTATGACCAAGAAGGCAGCCGCTTTATTCATGTCGGCCGATCTGCCTTTGGGCGAGGACTCCCAATCATTTGATGACTACATCGGCCAACTCTCAGCCACCACTGGCATGCCAATCACCTATTGCCGAAGCAACGCCGCCAAGATTCACAGCGTGTTGGATGACATTGACAAGGTGATCGCGGGCCTTACCCGAGGATTCGACTTGTCCATTCTCGATAAGGGCCATGGCCGCGATGATGATCGCACGTTGAGCTTCTACCGAGCGGGACGAATCTTCGGAGCCGTGCTGCCCAGCAATTCGCCCGGCGTTCACTCACTGTGGGTCCCAGCCATCGCACTCAAGGCGCCCATCGTGCTAAAACCCGGTCGCGAGGAACCGTGGACACCCTACCGCCTCATACAAGCCTTCGCTGCGGCTGGCATTCCGCCAGAAGCGATGGGCTTCTACCCGACAGGCCACGCCGGCGCCGGGGCATTGCTGCAGAACGTTGATCGTTCGATGCTCTTTGGCGGCAGAGCCACCACCCGCCCCTACCGCGATGATCCAAACGTCGAGCTCCACGGGCCTGGGTACAGCAAGGTCCTGCTGGATGAAGATGCCGCCGCAAACTGGGAGCAGCATGTCGAGGTCATCGCTTCGTCCATCTTGGCCAACGGCGGGCGTTCTTGCATCAACGCATCAGCCGTCTGGACGCCATCACACGCTCGCGAGATCGCTGATGCCCTCGCCCTGAAGTTCGCAGCAGTTCAAGCACTCCCAGCCGACGACCCTCATGCAGAATTAGCCGCCTTTGCCAACCCGGCCGTCGCCCAGAGTATCAATGCAGCCATCAATCAAGGACTTTCCGGGCAGGGCGCAACTGATCTCACTGAGAAGCATCGTGGCAGCAGTCGACTGGTCGAAAACGGACGGGTGTCCTACCTCTTGCCGACGGTCATCCACTGCGACGACCGCGACCACGCTTTGTCAAACCGCGAATTCCTATTCCCTTTTGCTAGTGTCGTCGAGTGCCCCGTAGCCGAGATGCCCGACGCCATCGGCCCTTCCCTGGTAGTAACAGCCATCACTCAGCATCATGCCTTTGCCGACGCACTGATGGCATCACCCGACATTGATCGGCTGAACATAGGGGCGATCCCGACCTATCGTCTCAGCTGGGATCAGCCGCACGAGGGCAATCTTTTTGAGCACTTGTACCGCCAGCGGGCCTTCCAGATCGAGCCTGCCGCATGATCGATCCCAGCCTTTTGCCCGAATGCCTGAGTCAATCACCTGTCCGGATCGTAGTTGGGCCGGGAAAGGTCTCTGATCTCGGCGCCCTAGCCCGTGCTGAAGGGTTTCGGTGCATCCTGCTGGTGACCGACCCTGGCATCGTTCAAGCCGGACATGTCGACCGCGCTCGCCAATCGTTGATCCAAGAAGGCTTGAACGTCTTCCTGTTCGATGGCGCTCATCAAAACCCGACAACCCACGACATCATCGCCGGCGTCAAGTTTGCTCAGAAGAGCCAGATTGACGCGGTCATCGGTCTGGGCGGCGGCAGCGCCATGGACTGTGCCAAGGGCATCAACATTCTCTTGACCAACGGAGGCCAGATCACCGACTACTGGGGTTGCGACAAGACATCCGAGCCGTTGCTGCCCATGATCCTCGTGCCCGCCACGGCTGGTACCGGTAGTGAAGCACAATCTTTTGCCCTCATTTCGGACCCTGTGGCACACTGCAAGATGGCCTGTGGAGATCGGAGATTGCCCACACAGGGAGGGCTTCGCCCGCGGATCGCCATCTTGGATCCAGACCTTACGCGTACGCAACCTCCTGCGGTTGCCGGCGCATCGGCGATCGACGCGGTATCCCATGCCGTCGAGACCGCCGGCACAAACTGCCGCAACGAGCTATCCCGAAAATTCTCTCACCAAGCGTGGACCCGGCTTGATCGATCCTTCGAGCCAGCGCTGAGCGCGTCTGATAATAGTGAAGCGCGCGTTGACATGCTCATCGGCGCCCATCTGGCGGGCGCTGCCATCGAGCACTCGATGCTTGGGGCCGCCCATGCCTGCGCCAATCCCCTCACCGCTAGATTTGGTGTCGCTCATGGACAGGCCGTCGGGCTGATGCTGCCTTGGGTGGTCCGATTCAATGCGGGCAACTCAGGCGGCAACCCCTACGCCGATCTCTGTCCTGATGCAGAACAACTGGCCTCTCGGTTGGAAGAAATGTTGAGCGCCGCCGGACTGAAACAGAGCCTGACCGAGCTGGATGTACCCAAAATTGCAATACCCGAACTGGCGGAATCTGCGGCTGAGCAATGGACCGCAAGGTTCAATCCTCACCCGGTTGGTATCGCGGACCTGATGGCTCTCTATGAAGCTGCCCTCTAGGCAGGGCCCACACACACAAGGTTCACCGCATACTGCCGATAACTATCAGACCAGCGAGCGCCGGAGCGCAGTCTAAGCGCGACAGCCGATCTGCTCTTGCCTCACGCCTCGTGGGCGCATGTCTGACGCCAGCAGACGCTAAGGCGATCACCACGTTCTTCCGATACAGCATGCAGACCCTTGCTAAGCCGCAAATCCCTTACTGGAGTCGCGCCATGACAACAGAATCCGCTCAGTCAACGATCCTCCTCGAATCAGGCACCAATGAACTCGAGGTTCTCGTGTTCTCCATTGGTGATGTGCGTTATGGCGTCAACGTGGCTAAGGTTCGTGAGGTCATTGGGGAAGTCGATTCAATACCCGTTCCAAAGTCGCACCCGGCTATGGTCGGCATGTTCCAACTTCGCGAGGAGGTTCTACCTCTCATTGCATTGCGATCATACTTCGCTTCTGGTGAGGATGGCGGAGAAGCGACTGGCCATGTGATCGTTATGGAATTCAATGATATGCAGATCGGCTTTCAAGTTGGTGGGGTCGATCGAATACACCGCCTGGAGTGGACAGATGTAAGGCCCATGCCCAGCGTCCAAGGTTCGTCAAGCACGGTGATTACGTCGGTGTGCGAGATCGAAGGCGGCTTGGTCATGATGGTCGATTTTGAAAAAATCGCCTTTGACATCAGCGACAACAACGCCTTCAGTGGCCAGATTCACACTGGAAACGTTGACTTTGATCGTTCAGCCAAACGCATCGTGCTTGCCGATGATTCACCTACGATTCGTGAAGCCATCATGAGGCGTTTGGCAGAATCCGGTTACACCAACCTGACTTCTGCAGGTGACGGCCAAGAAGCGTGGGATTTGATCGAAGCTACTGTCGAGAATGATTCGTCCAATCGCTTCGATGCGATCATAACCGACATCGAGATGCCCCGGATGGATGGCCTGCACTTATGCAAGCGGATCAAAGAGCACGCCGACCTTAAGTCCACGCCCGTGTTGGTCTTCAGCTCGCTCGTGTCAGACGCGGGCCTGGACAAGTGCAAGGCCGTGGGGGCAAATGCCGCCTGCACCAAGCCCCAACTGGCCGAGGTGGTCGAAATTCTGGATGATCTGCTATCGGGTTCTGCGCCGGGAGAGTTCGCTTCGGGCGACCAGACTGACTTCTAGGTGGCAACAACACGGCGTAGGCCGCACTTCCACACGCTATAGCGGCTCGATGATTGCCTTGATCCATCCCTCACCGATTTGAATGTCCACGAATCGGTACGGGCGATCACCGTTTTTCCAAATCAGCGGACCCCGCAGACGCTGTCCCTTCTTCAGGAAGTCCAGAGCAGACCCTTGGCGAAGCTTGGTGATGGCCCGGCCCATTTCAGGCGGCAGGATTTCCACATCGAGGCGATCCTCGTTATTGATCAACCTATCCAGTGGCTCTGCCAACGACGACAGGGGAAGCGGCAAGGCTCCGGCTGTGACACGCTCAAGACTTAGAATGATGTCATCGCCTTCAATTGCTACCGCGAAGTGAATGCCGACGATGGATTCCCACCCATCGTATCTCAGATGAGCCGCAAGCACGATGTACCCCGGAACCAACGCGACGACAGGCTCTACCACCCATGAGGGCAGCCATCCGTCCGCATCGGGCCAGATGTCCCCCCGAGCAACAACCCATTCGGTGATCATCTGGTCGTTCAGGATCACCTCAAACGGTTGCTTCCTGACCATTTGATCGCTGATAAAGCCAAAACGCTCAGCCAAGCCGTCACGGACACGCTGAAGCTGATCGGCTGGAACCTCAAGTGGATGGTACCACGAGGGAATGTGTATGACCGCCAGCCAGACACCCGCCCCGCCGAGGATGCCAACCAAGGCCACCACTACGGCGGTGCGCCTCAACCAGCGCCACCGCCTAGCTCGTTTCATCAAGCCTCGTCCTTGCGATCATTTGTACCAACTGTCCCCTACGGCCCGAGCGGAGGTTTATTGCAGCAATCGCGATGCATCCTCCCGGCCCTGCCAGAAGGAGGCCTTCCCCTCGAACACCCCCCGTTGAGAATGCTTCGGCGGTCGGACCGCCCCGATTCTGATCAGGCAAGGTTCATGGTCATCAAGAATTCGGCATTGGTCTTAACTTTCTCAAGCCGACCTCGCAGCAACTCGATCGCTTCGACGACATTCATGTCGCTAAGCACGCGTCGCAGGCGATAGACCAACTCCAATTCCTTGGCGTCCATCAGCCATTCTTCCTTCCGTGTGCCGCTGGCGGCTACGTCGATAGCTGGGTAGACGCGCTTCTCAACCAACCGGCGGTCAAGGTGTAGCTCGCTGTTACCCGTGCCTTTGAACTCTTCAAAGATCACTTCATCCATCTTGCTGCCGGTATCGACCAAAGCCGTACCGATGATGGTCAGGGATCCGCCCTCCTCGAGCTTGCGGGCCGCACCGAAGAAACGCTTCGGTTTCTGGAGAGCATTGGCATCGACACCACCGGAGAGAATCTTGCCGGAATGGGGAACCTCGGTGTTGTACGCTCGGGCTAATCGCGTGATCGAATCGAGCAGGATGACAACATCCTTACCGTACTCGACCATCCGCTTAGCCTTCTCGATGACCATCTCAGTCACCTGGATGTGCCGCGAAGACGGCTCATCAAACGTGGAGCTGACCACTTCAGCCGATGTGCTTCGCTCCATCTCGGTAACCTCTTCAGGCCGCTCATCGATCAGAAGCACAAAGACGTAACAGTCAGGATGGTTATGGGTGATGGAATTGGCCATCTTGCGGAGCAGGACGGTCTTGCCCGTTCGAGGAGGGGCCACAATCAGCATGCGTTGGCCCATGCCGATGGGGGTCACCAAATCGACGATGCGCATATTCAACTCATCGCGGGTCGCCTCCAAGTACAGTCGGCCCTGGCCAGGATTGTGCTCGTCACCGGGATGCAGCGGCGTAAGATCCTCAAAGTTCGTCTTGTCGGTAACGACCTCAGGATCTTCATAATTGATAGCCTCGACCCGCAACAGGGCGAAGTAGCGCTCGGATTCCTTGGGTGGTCTAATCTGGCCAGCGACGACGTGGCCCGTCCGCAGCCCGAACCGGCGAATCTGCGACGGCGACACATAAATATCGTCCGGGCATGGCAGGTAGTTGTATTCGGGACTTCTCAAGAATCCAAAGCCATCCGGCAGGATCTCAAGAACGCCCTCCCCGTACATCAGCCCGTTGCGGTTGATGCGTTCTTTTAGGATCTGGAAAATCAAGTCCTGCTTCTTGAGGCCGGTGAATTCCACCAACCCCTCCGCCTTGGCGACCTCGTGCAGTTCCATCACCGACATTCTTTGCAGTTCGGTGATATGCGTATCGCCGCGCTTCACTTCCTCATACTTTGCATGCGTTTCGGCATCGATGGCGGTGTCCGCCTTGCTTACAGCCGCATCGTCTGCACGATTCTCCGCCACGGCAACACTGTTGCCTTCGGAAGATTTCTTGTTCGAGGAACTCTCTGAGGACGGGCTTCTTCGTGTCGAAGTACTTTTCCTCTTCGAGGTGCCGGCCTTCTTGGTTGTGGCCTTGGCCATGGAATGGATCCTCCTGCAATCCTTTGGAATCAACCCACACTCAAGGGCGGGCGTCGATTGTCTGAAAGTGGAATCTGGAAGTGAAAGACTATCCTTCAACGATTATGGTTATCAAAACAGATGCTGAACACCTTATGCATCGGTAGCTTGTGCAAGCAATTTGGAGAGGAGCCGATCGACTCTAGTACGAAGGTCATCAAGCCCGGAATTGTTGATCACTATATGATCGGCTCTTCGCTTCTTCTCGTCCAGAGGCAGCTGCGAATTTTCTCTTCGGGACAGCTCCTCACCACTCCATTTTCGTTCTGCACGAACCCGGCCAAGCCGGGCCTCACGAGGCGAATCTACAAAAATAACTGCGTCACAGGCGGCGTCAAGCCCCGCCTCAAATAGCAAGGGGCTGTCCAGGGCAATCATCCGGATCTCTGGATCTTTGGCATACTCCGCCATCAACTGGCGGCGGCGATCCTCAATCCGTGGATGCAGTAACCCCTCAAGTCGTGCTCGTTCAGCCGGATCTCCAAACACGATCTCAGCCAGCTTGTTCCGGCGGACCTGGCCATCACTCCCGCAAATGCCTGATCCGTACCATTCCACAAGCAAATCCACGACATCGGGCTGAGACAGTTCCCGACGACTCAGACGATCAGAATCGATGACCGCCACGCCGTGACCCGCGAGCAGAGCAGCAACGGTTGACTTTCCAGAACCAACGCCACCCACCAAGCCTACGACCAGTTGTCCAGTCCTGTTGCACACGTCTTACGGGAATCCCCTACGGCGACAGACAGTGCCCAAGGCGGAACATGCTGCTGCTTAGCAATCACTGAGAATGCAGCACGACCAGATTGGCGAGGATACTTTGTCCCGACCCCAGTAACTGCATCGCCCTACGGAAGTCCTTCTGGTAAACGCGGTCCGCAATCTCTCGGTCACAGATCGGTCATACCGGGAAGGGGGCACCGCGTTGTCAACACTCCCAAACGCGGGGATCAGACAGTTGAGTGGCGTCGGCAGGCCAACACTTCCTGGCCAACACGACTGGTGTGCCCCCCACTATACCAGCCGACCTCATCTGTGTCAGCCACCTTTTTGATGTTTTTTCGGGGCCTTGGGGGCAGGCGGGATTGTGGCGGGCTGCACCGGAGGATCGCCCGAAAAGACACCCCGCCGCCATTCCTGCTTCAGCTCCACCCGGTTCCCGCCAGGGTCAAGCAGAGTCAGGCGACGATCAGTCCAGGTCATCCCCGAGAGGGGCTGATAGGCGATCCGCTCCGCCTCCAACACTTTGCCAACCCACTCCAGATCCCGAACTGACACGACTAGTCGACAGCCGTTTTCATGGACCCTGGGCGATTCCATCAGGCGAATCTCCAGTCTGATGCGGGCGGATTGGAAACTGAGCATCAGCCCTTCTGCATAATCCGCTGACAGCTCCAAGCCTACCAAGTCTCGATAAAACCAAATCAGGCCCTCCTGAGTGCTGGGGTGGGCCTCCATGACGATGTGGTCTACCGCTTGTATTTGACTGGGTCGCATAGTTTGCAACGCCCTAACCCAGGCCCGCCTGGTCCGTGTGACCGGCTCAATCTTCGTGGCCTACGATCTCTGTTTTGAAGAGATACACTTCAGCCTCATTCCGCCACGCATCCTTCGGCAGCCCAGCCTTGAGAACGCAGCACTGAGACAAGAACTCCTCGGCAGACCAGCCGCGCTCGACGGCCACCTGGGGCAGGAGGCAGCCTTGCTGTTTACCCTGTTTGATCAAGATGCCGTGCCGCCCTACCCGCAACCCAGCCGGATTATCCGTAACCTGCGGCTCCTCAAGTACCGAAACCTCAATCAGCAAGCCATCCAATTCGTTCGGAGCAATTCGATGATCCTTGAATCGCGAATCCTCGGTTAAGGACATCCGCGCGACCCGATCCACCGTCTCAGCCATCGTACCGAGAGGCTTGAAGCTCCCCATGCAACCACGAAGCCTGCCGTTGGCTGATCGCAGCGTGACGAAGCAGCCGCCAAAATCTCCCGGGAGCGGTGTGCCTGGATACTGGCGGCTCGATTCGGATTTCATCTCCCGGCGCAGCGCAGCCCGGGCAATTCTCAGGACGGCCTTGCGCTGTCCGGGCGTCATCATCGCTGTGAACTCATTGCTAGCCAGCTTAGCAGGCTGCAAGTTTAGAGGACGTACTTGATGACCGCAAAACCGGCGATCAACAGAGCCACCAAGAGAACGCAGGCCAAGTTGAAGTATTTATCCAGGATCGGTTGAATCGTAGGGCCTACAACGCCCATCAAACCTGCGACCATAAAGAAGCGGGCGGATCTGCTGACGGCTGACGCCAGCAAGAACACCAGGAACGGATTCCAGCCCTTCCCCACAAAGAAAACACCAGCAGATATGGTAATGACTTTGTAGGGGATCGGCGTGAACCCAGCCACAAATACGATCCAGAAATCATACTCCTCGAACAGGTTGGCGACCTTGGTGAAATTTGCTTCGCCGATACCCGGAAGGTGCCACGCGAATACGGTGTCAGCAATTTGGGGCCAAACCGTCATGCCGATGACGTAGCCCAAAACTCCCCCCAGGACCGATGCCACCGAACAAGACAACGCAAACCGAACCCACTTCTTGCGATTGCCCAAGACTAGCGGGGCCAACAATACGTCCGGCGGCACAGGGAAAAAGCTCGACTCAGCCAAGGCCAGCAGGAACAAGGCTGGCGATCCATACGGCGTCTCCGCCCAGGCGAGGATCCAATCGTACAAGCGGCGATGAAGATGCCACGATGCTACCTTTGGAGCTTTCTCCTGGGGCGAATCAATTACGTCGACTGACTGGTTGATGGTAAATCTCCTTAAACTACTTCAATGGTCCGACCATCGACTTGATACCTTGGCAACAAACCGCCAAAATTTCAAGAGCCGTTTGGAAGCTGTCCCCGTGGGCGCACAACAGAAGGGATCGACATGACCAGCCCAGGCGATGAAGGCCCGATATTTCTATCCTTGATCGACCGTCTGGACAGCGCCGGTGTAGCCTACTCAGTCAGCAGGCACCAAGCAGTCTACACCAGTGCCGAAGCTGCGGCTGCACGCGGGGTCGCTCTGCATAGCGGCGCCAAAGCCCTGATCCTCAAACTGAAAGACCAGTTCGTCATGGTCGCCTTGCCCGCAGACCTCTCCTTGGACAGCAAAGCAATCAAGAAACAGCTGGGCACAAAATCCTGCCGGTTTGCCAACCGTGAAGAAGTAGCCCACATCACGTCGTTAACCCCCGGAGCCATCCCGCCATTCGGCAGCCTGTTTGGTCTCGCCACCTACTGCGACCAAGCATTGGCAGACAATCAGGACATCAATTTCAACGCCGGAGTACATACCGTCTCAGTCAGCATTGCATTTGAGGACTACGTTTCCGTTGAGAATCCAACCCTGGGGCGCTTCGCAGCGCCTCTACAAAAACGTGAAGATACCAAGCCCAGGTCAATCGAATAGCACGTAGCGCTGCTGGGGCTTAGCGAAACCGGCGAATTCCTGATCGACAAAATCGAAAGAACCGCTATCCCAGTTGTCGCCGTAGTGGTAGAGGTGGGTTTTTCGTCGAACCTCTTCGGGGAGAGTGCGGACTTCGCTCATCAAGGCATGCACGGTGTTTTCCGCTTCAGCCAGCTGAACGTCCTGGAAACAAATCTTGGCCTCAGCCATCCGCTGAGAAGTTGCCTCCAGATCGAGCCGGCTGTCACCTGAGTAGAACACGGACTCGCCGCTCTGTGTATCGGTTATGGTCAGACCATACGAAGGCCAATCGTATTTGCGTTCGATGTGAATGTGGTCGGTGGCGAACGGATCGAATCGGTAGCGTTTCAGCAAAGAAAAATGATCATGGTCAGGGTCGCTAGGCCGCAGGGCGAGGATGAAGAAGTAATCCTGCAATAGGGCATACCGCCCGGGGATGGTGGTCAGCCCACCCTTGAGCGAATGGTCCCACAAGTTCACCAGGATACTAATCGAACTGATAATTTGCGGCTTAAAGCCCTTGCCCGTCTCGGCATCGATGTGAACGAACGTATCCATCAGGGCCAATTCTTCCAGGCCTCCGATGTGGTCGGCATGTTGATGGGTCACGAAGATGCGTCGGATGCTGGGGTAGTAAATCATCCCCTCGCGATCCAGATATTCGAACCCCGGCTTGTCCTTCAGTGCGTGCAAAGCACGAGGGCCAGTCGTACCAAAATCGATCAGCAGCGTGTCATCCGGTTCATCCTGATGTTCAGGCCCCTCAGACCAGGCCTCGATCAGAACGTTGGACTGATCGTTTCTCTTGGCAAAAGCACTCCCCACACCCAAGAAAGTCAGAGTCAACATCACCGCATCTCCTTGACCATGATAGGTCTGACCCCTCAACGTCTGCCGACGGACTTGCTCGCTTGGACGATGCCCTGGGCAGCCCCCTTGCTTATTGTAGCCCAAGAAAATCGATCATGCATCCGCCGGGCCTCAGCCCTTGCTCTGCAGCGGGGGGATCCCCAGCTCAGATTCACCGACACCACCGTTTCGACCACCGCGCTTGTCAGGCTCTGCTGTCTCGCTCTCTTGATTCAGCTCCAGCTCACTTGATGGCCTCGTCTTCACTTCGCCGTTAAGCAGCATGACCCACCGCAGAGGTTCTTCCACTTGGTTCCCAAACTCATCGAATTCCCATTCAACCGACCAAGCCACCACCCGGTCAGGCCGATCATGCAGCGGATCAACATCGGCTTCAAAAGTTACCAGCCGGTTTGCGGTGGGAGCTCGATCCGGATCGATTTGATCAAGAACTGCCAAGTTCAGATAGGTAGGCGAGAGAGCATCCATGCGCGCTGGCCAGCGTCCCATATCTCTTCGATACGCATGAACGGCAGCCGAAAGTCGTTCGAGGCTTGCGCGAAGCTGCTCAGCATCAACGTCCTCATATACCTCAGTCTGCCGGCCTGTAGAGGTGATGTAGGTCCTGGTCGCAATCGAAGTCGTGCCAGGCCAACCGGCTTTGCCGATCAAGAAGACCCACCCACCCAAAAACAATAGCCCAAGCATGATTCCTGCGACGGCCAAGCCTTTGCGACGCCCCTCATGCCTCATCTGCACCAGGGCTGCGACACCCGCTGCGATGGCCACTACTTGAGCCAGCACGGGCACGCAGAAGATCAGCGAACAGATCAGCGAAGCGACGGCTGCTCCCTCTCCTGGATGACGTGCTGACCGCGCATTCGCCGTAGGAGTAGTCAGAGGTGCAACCGGGGGCGATACTTCAACCCACACGCCACAATTCGGGCAGCGACAAGACTGATCCGAAACCGCATCGGGCACATCGACCGTATGGTAACAAGTGGGACATGTCCGTTGCATCGCTGCAAAGCTAACAGGAACCTCAGTGGAGGTCCAAGTAGCCCTAATACAGACCCATAAAAAGAGGCCCGGTGGGGTGGACCGGGCCTTGGGGGAGCCGACCCATGGGGGGGCGGGTCGGCGAGTAGACTATACCCAAGGGTAGTGCCTCCAAAAACACATGTCAATCCCCGACAACGCGCCATCACACAGTTGAAAGTGTACCTGGAAGTATTGGAATGAATTGGGGAATGTACCCAATGGAGCTTTGGCCGTGGAGAGGCGATGATGACTACAGATAGCTTGTTGATCAGGCTATTTTCGGGGGGCGGTGCTGATATTCCCCTGCAATCCCCGACCCATCGGTACCGCACCCTTAGCATGAACGAGGCCGGCACAGTCGCTCGACTGTGTCGGCCTTATTCGATGTTGATTCTAGGTATTTTTTGCTACATCGAGGCTAGAACCCGATCAGGCTAGGCTTTCTAAAGCGGCCCTAGAAGTTTGATGTTCAATTTCGGCGGGCAAGCTGCAGCTTGGTCTTGGCCCGCAGAATGGCTTTGCTGCGGCCTTCGATCTCGCTGAGACTCCCGCCCGGCAACGACTCAGCCTTGGTCAGCTCTTCTTCTACCTGGGCCGTGTCGATTTCGTCTTGGCCCTGGGCATTTTCGGTGAGCAGGGTCAATGTGTTGTCCAGCATGTGGGCAAAACCACCATCGACATAATACCGCTTCAGAGACTGCCCAGTTCCGACTCGGCAAATGCCTATGCCCAACTTATGCAACAAGGGCGAGCGATTCTTCAAGATGCCGACCTCGCCATCATGGGCAGGGAAGATCACCGAGTCAGCCTCCAGGTCGAAGACTTGGCGGTCAGGGGTGATTAGTTGGCATCGCAGTTGATCAGTATTAGCCATCGTTGTTTCGCCTCCTGCCGGGGGCAGGCTGATGATAATCCCTCATGCCCTCGACGGTATCAGCCCCAAGGCGATACCGCACAAGGACATCAATTGCACTGACTAACCAGCCACTTCTGCTGCCAGCTGCTTCGCCTTCTCTTCGGCCTCTTCGACGGTGCCGACATACATGAAAGCAGACTCGGGCAGGTGATCCCACTTGCCGTTGCAGATCTCTTCAAACGAGCGAATGGTGTCGCTGACCTTGGTGTAGTTGCCCGGGAAACCGGTAAACTGCTCAGCCAGGTAGAACGGCTGGGACAAGAACCGCTCAATGCGGCGTGCCCGGGCCACGACCTGCTTGTCCTCTTCACTCAATTCTTCAACACCGAGAATAGCGATGATGTCCTGCAGGTCGCGATACCGCTGAAGGATTCTTTGAACGCGCTGAGCCACGGAATAATGGTGCTCGCCGACGTACTGCGGATCGAGGATGCGAGACGATGACTTCAAGGGGTCGATGGCTGGGTAAATACCCTTCTCGCTGATGCTTCGTTCAAGAACGATGAACGCGTCCAAGTGAGTGAACGTAGTAGCCGGGGCTGGGTCGGTCAGGTCGTCAGCCGGGACGTAGATCGCTTGAACGGAGGTAACCGCCCCCTCTTTGGTCGAGGTGATCCGTTCCTGAAGTTCACCCATCTCAGTACCCAAGGTCGGCTGATACCCCACGGCACTAGGCATGCGACCCAGCAACGCCGATACTTCCGAACCTGCCTGCGAGAAACGGAAAATGTTATCGACAAACAGAAGCGTGTCGGCGCCAGTTTGATCGCGGAAGTATTCAGCCATGGTCAAAGCTGCCAACGCCGCCCGCAGTCGGGCACCTGGCGGCTCGTTCATCTGGCCGAACACCATGGCGGTGTGGTCGATGACCTTCTTGACGTTCCCTTCAGAGTCTTTGAACTCGGCTTCCTGCATTTCCAGCCAAAGGTCGTTACCCTCGCGGGTTCGCTCACCAACGCCGGCGAAGACCGAATAGCCGCTGTGTTCGCGAGCGATACGGGCAATCATCTCCTGGATGATCACTGTCTTGCCCAGCCCTGCCCCTCCGAACAAGCCGATCTTTCCACCACGAACGAAGGGAGCCAGAAGGTCGACGACCTTGATCCCGGTTTCCATCATCTCGGTCTTAGGCTCAAGGTCAGCAATGATAGGCGGCGGATGGTGGATGCTTCGATATTCAGAAGCTTCGACCGGGCCTCGGCCGTCAACCGGCTCGCCGATCAGGTTAAACACCCTGCCCAGAATCCCCAGACCGGTGGGAACCTTGACCGGATTTCCGGTGTCTAGGATCTTGGCGCCACGCTGGAGACCATCCGTCGATCCCAGGGCGATGGCCCGGACCTTGCCGCCGCCCAAGTGCTGAGCTACTTCGCACCAGAGCGTTTCTTTCTCGGTTTGCCCCATCACCTTACGCTCAAGCTCAACCTGAAGCGCATTGTAAATGGCGGGCAGACTGCCCTCGTCAAACTCCGCATCCAGCGTAGAGCCGATGACCTGGATGACCGAACCATAATTTTGACCGTTTACCGACATACGAAACTCCAACTCGCTAAGCGGCCTGTAGCATGAGCAGCGTTCGCTCCTCAACTCAAGCCATCTGTTCAAATACCTTCATCAAGGACAATGCCCACCCCGCACTCCTGCGGCTAGGCGATCGCCTCAGCACCTCCGATGATGTCCAGCAATTCGTTGGTAATCTGCGATTGCCGTGCTCGGTTGTACTGCCTGCTCAACATCTTGATCATGTCATCAGCGGCGTCGGTGGCGGCTTTCATAGCCACCATTCTAGAAACCTGCTCGCTAACGTTTGCTTCGGTAAAACACTGGAACATCCGAATCTTAACCGTCACCGGCAATAGCTCAGCTAGCAACTGCTCAGGGTTGGGGCTGAAGTCGTACTGTGTCTCACTCGTGGATGAGCTGCTAGCCTCTGACTCGCTGCCGTCCTCATCGTCCTTGCTCAGTGGCAGCAGTTGAATGCAAGTCGGCACCTGCTTGGCCGCACTGATGAACTGCATGAAGACCACATGGACAGCCGAGTACTCACCGGTGGAGTATCGCTCCATGAACTCACTGGCGAAAGGATCCACATCACTAAACTGCGGCGTGTCTGGGAAGTCAGTCACCTGTCGGGCCATTTCCCGCCCCAGAAACTTGAAGTACCCAACGCCCTTCTTGCCCACCATGTGCAACTCGACCGGCCCGGCCAATGATTGCAACTTCTCCTGCGTGAGCCGAAGCAAACCACTATTGTAACCGCCACACAGCCCTCGATTCGAGGTAATCACCAAGAGGACCGACTTTTTGGCATCAGCATTCTTGCGCAGCAACGGATGATCCGACGCGGATCCGGCTGAACTGAGTTCCGAAACCAATTCAGTGATCCGCTCGGCGTACGGCTTGCTCGCCGTCGCTTGCGTGAGCGCCTTTTGAAATCGGGACGTGGCAATCAACTGCATGGTCCGCGTGATCTTGCGGATATTCCGGGATGCCTTGCGCCGCTTTGTTAATTCGCGTGGATTAGCCATGATTTAGTCCGTGAATCCCTACCTGAAAGGCCCCTGCTCTTCGCGCCCCCGTAGCGTGTAACGACGGGCATGGAAGGTCCAGTGCACTCCGCACTCGACCTGCTGATCCCTGATGTATTCTGACCCCAGCCAATCTAGCACTTTCTGCCGATTCGGATCGCCCGCAGACCGGATGCCCATATCGACGACCCAAATTCCGTGCTGATCGGGGTGATGCTGCCTTAACCGCTGCACAGCCAGGACGAAGTCGCCGAACCAGGCCTCGTCGGCCGTTCGCGGGATGGGCAACAACCTCAATCCCGTGGCTGAATCGCCTAGCCTGGATACTTCCGCGCAGTGAATTTGATCTGCCCGTGTACTCTTGCCCAGCATGTAGCCCGCACTGACCTGCATGGTCGCGGGAAAAACCACGACTGCGTCGCCCGACATCATCTGTTCCGCGATGGGTTGAAAGATGCACTCGACTGCGGGACGACGCTCCACTGAACTGCGAACCCGCGTGATCCAAGTCGTCGCCCAGCAGGTTGAAATAACGATGCATGCCCACCAACCCAATGTACCCCGGAGTAACTGCTGCTTGGCGTTCCCGCCGCAAGCCGAAAGCGCTAGTACCAGAATCAGTGGGATGAAAGCGGGGAAGGTCGTGCGTTGTAATGCTATCGGCACCACGGCCAGGCAGAAGGCGAATATCAACACAATGTGCAGCAGGCTGACAGCCAACAAAGCGAGGATAATCTTTTGCCGAAGCTTGTCCGCCGTGACCAAGGCCAGAATCCCGGCTACGACCAAGGCGAGGCTCAGCGCCGTCCCTAGTCCCCAGGCAGCCCAAGACCGAGTGACGGTCGCGCCAGCTGTTTCCCAAATTCTCAGCGCGTGGTGACCGGTCCAAGTCCGTAGCAACTCGGCTGCTCGTTCCAAGTCCAGCGGCTGAATCCAGTAGCCGACGTCGAGCTTTTGGGCGGAATGCTGCAACCCCAGTACGAAGATCGGGGCTGTCATCGCCAGCCAGGCAGCAGCGACGACCGCCAACCGCCACTTGCCCGCCCCGCGGAGCAAAGCATAACCCAACAGCATCGCCACGATCATCAGGCCGGTATAATGCGCATAACCGATCAGCGCGATCGAGATTAGCAACCCGACCCGCCAACGCCGTTCGTTGGCCTGGGCAAATCGCTCGCCGTAGTACAACCCCGCCAGCGTGCAAGTGTAGAGCAGCGCGTAGGTGCGGATTTCCTGGGCGTAGTGAACCATCAATGGCGAAGTAGCCACCAGCAGACCCGCTGCCCATCCGCACCGTGCATCCCGAAGACGACCCCATCGGATCGCGTAGACCACACCCAGCAGTGATAGCCCCACCGATAACAGACGCAACCAAATTGGATGCCAAGATACGACTGCCCACAGTTTCAGAAGCAGCATGTACAACGGCGGCTGATTGTCGGCTACGACCATGCGGAAAATCTGATCGTGGACTCCCATCCGGGCGACTTGGATGCTGACTATCTCGTCGTGCCACAAGCTTGTGGTGGCGATACCTGCCAATCGAAGCGCCGCAGCCAAACCCAACAGGGCCAGCCAGATCCAATGCAGGCGTACCCACCGCCACCAGTCGATCAGCGCTGGAACGGCTAGTGGTTCCTCGCGCCCTCCCGGCAAAGATGGGGCGGCTGTGGCCATGTTGGCAGGTTCCGAACATCAAATCCTCAAACAAACACCGGCACCTTGTCGGTGAAAACGCCGGCTAAGAGCCAGCGGCACAATTCCCAATTGAAGGGCTAGGCCAAGAATGCCTCTTTGGCCTCTAGGATTACCTTCTTGACCTTCTCAGCCAACTCGTCACTCATCGCCCCGGTCTTGCGAATCTCTTCGGGGATTTCGGGATGCTCGTCGTTGAACCGCTTGAGCATGGCCTCTTCGAACTCAATTACGCGGTCCAAATCGAGGTCGTCCATGTACCCACGCGTACCGGCCAAGATGCTGATCACCTGATCGACCACACTGTACGGACGGTACTGCGGCTGCTTGAGCAACTCGACAAGCCGCTTGCCCCGGTCTAACTGACGCTGGGTCGCGACATCCAGATCGGTGCCCAGCTGAGCAAAGGCTTCCAATTCGCGGAATGCAGCCAAGTCCAGCCGCAACGAGCCGGCGATCTTCTTCATCGCTTTGACTTGGGCGTTACCGCCGACACGCGAGACGCTGATGCCGACGTTAATAGCCGGTCGAACCCCCGCAAAGAACAGATCCGGTTCCAGATAGATCTGTCCGTCGGTAATGCTGATCACGTTGGTCGGGATGTAGGCAGAAACTTCACCCTCCAACGTTTCGATGATTGGCAAAGCGGTCAAAGAGCCGCCCGATTTGGGATCGACCACTACTTCGTGGCTGTCCTTGTCGGGCATGGCTGCAAGATCTTTCGCAGAGTCCCACTTCCCCGGGACGCCGGTGTACTTCTTGCCACTAACTCCGCCCTCGGTAAAGGGGTCGCCCTTCTTCACCACAGCCCGGCGCTCGGCAAGCTTACAAGATCGCTCGAGCAGGCGACTGTGCAGGTAGAACACGTCACCCGGGTACGCCTCGCGGCCAGGAGGACGCCTGAGTAGTAGCGACAATTGGCGATACGCCTGGGCTTGCTTGGAGAGGTCGTCATAAACACAAAGCGTGTGCCTGCCATTCTCATACATGAAATACTCTGCCATGGCACACCCCGCGTACGGAGCAATGTACTGCAGCGGAGCAGCCGTAGACGAGGAAGAAACCACGACAATGGTGTAGTCCATCGCACCATTGTCTCGGAGCGTTTCGACCACGCTGGCGACCGTGGAGTCCTTTTGGCCTATAGCGACGTAGACGCAAATCACGTCGCCGCCCTTTTGATTGATGATGGCATCGATCGCTACGGCAGTCTTGCCCGTCTTGCGGTCGCCGATGATCAACTCTCGTTGACCTCGACCCACAGGGATCATGCTGTCAATGGCTTTGATGCCCGTCTGCAGGGGTTGGGTAACCGGCTGACGCTCGGCGATACCAGGAGCAATGGTGTCCAATGCCCGTCGCTTCGACGACTCGATCACGCCACGGCCGTCCAACGGCCTACCCAGCGGATCAACGACCCGGCCAATCATCTGCTCGCCCACCGGCACCGAAAGCAATTGGCCCGTACGCTTGACCTCATCGCCTTCCTTGATGCCCAAGTAGTCGCCCAGAATCACGGCGCCGGCCGAGTTTTCTTCCAAGTTCAACACTTGGCCAAACGCGCCGTTGGAGAACTCGACCTGCTCACCGGCCATCGCATTGCCCAGCCCGTAGATCCGGGCAATACCGTCGCCAACCTCAAGAACCTTGCCCACCTCGGAGATATCCATCTCGCTCTGGTAGTTCTGAATTTCCTGACGGATAACCGACGAGATTTCATCGACCTTGAATTTCATGTTCGTACCTTTGAGACTACAAAACGGCCGTTAATTGCCAGACCACGCTTCCATACCTTCGACATACTCTTTGCCGGAATGAACCTCCCGTGAGGCCCGATCAGCCAACGCTGCCCGCAAATTTGCAAGCCGGGTGGCCACACTGCCATCCAGCTTTTTGTCACCAATCTGGATGACCAGTCCGCCCAAGAGCGAAGCGTCAATCCGCTCGACCAAGATCGGGGTTTTCCCGGTGATTTTTTCCAATGCTGCGCTAAGCTCACTTCGTCCGCCGGCTGAGAGTGCCACCGCAGACGTCACCCGCACATCAACCTGCCCCCGGGCACGTCCAATGGCCAACCTAAAACGCTCTAACAACGTCTCGACGATTGCCAAGCGACCCTTGTCATTCATGACCAACAGCGTGTTCAGCAACAAGTCGCTCATTCGCCCGCGGAAGGCCGATTCCATCACTTTGGATCGACCCTCATCGTCCACGGTCGGACTCGTCAAGAGATCACGTAGGGCCGGTTCCCGGTCCATGCCCGAAACTAACTCGCCCAACTCTTCCAAGACCTCGGCTGATACTCCCTTGGATTCGGTGAGTTCGAGCAAGGCAACAGCGTATGAGTCGGCGATCAAGATGTCGTCTGTCTGGGGCATGTTTCGTCCACTTGGCGGGCAGCAGGCTTAACCAGCAGCGTAAGCCCCCTACCTCGCTCATAATGAGCCAGAAGATTAGTTGCTGGCACCTTTGGATAATTCTGCAATCGAATCGGTGATCAGCTGTTCGTGCCGTTGCGGGTCTATCTCTTTGGCGATGATCTTGCCCGCAGCCGAAGTCGCCAACGCAGCCGTCAAACTGTAAATCTCATTGACGGCGCTGTCCCGTGCCAAGCCAATCTCCCGCTTGGCACGCTCAACCATGGCGTCGGCCTCTTGTCGGGCATCATGCTCGATCTTCCGCTTCAATGCTTCGGCGTCCTTGCGGCCTTCGTTGACGATGCCGGTTGCCTCATCCCTGGCCGAAGCCAGACGGGCATCCAGATCTTTGAGGCGTGCCTCAGCATCCAACCGGTCCTTCTTGGCCTGCGAGAGCGAATCGTGAATGAACGACTCCCGCTGCTGCAGCGCCTTCAAGATCGGGCCCCAGGCAAACTTGCCCAGAACGATCAGCAGGAGCGCAAAGATAGCCAAAGTCCAGATCGCGTTACCGAAGTCTCCGGCAAACAGCGATACCGATTCACTGTGGGCGTCGCCCTCTGCCAAGACAAGGCTGGCAGGCACTAGTGCTGCTGCAAGAAACGCCCAATGGGATAGTCGAGCCGTCATAGTCATTTTCTCAGCCAGGCGAGCCAAAATCATCCAGGCACCGGTGCGGACGGACCTACCAGGCCCGTCCGCCGGGCGCCACATTCTTGTTGAGCCTACTTGAGGGCTGCCAAGAGACAGACCACCACGCCGAACAGGGTAGCCCCTTCGATCATGGCCGCGGTAATGATCATCGCGGTGTTGATCTGACCGGCTGCCTCAGGCTGGCGAGCCATGGACTCGACGGCACTGCCACCGACACGACCAATACCCCAGCCGCCGCCCATCAGGACCAGACCAGCGCCGATGGAACCGCCCAGGTTGGCCATGCCCTGATCACCAAACATCGGGCTGCTAACAGCCGCTGCACCATGATCATCTTGGGCCATCGCTGGCGAAACTACCATCATGACCATCCCGATTGTCAGCAGCGCCAAGGCTGCCTTGCTAAAACGTGCTTGCATTTTCAAATACCCTTTTCACTTTGCAGCCCGGTGGGGTCGAACCGCTCGAGAATCGCCATCGCAGTCACGCCTCGCGACCCGTTTGCCCCACAGCTTCCGGGCATGGCGATTGATAAACTTTTTTCGTGCTGCCCACATCAAAATCAGTGGGCCACTTCCGCATCACCTTCGTGCCCGTGCTCGTCGTGATGAATGACCACGGCTTGGCTGATAAAGATGACGGTCAAGAACGTAAAGATGAATGCCTGCAAAAAGGCAACAAACAACTCCAGCATATTGATCGCGACGCTGCCCAAGACCACCGGTACAGCAATAGCAAAGCCCAGCCCCGCACTGTTGGCGCCAGCCATGCCGATGAAGCTAAGCAGCACAGCTAGCAGAATGTGGCCAGCAATCATGTTGGCGAACAGTCGAACAGCCAAGGCGAAGGTCTTGGCGAACAGGCCAATCACCTCAAGGACCGCAATCAGAGGAGCAATCAAGGCAGGCCCCATGAAGAAGTGCTTGATGTAGTAGATCCCGTTTTCTCTCAACCCATTAACGACGATCATAAACAGGGTACAGATGGCCAGCGTCGCAGTAACCCAGATATTGCCGGTCGCAGCACCTCCGATGCCGACGCCGAACAGCCACTTGGTAACGGCTGGCAAAGGCAACAAGCCCAGCAAGTTGCAGAACAGCACGAAGAAGAACACCGTCCAAATATAAGGAATGAACCCGTCGGTATATTTCCCCAGCGCGGGTCTAGCCACTTCGGTACGCAAGTAACTGCAAATAGATTCGAAGAAGTTTCCCAATCCGTGCGGGGTCAGGTCCGACACTTCGTCGCCGGTCTGACGCAACTTGAATACCATCGGGAGGATCAGCATCAAGAGCAAAGCAGCTGTAATTTGCATGAGCATGTGGTTGGAAACCACCGTCAGCCCATTGCTCTTAAAGAAAACGTGATCCACCACATGGTGAATGGGGTTGGAACTGGCCAAGACTGTATACGCGGTCATGAAGTCTTCTCTGTTTGATTACGTTCGACGTTCAATAGCCACAACGTGTCGACAAATAAGGCCACCAAATGGCTAATCACGATCCAGATCAGTAGCGGACTAATGCCAAACATCCCGGACAGCGCCGCTGCTGCCCCGAGCATCACCACCGCGCCCAACCGGACTGCCATGGCCATCAACGTGGCGGTCGCACGTCGATTCAGATCGTCAAAGCCGGCGACGATCAATACCGCCAAACCGCACCAATGTGCAAGCAGTCCTACTACACAGCCTGCCGCCATTGCTGGCACGCCTTCGGGTCCGGCCAAACGTTGCGTAGCCAGATATCCTGCTGCGGCCGCCAATCCCACGACTACTAAGCTAGATGCAAAAGGAAACAGCCAACGTCGGCCCGCGCTCACGGATTCTTATCCTCGTGCTTGGGCGGGTCAGGCCATTGTTCCTTGGTCATCTGCATCGACTGGCGAATGAAGTTGTACATCCCGCCAACCAGCCCTAGCAGGGCACAGACTAACGTGCCATTGGGACTCGTCTTGTATCGATGGTCAATCCACATGCCCAACAGGCAGAAGCCCAAGACCGCACCGGCCAATTCCAAGCCCATGCCTGCGAAACGCGACAGGCTCGGTTTCGGCTTGCCAGCGTTAGGTTCCATTGGTCGCCCCGCGGCATGTGTCGCTCGTCGCGCCAAAGCCCCTCCCAAGCAGCGGAAAGAACCCTCAACGGCTGCCCTACGCCCGAGGATTGGAACACTCTCTCGAACCGAGGGGCAGGCAGTCTAGCAATCCCTACAAGCCTGCGTCAAGCACTGATTTCTACATGTTTTGCTGCGCTGAGTGCGTCCAATAACCGATCAAGAAAACCGCCAGAATTGACATAGACGGGCTGTTTCCCTAGCGTGTAAGGTGGATTGGAAGTTGAAGCCGACGGAGCCGATTCCCCATGCCTGAACACATTGCCGTGGTAGGTGCCACCGGGGCCGTAGGCCGAGAATTCATCGATCTCATCTCCCACCGAAATCTTGCCTCTAAGAAAATCACCCTGTTAGCCTCTGCCCGCAGTGCAGGCCAGAAAATCAAGGTGGGCAGCACCGATTGCACCGTGTCAGAATTGACCGCCGGTTCATTCGCTGGCGTAGATTTAGCCCTGTTCAGCGCTGGCGGGAACATCAGCCAGAAATACGCACCCGCCGCCGTTAAGGCTGGCGCCGCGGTGATCGACAACTCGTCGGCCTTCCGTATGGACGATAACGTGCCGTTGGTCATTCCCGAGATCAATCCCCAGGCAGCCAAGAAGCATCGGGGTATCATTGCGAATCCCAACTGCTCGACCATCATCATGGCCATGGCGGTTTGGCCGTTGCATCGAGTCAACCCGGTCACCCGGATGGTGGTGAGCACCTACCAGGCTGCCAGCGGAGCCGGGGCAGCGGCCATGCATGAGCTGGAGACCCAATCGCAGGACGTCCTGGACGGCAAAGATGCCAAGCCTCAAGTGCTACCGTTCCAGGTTGCTTTTAACCTCTTCAACCACAATTCTGCCATCGACGATTCGGGCTATAACACCGAAGAGATCAAAATGATCAAGGAGACTCACAAAATCTTCGGCGACAACTCGATCCGCATCACTGCGACCTGCGTGCGAGTACCCGTCTTCCGTGCCCATAGCGAATCGATCAACCTCACCTTCGAGCGCCCCATGACCCCAGATGAAGCCCGTGAGCTATTGCAGAATTCCCGCGGCGTGACGGTTGTGGATCAACGCGACCCCCAGCACTTCCCCATGCCCATCGAAGCCAGCGGCATCGACGATTGCCTGGTCGGGCGAATCCGCCAGGATGTTTCCCAGCCAGATGGCCGAGGCATTGACCTGTTCGTCTGCGGAGATCAGATCCGAAAAGGGGCAGCCCTAAACGCCATTCAGATAGCCGAACTGATCTCAGCCTGACGGAGCTGTCGACTCCTCTCGCACTGCCACAAGCCTGCCAGTAGCAACTAACCATCGAGATTCGCTTAGCATTGACCAAGATCATTGGAACCACGCCGTGGGCAGTACAGCCTGAGCTGTCAAGATATCTCGCCGCACACGACCGCAACGAGATGTGGACCCTCTCCGACGTCCTGCCACCCTGTCGGGTCAAGACCCTGATCCTCCACCCTCCCGCCTTTGGGAACGACAGAGAGGCCCAAGTAAAACCTACCTTCAACGATGTTTGGATAAAGAAGAAGCCCGGCGGGAGTTCCCGCCGGGCTTCTATGATAGGTCAATTCTTCTTCTGCAGGTCCGGCCAGCAGCCGGACCTACAGCGTAACTGCGATATTAGGCGCCGTTGGCGAAGTTGTTGAACACCATGTCGCCAATGACAGCAGCGCTGCCTTGCAGGACGCCGACCAGCGTGATCTCAGTATTGATTATCGCGTTGTTCGCCGACGTGGCATAGTAAACACCAACGTTGCCATTGGTATCGGCGACCAAGATCAGGAAGTCGTTCTGACCACCAACCGCACCGGTAATCGTACCGCCGACAGCGACCAGCAGGTTCGTGCCGTTGAGCGAGTTGGCCGTGGTGAAGTCTGAGACCGTGCCAGAAGTTACCCGGATCACCTCGGCGGCAGCATTGCCGGTGAGGTTGCCCGAGGCTGAGTGCGTCTGCAACGATGCGCTGGTGGCGAAGTTATCCGTACCAGTGAGCGTTGCCAGGCCCGAGTTCAGGTTGAAAATATCACCAGTGGTGACCGTGTCATCGAAGTCGGTGATGGTTTGTCGATCAACGCCGGCTGCGGTGGCGATGCTCTGACGGAAGGTATCAGCACCCGTACCACCCGATACGATGTCAGCTCCGGCAAGTGGGTTGATGATGTCGTTACCCGCGTTACCGTTGACGATGTCCGCACCGGCTGAGGCGAAGAGCGTGTCAGCACCAGCTCCACCACTAACCGTGATTCCGGCAAGGGTGTTTGCGGCACTCATGATCAAGACCTCGGTAAATGCACTGGCATCCAACTCGTTGCAGGTCGTAGCCGCACCAAAAGTCAATGACTCGGTACCAGTGACGACGATTTTCTCGCTGGCAGCGGTGTCTGTCATGGTCAGGCCGCCCGTCAGGGTGTTGACGCCTGCCGTACCACCTCCAGCAGCAGACCCGTTGAGGTCAAGATTGGAAACCAAGTTCAGCGTCTCAGCTCCGGTAGTGGTGACCAGGCCAGTCTGATCGCAGTCGTTCAGAGTCAAGGTCGCCGAGTCTGACGTGCCCGTACCACTGAGGGTCACTGCCAGTGTGCCGGCGCCGGCCGGGTTACCACCGTTGGTGCCCAAGTCAACAAGGACCCCGCTAGGTGCGTTGGTAATGCTGCCGTTATTGGAACCAAGATCCAAGGTTACTTGATTAACTCCACCACCCCAGTGTGCCACGTTGATGGCTGTGGTGTGAGCATTGGAGACCCGAAGGCCCTCGAAGTTGGTGGCATTGGTCTGGTTCGCAGTGGTTCCACCGATGACGGCGCTTGTGCCGCCCAAGGTGTCGCCCGAACCTTCACCGCCATTTAGGATGTCGGTGGTCCCATAGCTGCCGCCCATGACGATGCTGTCGTCGCCGGCACCGCCGGTAAAGTTAAACAGGTTGTTGTTGTTCTGCGTGACCGAAACGCCCGCACCGTTCCCGCTGGCATCGCAAGTCGTTACGCCCGCGTCGAACGAAGTGGTCAGCTTGAAGCTGGTGTCACCACCGATGTTCACTGTAGTGAGGGAAGTATCCGTCGTAGCAAAGTCGTTGACCGTGTTGGCTCCGCCCATCGACGTGATGTTCAGAATCTCAGCACCGTTGGTAGACCCTTGAACCTCGTAGGTAAGGGTCAGGCCCGGCGTGCCGGTCACATTTGAGAAAGTGACATTGACTGTGTCACTGGCACCCGTCGCCGAGGCAGTAGCGAAGTTGAACGTCGCACCAATCCCTTGATTCGAGATGCTCAGATCCACCAAGCTTGGCAGAGGATTACCGGCAGTTCCGACGGTCAAGACATTCGTGTTGGTGCTATTCATGATGCCAACATCGGTTAGACCGGAAACGGCCGTACCTGCGATTGTGGTGGCAAAAGTACCAAAGTCAGTCACATTCAACGCATCGATGCTGCTCATCGCCGGTGAAACTGTTGTTGCGGCGACGAAATTGAACGTTGCGTTCAGAACGTCGGAGCCCAAACCGCCGGCCAGCGAATCGCCGGTCTGCAGCGTCGGGATGTTGGTCCCGGTCGGAGCATTGAACGCCAAGTTGGCGTTGAAGGTGTCGTCACCACTCCCACCCGTGAAGGAGGGGCCGGTGTCCTGAGCAAGCGTCAAATCAAACGTAGTACCGCTTGGACTTGCACAGGAATCTGCATCTTCGTCGCAGGTCTGGTCATCCGCACATGGTGACGTGCCAGCTGAGCAGTTGCCAGTGCCGTCGGTGCCGATGTCGGTGCAGGTTTCAGTACCATTGCAGAAGAGGCCGTCGTCACAATCGCCGTCCACGGTGCAGGTGTCGGAGCAGACGCCATCAATGCAGATGCCGTTCGTGCCACAATCCATGGGCTCGCTGGTGCATTCAGCCAAACCATCGGTACCAACACCGCAGGTATCAACCGTGCAGGCATCGCCATCGTCACAGTCAGCCGGGGTGCTCGCACAGCTGCCCGAACCGTCCGTACCAACGTCACAGAAGTCGTCCGTGCAGACATCGCCGTCATCGCAGTCACCATCGGTGGTGCAATCAACGACAGCCGCCTCAGATGCCGTGGCATCCTGGTCGAACGTCTCAGCTTCGCCATCACCACAGGTCGTCGTGACGGAAAGCGTGAAATCGCCAGCTTCTGCGAGGGTGAAGTCGGTGGTGCATGCATCGGCATCGCTGAAGCTACCAGCGGTGGAAGGCTCAACGCTCCATGCACAGACGCAGTCCTCAAACTGACGGACGCTTGCACCCTCAGCTGCTGCGGGCTCTGGAGGACTGACGGTGATGGTGTCGCCGACTTCCAGATCATCAAAAGTGCCTGCTGGGTTAGCGCCCGACAGGTCGTCGTTCGACGTGCTGGCACAAGCGCCGTCATCGCCGCAGACTTCGCCTTCGGGACAGTTGTCAGCGTTGGTGCAGTTGCCATCCGCACAGGAGTCGTCGGTGCAGTCGAGGCCGTCGTCACAATCGACGTCGGCACACGGATCAGGAATCTCCCCGCAAGTGCCGTCGTCGCCGCACTCTTCGCCGTCCGCACAGTTTACTGCGTTGGTGCAAGAGGCTTCGCCGTCAACGACTTCACATGAGTCGTCCGTGCATTCCATGCCGTCGTCACAAGCGTCGCCCGCACACGGGTTCGGCTCGCTGTCGCCACCACCGCCACCGGTGGAAGGACAGCCAGGTACCAAGGTGAAGAGCGTTACCACGCTCAACGCCAATCCAAAGTGCAGAGCTCCTCGCCCGAAAGAGCGACAGATGCCCGCGTCCAGTTTTTCAAATCCTGATGTCATTATCCGTGACCTCCAGTCCAATTCCCGTGGCGTCCCCCCGCCACGCAGCAACGAAAAGAAACCCGTTTTTCAGTCCCTAATGTACTGAAAATTCCTCGACAGTCGGCAACATCACGAGATGCCGACCGATTTACTGCCGTCTGAAACCTAAGAGAAGCAAAAGCATTCCAGAATTACACATCAATAATCAAAAAAGATCGAACCTACCACTATTGCCCCGTGGGGGCAGCAACGGCAACCGTGCGAGTCCTCTTGATAGTTCAGTTGTGCCTCAATGGCCCCGGCGTTTGTTGATCCGAGTACGCGCCAACTCGGTCCCAAAGCGCCTGCCATTCTTTTCTGGGCCACAGAAGCGGCCATAAGTGCCGCTTGCAGCTTTGTCTATCGCGGGCGAATTGTAGATGTTGGCACTTTGAAGTCAACACCCAAATCCGAAAAATGCCCGGTACACCCGCCACGGCTACAACTTACGGGCAACTCGAGGCTTGGAACTAAGACAGCCTCGTCATCTCGCTATCGGTCCGTCTGGGAGGCACTCTTGAGGATTTTGCGGGGGCCACTATATCAAGCAAATAGCCCCTAGAGCCTCCTCTTGGCAGGATCAAGCGTAAATCCAAGAGAAAACGCCTCTTGCGAGAGGCCTGTCCGCCAACACGAAAGAGTCATAACTTTATATTTACAAACTAGTTATGATGCGATTATCTGGAGCTGTCAGCCAATTGCTTGCAGCGTCGGGCGAGATCTTCAACGATATTCATGGCGCGGATGTAGTAGTCATAGTTGCCAATTTTCTTGCTCAACTCCTGCGGCAGGGAGCTCTTGGTGGGTTGGTCGCCCATAGCAGCAAGATAGTCCGCACACTGAAGCCGCCGCCAACACGCCAATAGCGCGTCTGACCCCGATTCTCGGGCTGCGGCGCCCAATTTCAAGATTGCGTCGGCTGCATCAATTTGCAATCGATTGCCCCCGACGGCGGGCGGCACCTGAATGTCTGGCGAATCCGCTCCACATGACGTTGTGGTCAGGGGTAGGGCTAGGCACATCCCTGCCGATTTGAACACGATGGCGTCTGCCAGTGCAGAGGTCTCCGCCATCAACTGCACTGGCGAGGCGGCTCCGTGGCTACTGGGCATCGATCGGGCTGTTTTTTCTTCGGCAGTGGGACTATCGAGCATCACCACCAGAGGATCATTCGATGGCCGCCGACTGGCAGCGCTCGCTAGTTTCTCCTCCAAATGTGTTGTACGGGCGCCGTCTGAGGTATAGAGCGATCCGCAGACTAAGCGGTCGAGTTGAGACTCCCCCTCGAAGATGGCCAAGCTACTTTCCCCGGCGTTATCGCGGTTTGTCGTTTCAGCATGAAGCGAGCGAGTGTTGTCACACGATTGGCACAAGAAGCCTGCGTGGTTGGTTGCCTGGGCAATCGCGACCGCCGGAGACGATAGGACCCGATCCGTCGGGCAAAAAACTCTGGGCGTGGTGCCGAATAGCTCGTGCAGTAGCTCGCGATGCAACGCGACCTGCTCGCAAAACTCATCTTGGTCAGAACCCAGGGCGAAGCTGTGATGATAACTCTCTGCGACAAAGTCAATGCAGCCCGTGTCGTGAAGTTTTCGAAGTGCATCAATCATCTGTGGGCAAAAAGCCTGCAACTGCTCGAGGCAGACGCCGGAGATCAAGTAACTGGCTCCGAATCGAGTCGGGGCTTTGGCGATCAGAGCGAGCAGCTCATTGGCAATTGGCAGGTGATGCCCCTCAATAGAAGAACGGCACCATGCCCTGGCCGCACTTTCGTCGAAGTAGCGGCCGCTCCTATCAAAGGTGGTGTATGCCCGCAATGGCCACGGATGGTGAACTACGAAGCAAAAAACAATGGGAGCCATCTATTCGGTCACCGAACGGCCAAGCCGCAATTTCGTCCAGGCACCCGATGCCCAAGCCATCAAGACTTGTGAGGCCGTCGGGGGCGCACCTTTGGGTATCCGGTTAGCTTGATCCCAGCCGATCATAGATTTTTGTGCATCGGTGGGCAGACTCCGCCCAGGTCAGCTTCTGGACCTCAAAACTACCGTGTTCCCGGAGCATGTCACTCAGAGGCTCGTGTCGCAGCACAGCCACGATTCGGTCGGCGAGGTCATCAATGTTCCAAAAATCAACCTTGAGCACATGGTCCAGCACCTCAGCCACCCCCGACTGCCGCGAGACGATGACCGGCACATCATTGCTGATCGCCTCGAGCGCAGCCAAGCCGAAAGGCTCTGAAATGCTGGGCATCACAAATACATCCGCGCTTTTGTAAACGCGCTCCACTTCCTGCCCGCGCAAGAATCCGGTGAAGAGGACTTTTTGGTCCAGGCCCAGTTTCTTGGAGAGAGCGATGGTTTTCTCAATCAGGTCGCCGGCACCAGCCACGATGAAACGGACGTTGCCCATCACATCCAAGACGCGGCGGGCTGCCCTGATGAAGTACTCAGGCCCCTTTTGGACTGTTACGCGGCCCAGGAACAGGACGACTTTTTCGCGTTCTTGGTTCAACCGAGGCGCCGCTTGCCGGCGGGCATCTTCCAGTTCGATGCCGTTGTATACGACTTCGATGCTTTTCTGCTCCAGCCCGTAGTTGGCCATGATAATGGTCCGCGTCAGATGGCTCACGGCGACCACTGCATCGGCTTGGTGAAGGCCGTCGCGTTCGATCAGGTAAATGCGACGATCGATGCGTTGGGCCGTCCTGTCGAATTCGGTTGAATGGACGTGTACGACCAGCGGCTTCCCCGTTCGCGACGCCAGCTCGATGCCAGCTGGGAAAGTCATCCAATCGTGGGCATGAATCACGTCGAAGGATTCGTGCCCAGCCGCTGCTAAGACGCGATCTGTATACCGAGTGACCTCCGCAAAAAGATCTCCGTTGTAATCGGCGCCCGGGCTGGACCAAGCTTGGTCAATCGTGGCTGAGGTGGGGATTCCTCTGGCGGCAGGTTCGTCGGCAAACGAGGAGGGCCGATCATAGGGTCTTAGAGCCGATTCAACTGGAATCGCCCGAATGCCGCTCGACGGGGGCGACGAGCTACCAACATCAGCCTCTTTGGCCGGTGTCAAGAATCGCAGATGGGCATTTGGCGAAACTGATCTGTTGCGAGGCAGCACCATGCTGACCTCCACCCCGGCGGCAGCCAGCGCTTTGGTCAGACCAAAACAGGCAACGCCCAGCCCGCCGGAAATCTCTGGCGGGAACTCCCATCCAAGCATGAGTACCTTCAAGATACGAGGCTCCATCCGAGCGAGGTTTGTGATTTGCAGCCGGCCTTGGCCATCCTGCCAAGCAAACGCATGCATCAAGCGGCAGTAGATTTTGGTTGAGAGATGCAGCCACGTCAATTCTCATGCCCGGATAAAACTGTGCCAGCAGAACTCGGCCTGCAGCGAGATTGGCGGTATGATCGTCGCGAGACAAGGTTCCGGCGAGTGAGGCTGCCCAGCCCCCGCCAGCTTCGACTTGAGAAATGACATCCAACTATGAGCGACTATGTAGCCATCCCCGACGTACTGTCTTTGCTGGTCTGCGACCAGATCATCACCGACAGGATCACCGGCAAGCAGTCGCTGATCGGCATCTTCACCACGCTGCACGCTTGGCGATTCCCGGTCACACATCCGCACCTTTGCGTTTACGTTGCACTGACTGAGGGCCGAGGCAAGACGCCCCTGACCATTCGCATCGCCGATGCCAACGATGCCCGCCCTCCCATCGTCGAGGGCGACGGGTTTGTCGACTTCAAGAACCCCCGAGCCATCGCCAACCTCGCCCTGCAATTCCAGGGACTAACCTTCCCCGAAGCCGGTGAGTACCGCGTGCAACTCAATTGCCAAGAAAATCCGCTCCGAGATGCCAGGCTCATGGTGGTCAAGGTCGATCCACCCAAACATAAGCCCCAATCAGGCGAGCAGCCTCCACCCGCATAAGCCCAAGGCGGATGTAACGAACACGAGGCACCCTGCCGATCGAGCAGAGCGCCTCGCGCTATTCAAAGAATCCTACAGCATTCCGACTCAATCAGCCGCCGAAGGTCTGCGTCGCTGGCTGAGCACGACCATCCCGGCTACAACGAGTAGCAGTGTCATGAGAATCACTCCCCATTCAGAGACCGTAGGAATAGCTGGCTCTAGGCAGTCGGCGACGCCATTGCCGTTGACGTCAACGCTGTCGTCCTCGCCTGGGCACTGATCAACGCAATTCAGCCATTCGTCGCCGTCATCATCACCGACGTCGGCTAGACCACACCCGCAGATGCCTTCGACAATCTTGTCAGGATCCAAAGGACAACCGTCACAATCATCACCGACGAGATCAAGATCCGAATCGAGTTGTCCACCGTTGGCGCTTTCTGGGCAGTTGTCCAGCGGCTGGAAGGTTCCGTCGCCGTCGCAATCACTGTCGGCACAGGTGAGCGGATCGCCCGGTGTGCTAAGGCCAAGAAAAATGCCTCCCGCGTCGGTACAGTCGATCTCCGCCATCGAGCTGCATGTGTTATCTGGAAGGCAGCACGGGCCACCGTCAAACAGCACGACGAAGTCGCCGGCACTCCCGTCGTAGCCGGGCATGTCGGAGAGATCGAGCAAGAGGGAGAATCCGAGATCCTCAATGGGACTTGGACTGTCAAAAATGCTGCTCCAAAACGGTTCTGCATCCTGATCGACAATTGCCCAACGGGTCTCGATCGGACCTGGACCCGGCGGCACGAACGATGCAAGAATCTCACCGGTGGCCGGCGTGATCGGCACGATCGCGGTCAATGCCAGCCCTTCGATCGTGTCTAGGGGCAGGAATCGCGGATCGATAAATGCCGCCATAGACAGCGCCAGATCGCTAAATACGATCTCGTCGCCGATGTTGAGCGTCGGAGTCATCTCACCGATGTCCCAGGAGATGTTGTTGGCCCCGCCAATGAAGTCAACTTCAAGGGTAACCCGCGTTTCATATTCGGCCAGCAGGGGCGGGGTCACGTCGTAGATCCCAGCGGTGAGATAAGCAAAATTTTCATCTGGTATGGTGTCGCCGTTGGCATCCACATCGCTGAAGGCAGCATAGAGCGCGTTGGAAGTGTCCCGCCGTGACACTTCCTCCCAACGCCCGTTCTGGTGCCTCAAGTCTCGCTGCGTGGATTTGCAGGCGGTCTTGTCGAAGACGTCTAAGATGGCCTTGTTTGTGCCCGGCTTTCGGCAGGTGTGCCACCATATCTTTATGTTGCCAGCGGCGTCCCTTGATGCCCCGGTCTTGTTTTGCCCGCCGACATAGATACATCGGCCGATGGTCTTCTTCTTGGCACCCGCCGCAGCTTGGTAGGTCCACACGAAATCGCCCGACTTAGACTCGTTCGTGCAAGTTAGCGTCCAAATGCCGCCCTTCTTATCCTTATAAGGCTTTCCCTTGACCTTCGCGGGCTTGGGATAAGGCCCCCTGACGCAGGGACATTTGTAGCGGGCTGCTTCGACAGGCCCGGCCACGAGGAATGGGGCAATCAAACACAGCGCAATGATTTTCGTGGATTTCATCAGTAATCCTTCCAAAGCTCGAACTAGACTTGACAGAACTGCAGCGCCGCCCTGATTGATGACGGTATGCGCGTTTCCCATGGTGTGATCTATAAGAACTAGCCCGACCTCGACAACCAATCTGGCGCGGAAACGTGCCGAAGCAGCAAATGCACGCGACCCCGGCGCCGCGCAGCGGGGTTCTCGCGATGTCAAATGGGCCCGTGAACATGGATTCCACCCCTCCGTTTGGGCTTCGATCTGTCCTCAAGTTTACTTGTCCGCTTGGTTGACCCGAGAGAGAACTGCATTCCTCTAAGGCGCGATCACGGCTCTGCTACGACGGTCCTCCGGCAATGACAGCCCCGCTACACCTTGGGATCGCGTGACAAGTGGTCGGTGGTCATCTTGACATGTTCTGGAAGGAGTTACAACGAAAAAGTCCTCCGAAAAAACTGGCTTCCTGGGCTCCTCGATAGCAGACTTCTTCAAGAAAGTGCAGCAGCAAGAGAAGCTTGATTCGCAGGCCCAGCAAGCCGCTTATCAAAAGCACTGCTTCATTGTGAATCGATACAAAGGGCGAGACAAGCGCCGCTGGCCCAGGCTATTGCCTTGAGTGCTGCGCTGGCTAAGGCGGTGCGGGACCATTCTTGTGGGTTGAAGATAGGCGCAGAAGAGGTCTTGGAGGTTGACTGGCTTCAGCTGGCGAGTCCGGCTGCCCTGCCGCGCTGATGCCGTAAACATCGTGGTCCCACACATAATACCCGGTGAATGCCAAACCACCCGCCGTAAGTATTAGCAGTGTTCGCTTGATCCGTCGCACCGTTTGATCGAACCGACTCGCCCTGGCTGGATCGCCTGAAAGAGACGTCAAGAAACGAATGCGGCTAGCGATGGACGAGTGGCGCCAGCTGCGCTCTTCATGGGGGATCCCGTTGAGAATGGCTACACGATCCAATGCGGAAGTAAACACTTGGGCAGCCTTGGCACAGACAGCCATCGGCGGCGGACTAAGCCCAGGTTGATTGTTGTGGATACTGCATGGCAATCCGCAGGATTGATCGGCATCGCGCGTGATGCAATGAGCCCCGTACACGTCAGCTTGCCGTTCGAAACGCCTTGAAACCCATCCAAAGCCCACACCCCAGGCAGCCATGGCAGACACCAGCCCGATACCCTGCATCATGGGGATGCTCAGCTGAAAGATGCCCGCCTCGACACCAAGGCGCAGCAATTCCACGACGCCCGACAGGAACAGCATGCTGCACACCGCAAAGAGAAGGAAGAACTGAATGTGCCGGTGCCGGACGTGTCCTATCTCATGTCCAAATACGCCTTCGACCTGCTCGGCGGACATCGACTCCAACAAGCCATCAGACAGCATGATGTAGCGAACGCGCGGGAACAGGCCCATGACGGCTGCATTGATCATCATGCCGCCGCTTCTCCAAATGAGGATGTCGCGGTAGCTCATCCCAACGCGACCGCAGATCCTCTCCAACTCCTTTCGGAGTGGTCCGTCAGGCAATGATTCAGTCGTCCAGATTCGACGTAGCAGGAGCGGGGCAATCACAAACACGACCCCCGCCGCGATCCCAGGGGCTGCCTCTGCTGCCCATGGGAAGCGGAAGACACCGATGAGCCACTCCTCATACCGATCTGCCAGCTTGAAGGAGATCGAGATCAAGAGCATAGGGACAGCCACCACGAGCAGGTGATGGCGTAGATTGAAATTTAGGTACTGCCCCAAACTCCAGGCAGCCGCGGACGGGGAAGTGCCGTCCCAAGTGCGATTATCCAGCATTGCTTGGTGGATCGCTTGGTCCATTGGATAGAGGCCGATGAACAACAAGCAGACTCCGCAGAGAAAGGGCAAGATCACCACCGAGCTTGCCAATCCTGGGACACCGGCCAAGAACGAAATGCTCTGAACTTGACCCACCCAACCTGTCAAGCCCAGCAGGCCGCCGAGGAACAGGAGCGAGGTCAACCGCAGAACCGTTGTAGCCACATGAAAAAAGTGCTGGGCACCATTGGCGAATGAAGGTCCGCGATTGAGACGCCGCATGGCGATTCGGGATGCGGCCCAGGCAAGAAGCCCCAAGAGCGGCGCCTGAATCAAGGCCAGGACGTAGGTCCAGGCTTCAGATTCCACCCACACCGCCACCGGCGGCTTGTCGGGCCACCAAATGACCAGGGCGAAGGCAATGATTACGTGCAGGTGCATTAGATGTAGAGGCCGGTTCCTTGGTAAAGCCCCACAGGGCGACACTTGGCGCTGGTCGGAGGCCCGCCGCGAATATTCTTCGCTGACAAACGTTTGTCAGGATAGACTACCCCAGTTGATCGGCTGATAAAACGCCGCACCGTTGATCCTTGTACCAGGAGAATCGTAGGATGAGAAGAAACACTCCGACAAGCCGAGACTACTTCCGGGCGAGCATAGGTCTGGCCATGCTGCTCAACGTAGCCATAGTTGCCGCCCAGCAACCTTCAACAGACAAGGGTGCAAGCGGGAAGCAACCAGGTCGATCCTCCGAATCAGCGACTGCCAAGCAGGCCGGGATGAATGCTGACACCGTTCGAATCATGCGACTCAAGCGACTAACCCTAAGTGGGTTGAACTTGGCGCCGGAGAAAGCGCGGAAGATCTGCAAGATGTTCGATGAGCATCTTGCTTCGATGCGCAAGCAGCGAACAGCAGCGCCGTCTTCACCGGCCGAAAACAGCACCCAGATGAAAGAATTGGATGGACAGATCGCCAAAGCCCGAGCAGCAGGAGACCGGCAGGCGCTGGGCAAACTCGCCTCAAGACGGAGGCAACTTGAATCCGGCGGGCAACCAGGGATGGATCACGCTCATTTGCGGGATAGCATTCTTGCTGAATTGGACGCTTCGCAAAGCACGCAGTTCATGCCCATGTACCAAGACGCGATGCAGCCCCGAGGACAACGTGCCGGGGGAGGGTTGCGCGGCTTGCAATCCTTGCGCAAGACGTTGGAAACGCTCCAACTCAGCCCCGAGCAAAAAAAGGCCACCGACGACCTGTTCAAACAATTGAAGCCCGGGATGAGGAAAGCACGCGAGCAGGGAAGAGAGGCTGTCACGCGCATTGTTGAGGGCTTCAAGAAAGAAATCTTAGCCCTGCTCACTGCCGAACAGCGGGCCGCCTTCGAAAAAGCTGAGCAGAGTAATTCCAATCAGCGAGGTGTCAACGGCCAGAAAAACCGTCGGGGCGGCCAGCGATCAAAAGGACGACAGGCGGGCCAAAGCAGGAGCAAAGGCCAAGGCAAAGACGGGCAACCAAATCCGCCCAATTGATCTTCTATACGGGGTTAAGGAACTAAACCCACCACAAGCAGTCACAACTTTGGTCAGAACTAACCGCTAGGAAGTTGCGTGGGTTCCTGCGCTCGCCCATTCAGTTGCAAGGTGCGACTTGCAAACTCGGCCGGGTGGCCTTCTGGATACTAGCTGACGCAGGGTGTCTAGGCTTGAGCGGCTGTCTTCGAGCATTTGCACTAGTTGATCGGCGGGCTTGTTGCTGACTTGAGGTTCGGTCAATTGGCGAGGTGCTCCGAGCCGATCTGTTCCACTCAGTTGGCTACTACTAGATCGCTCGAATGGCACCTGGATGTCAGCCAAGTGATGGATCAGCCTCTCGTAGCTGGCATCGGCGTTCTGTCGCATATCTGCCAAGCGGCAGTCTTCAAAGCACCACGCTGCCTCGGACGCAACCCGGGTTTCGCTGAGCGGGGTCAGCGGCGGCAATTCATCCACAGTGCCGATGTCTGACACCTCAGGTACCTGCTCATCCTCCACCGTCGGCGCCACGTCGGCCGGCGATGCGTCTGTTGTAACGACGGGTTTCTCGTCCGCGGTGACGACCTCTAGCTCGCTTGCCTCACTCTCCTCCAACTTCGCCACCGGCACATATTGACTGGATGGTTCATCATACCCGATCAATTCAATAGCAACCTCAGCCATGAGTCGCCCATCGATGAAAGACCGACCCTCTGCATATGCATTGACCATGCTGTTATCGCAAAGGGAGTTGATCAATCGGGGGAGTCCACCGCTATATTGGTAGATGACGTCTATTGCCTCGGAGTCGAAGTAGCGGCTCCAGGCAGTCTCTTTGCTCGAATCAGCGCCGTGATCGAAGCCAGCCACTGTCAAACGATGGTTGATGTATCTCACGCAGTCCGTTCGAGAGAGGTTGGGGAGGTGGAAGCTGCGAAACATGCGTTGCTTCAGTTGGCGGAGATGATAAGCGTTGAACCGCTCGCGAAGCTCGGGCTGGCCCACAATGATCATCTGAAGCAGTTTGGTATCATCAGCTTCGAGGTTTCCAATCATGCGTAGCTGTTCAAAGGCAGCGTCCGAAAGGTTTTGAGCCTCATCGATGATCAAGACGACAGGTACATTGGCTGCAAACTGCCGAAGCAGGAATTCCTGGAATGCATGCAGGTGGTCTAGCCGCGGAGCGTCGTGATCGGCATCTACGCCAAACTCTGAACAGATGGAAAGCAGAAGCTCGTTGGAACTCATGGCTGTGTTCGTGATCACGCCCGAAGCAATGCGGTCTTTGAATTGTCGCAACATCACCCGGGTGATCAGCGTCTTGCCGCTCCCCACTTCGCCAGTCAGCAACACATAGCCTTTGAGTTCTTCCACCGCATAAATCAGGCTAGCCAGCGCTTCTTCGTGATCAGACGTTGGAAAGAAAAACCGCGGATCGGGCGTGTTGTTGAAAGGGGCTTGGCGTAATGCAAAAAACTCAGCATACATCGCATATTTCCAGACAGAGTGTCTGCACCGTTTCGGACCTTCAAACGACGTCCTGCTACGGCTATCGGTCCGTCAAGGGCCCTCCTTTAAGTCCGTATAACGATGACCGGTAACTGATCGCCCGAGAAAATCCCCCAAGAATGGCGACATGTCACGTCTGCGGGCAAGTTGGACGATTCTGCCCGTTTTTGGGTGCGATAATTCAGGGGCGACTGTTTTCTCCCGATAAACCGGCAACAGAAGCCTATCGGGCGTGACCTAGGGAGCGCCAGCGTCGGGCATGAGCAGCCCAGGCTTGAAGGGTAGAAAGCGAAGCATGATCTACACAGCAAACCAACGATCAACCAGTCCTGGTACAGGCATACGATCCCTGAAGAGTCAGTCGAACAAGATGCTCGGCTGCATGGTTGCCGTTTATCCAATTTTTGCTGCTGCAGGATGCTCAAACCAGCATGGCGATCTGATTCAGTTCCTCAAGAACCACGAACACTTAGCCACCGCAACCGAGTACCGTGTCGGCATTCCCGACCAGTTGCGAATCTCAGCGCCACGGGTTCTGGAGATTGATGGCGTAATCCAACGCGTCGGCGTTGAAGGCAAGTTGTCCCTGCGATTATTGGGACAGGTGAGGGTGGCTGGCATGACACCCAGAGAAATCGCCAGCAAGCTCCAAGAGCTACTCGTGCCCTACTACGAAGATCCCAAGGTGCATGTTGAAGTCATCCAGTACCTATCCAAGAAATACTATGTCTTCGGGGATGTGGCTAGGAAAGGCCCCTTCCCCTACACAGGCAAGGATTCTGTGGTCGATGCGCTGAGCGCGGCAATGCCAACGTTCACCGCATGGCGGGCCAGGATCAAGGTGATCAGGCCAAGCCCAAATCCTGACGAAAGCCATACCATCATCGTAGATATGGATGAAATGGTGAAGGGCGGCGACCTCCGACTCAACGTCTTGCTTGAACCAGGCGATATGGTCTGGGTGCCGCCGACGGTACTCGGCTGGATTGGCCACCGTGTCCGTGAAGTCCTTTATCCGCTGCAACCGGTCATCCAAGCGTATTCCGGACCGGCCGAGCTTAAGGATGCAAACGACGAGTACAACGACGATTCGGGTGACAACTAAGCTGAGATCAAAGTGGAACCAACGCATTCATTAAATCGACCAACGACCAAGCCACCCCCCGGCGGGCATCACGCCAGGTCTGGGCTGACGGCTGGGGACAACTCAGCCGACATACGCCAGACTGTGGGCGAAGTGCTGCGTATTCTCGTGCTTCGAAGGTGGGTCTTCATGGTGCCGTTCTGCCTGGCGACAACCGCAGCATTTGTAGCCAGCCATTACATTCCGCGTGTGTTCGAGGCGACGACGACCTTTGAACAAACCAACGACCCGGTCTCGGTGAACCTTCCACCGCCCCTGGTAACCTCGTCATTCGACTATTTCCTCAGTACGCTGGAACAGGACATCAAGAGCGGGGAAGTCATCTACCCCATCTTGAATTCGTTGAGCCTGCTAGGCGAATTGGAAACTGATGCTGACGGCCAACTGACAGAAGCGGCAATCACCCAGCGCGACGCGATCGCCCAATTCTACACCAACGATGTGAAGGTCGCTGCTTGGCGCAAGGGCAAGTTCGCCTCTCGGATCGAACTCCGGTACGTCGGCTCGAACCGGGCGGTCATGGGACGATTCCTCGATATGATGAAGAGCGGCTATAAGCAGCTCGTCCGGCGCAGGCTAACTGAGAAACTGACCGATGCCCGTGATTGGTACGCGGACCAGGCCGAGGTGGAACGGGCGTCGCTTGAGGAGATCGACGGCCGGGTGGCCTCGATCCGCCTTCAGTATCCTGGGATCGATCCAGCCAATCCTGAGAGTATCGCCATCGGCCTCAACTCAATTCAGACGCAAATCGCTAATCTGAATCGTGCAAACTCCAGACTTGAATCTCAGATTGCCGCCCGGGAGGACTTCTTGACCAAGAGCAAATCCTTCCCAGTACCCTTGAACGAACCGAGTAGGCCGGGTGACAGCGGGCAAGCGGCTTGGCTCAAGCAAGCCCTCTCAGCCAGCGAACGTCGAGTTGAATCGCTTCGCCTCGAACGCGGTATGACGCTGCGCCATCCCGACATCTTGGCTGAGCAACAGCTCCAGCATAAATACCGTGAGCAGCTCAGCGTTGAATTGACGAGTAATGCTACTGAACAGCCCGCCGACAGCAACGACATGATGGGCTTGGCCGACGTGTTGACCAATCCCATGCAGTCGCTGTGGATGCCCGCCGTGACGCAGGTCGAGATGGACCTTTCAGCCAAGAAAGAGCAACTCAGCCTAAACAAGGAGGAGAGTGCTCAGCTTGGTGACCGCCTGGGGCAGTTTGTGAACCTCAAGAGCGAGCTTTTGGATAACCGGCAGGATTTTGCACGGATGCAGGAAGAATTGGACCGTGCGCGGAACGAGCTGGAAACCTATCAAACCCTGGTGGTTCAATGTGATCAGAGCCTGACCGTCGAAAATGAGAACCGTGGCATCTTGTTCACCGATGTTGACTTACCCGGAAAAACAATGCTCCCCATCTCACCCATGGCTAAGACCGTGCTGCTATTGTCGATCATGGCCGGTCTGGTGACAGGCGCAGTGTTTGTCATCTTGGCTGAACTGTTCGACCGGCGATTCCGGACAACGGCACAGGTCATCCGCGCCCTGGGCCTGCCTCTGCTCGAGAATGTGAGTGAGATCATCACTGAACAACAACGCCGCAAACGCTTCAGACATCAAGCGGTGGTTGTTCCAATCGTGATTACCTGCATGGCCGGTCTGGTAATTGCCAGCGGGAGTGCGAGTTACCTGTCACTGACAAACCCTCATAAGTATGATCAGTTGATGAGCGTGCCGCGATCTACTTGGGCAGACATCTCAACGGGCAGTCAGGACCTCGTCGGGGGCGCATCGGAAGACACGGAAGGATCGGGGTCTTGAACCCGATCACCAATGAACCGCTCAGCCAACGGCTTATCCGCTAGAACCTGCGCGTTGATGGTAGAATAAGGAACACAGAATGGGACGCATTGCCCAGGCATTGAAAAAGGCGGAGGAAGAGCGGGAGGGGAGGCTAACTCATGCCCAACCGTCTGCGGACGACAGCAGCGGTTTGGACGTACGCACCCATTCTACCGAGGCTCCCCCTTCAAGAACTGCGGTGGAAGTGGCAGCTACGAGCCGCAGCACCGAAACCTGGACGCCAGCAGCCAAGCATCGTCCGAATGAAGGTTTGAGCGATTCGATCATCGCCCATTCAGAACCCAATAGCATCATTGCCGAACAGTACAGGGGCCTGCGAACCCGGTTGATGAGTCAAAACCCGGCCAACGAAAACCGGATCATTGCCATCACCAGCAGCACACCAAAGGACGGAAAAAGCGTAAGTACGGTAAACACCGCCGTGACCATGGCCGAGATTCGCCATCAGAAGGTGCTGGTCGTCGATGGTGATTTTCGACGAGCGTCGCTGGCAACCATGTTGAATCTGCCCAAGTCCCCGGGCCTGGCTAATGTCCTGCAGGGCAACGCCACCTTTGAGGAAGCGCTATATCAGACACAGATCCCCAATCTCTATTGCATGCCGGCAGGAACCACCTCTGGCCGAGGAGCGGCGGAACTGCTCAGCGAAGAAGGGGCTGGACCCATCTTCCAGCGATTCCAACGTGAATTCGACTACACCATTATCGATACACCACCGGCGACGACGGTGACCGATGTTGGCATCATTGGGAAATGGTGCCACGGCGTCATCATGGTCGTTCGCCTCAACAAGACGCCCGAGCCAGTCGCCCAGCGGGCAGTTCGCATGTTGCAAGTCAACAATGTGGCTATCCTCGGGGTGCTGATGGTCGGAGATGAAGCCCGGGCACCAGGGTACGGCTATTCCCGCTACTACAACTACTATCGCTACTACTACACTGATAGCAATAAGGGCAAGCCCACAAAGCCCAGCCGACGGTGAATAGCCCTGCTCTACTATGATCCAAGATCGTAACATAATTTGTATCGCCAGCCGGTGGGGTTACGACCCAACCGGCAAGCACCACATCATGAAGTCCCTCTCCAAGAAGAACCGCATCATTTGGGTCAACTACCGGGGCAGCAGAAAACCCCGAGCTTCCGTTCGCGATGTGAGCGCTGCGCTTTCGACCCTCAGAGCAACGATGCGCGGGCCACGCCAAGTCCATGAAAATATCGTCGAGTTGACACCGCTGGTCATACCTGGGGCTTCGACGAAATTGCTCCAGTCGCTCAACCGCCGCCTGCTGGTTGGGCAAATCAAGCGGATCGTGGCCCAGATGCCCAGCGCACCAATCCAACTGTGGAGTTTCGCCCCAGACGTCGGCTTCCTGGCAGGCCGATTCGACGAAGAGCGCGTCATCTACTATTGCGTTGACGAATTCGCTGCGTTCCAGGATCACGACGCCGAGACAATCCAACAGGCAGAACGCTACCTGATCGATCAAGCCGATGTTGTCTTGACCACATCAGCCCAGCTCTTTGAATCACGAAAAAAACGCCACCCGAACACGCACCTTGTGCGTCATGGAGTCGATTGGCGACACTTTGCCGCCTCAACAACCAGGCCTTTCGAGGTTCCGCCTGAATTAGCAGACTTGCCAAGACCGATCTATGGATTTTTCGGTTTGATGTCCCACTGGTTTGACGTGGCACTACTCGCAGACGTTGCCCGCCAACGCCCGAACGCCTCTTTTGTACTCATCGGAGATGTCCTCGCAGATGTTAGCCGTCTCGACGCCCTGCCGAACGTGCATTTCCTCGGGCGCCGCAAATACGAGCAGCTTCCAGCCTACTGTGCGGCGTTCGACGCCGCCCTGCTGCCCTTTGGCATCAACGAGATGACGCTGAACATCAATCCTATCAAGCTGCGAGAGTATCTTGCTGCCGGCTTGCCAGTCGTCTCCACCCGTCTTCCAGAAGCAGCCCTTTATGAACCGGATGTGCTAATTGCCGATGACGCCGACGAATTCGCAGCTTGTTGCGACCGTGCCATCGAAAGAGTTGCACCTGATCAACGAAGATCGCGTAGTGCCGGACTGGCAGATGAATCCTGGGAAACTGTCATCGATAGACTCTCCTCCATTGTTGCCGCGACGCCGGCAAGATTTTCCAGCCCGTCACTCGATCAGAACGGCTTGGAGTCAGTGCCACCTACTGACGCAGTACCGACCTAACTTCCACCGCTGCCTGAATCTCTGGCCATCACATTTGCAACTCTTTAACTGGGTCATGGTGCTCAGGTTAGTCTCATTGCTAGGTCGCCCCAACGGGATGACCATGGAAAGCAGGCCAGCCCCCATCTCTGGATGTCTCGACGACATGGGGGCGGCCAGATGGCAATTACCGCCCCATGCACACCAAAACCCTCCAGGGCTTACGGCATGAAGGTGCCCCACCGCGAGGTTTTCAACTCTGTATCGCCAGAGTATGATTAAAGCTGACATGGGGTGATCGGCGCTCGCCAAGGGGCCGGAACATTGCAGGCAATGCGGGCCGACGTAGGTCGCAATCCCACCCCTGAGAACCTTCCACGGGAGAACCACTATGTTTCGGTCTACACACCTAGCATTCGGATGCTGTCTCTTCCTAGTCACTCTCGCTTCTCCGGCAGCGGCGGACAAGATCGCTGACATTGAAAAAGAATTGATCAAGGCGAGCAAAGCCCTCCACTCCTATAGCGCCACGGTCAAGACAACTCAGGACATGGCTTATGGAGACGGCAGTAGCTCGAAGATGGCCTCGGTGGGAACCTATGAGTGGTCGCGCGAGGATGGCGTCACCATGTACCGCATAGACGCGGACACCAACTCAGTCCAGATTTTCTCGGGCAACGAAATGAAGAGCGTGACCCAATCGACCATGATCTGCGACGGAAAATTCAATTACACATTGTCGAATAGCAATGGGCAAAAGTCGGCGATGAAAATGAAAGCGAATCCAACCCAGTCCGCCGATGTGCAGTACGCTTTCTCAACGATGCGAGAATCCTACAACCTGAAGGTCTTGCCGGATGAGACAGTCGATGGCCATGATTGCTATGTGATCGAAGCCACTGCCAAGCAGACCGAGAACAACCCCATGGTCAAAAACGTGAATTTCTTCGCCAAGGATCTAGGCCTGAACATCCGCGCGATCAGCCACGATGCGAACGACAAGATCGTATTTAGAACCGATACGACCGACATCAAGAAGAATCTCAAGATCGACGCGAGCCGTTTCGTCTTCCAGGCTCCGCCCGGTGTTGAGGTCATGGAGATGCCAGGCATGTAGGCTAGATGGCCTACCCCCGGGTCCGGCGCAAGCAGGCAAGCCTTCATCGCCGCTCAGCGCTGGGCTTGTTGTTGGGAATCAGCTTGCCGGCAACACCCTCGGGCGATTCATCACGGCAGTCCGCCCTTACCGGCGGCTGGTTGTCCTGACTTGGATCGCTGCCTATTGTTGTGGTGACGGGTTCTAGGCGGCGACTGTTCGCTTCGAAGTTGTCATACTGGGCGATCATGATGAATCCCGTAACAACTCACGCCTCGTTGCTGGTTCGCCTTGGCGATGGCAGCGATCCCACCGCCTGGCGGGACTTCCACACGCGTTATGGCGACCTGATTCGCCGCTTCGCCCTGCGGCAAAACCTCCCGCCCTCCGACATTGACGACGTCCTCCAGGATGTTCTGGTCATTCTCACTAAGAACATGCCGGGGTTCCAATATGATCCTGCCAAGGGCCGATTCCGCTCCTACTTGAAAACCATCGTTGTTCGCGCAGTTTTTCGAAGATTCCGTCAGAAACGCGCCGGTGGTGGTCAAGTGGAGATTGAGAAGGCTGATACAGAGCTAGCCAGCGATGCCGAGGTCGAAGACCTGTGGGAAGAGGAGTGGCGGCAGTACCATCTGCGACTGGCTATGTCGGTCGTCCGCACCGAATTTAACCGGCTCGACATCGCTGCGTTCAATGCATATGTCTCCCAAGGTAGTGCTGCTGCTGAAACGGCTGAGGCGCTAGGCCTCAACATCGATCAAGTCTATCAAGCCAAGTCGCGGATCATTAAGCGGTTGGCTGAACTGATCGAGCAACAGATTGAGGAAGAAGGCTAAGGACCCCCAACCGCAATGTCATCTTCATCTGATTGGTTCCAAGACGATTCCCAACTCCAGTTGGAACTTCAAAAACAGCAGCGAAGCTACGGCCATACACCGGCGATTGAGGGATACGATCAACTCCAGGAACTGAGTCGCGGCGGTCAAGGCATCGTCTACACAGCCATTCAGCGATCGACTCGGCGGCGCGTGGCCATCAAGGTGTTGCTCGACGGCCAACTGGCCTCGGCTGTATCGAGACTGCGATTCGACAGAGAAATCGATCTGGTGGCTGGGCTTCGTCACCCGAACATCGTCACGGTGTATGACAGCGGGGTCACCGCGACCGGGCAAACCTACCTCGTCATGGCCTACGTCGACGGCATGCCCTTGGACGAGGTTGCCGGCATCAAGCGGATCTCGTCTCCCCTGTCCCAAGCAGAGAACTCTCTGCTCGATGTCAAACGTGTTCTGCGTCTTTGGGCTGCGATCTGCGATGGCGTGAATTACGCGCACCAGCACGGCGTCATCCACCGCGATCTAAAGCCGAGCAACATTCTTCTCGATGCCCACGACCAGCCCTACATCCTCGACTTCGGCCTGGCTAAAGTGGAAAGCGACGAACTCGAAGATCACCTAGCGGTATCCACCCCGACGATCACCGGGCAATTCCTCGGCTCTGTACCCTGGGCAAGTCCCGAGCAGGCCCGAGGCGACCATCGGGCAATCGACGTACGCAGCGACATCTACGCCCTAGGGGTCATTTGCTATCAAATGCTAACCGGGAAGTTCCCTTATGACGTCTCGGGAAACATCCACACGGTGCTATCCAACATCCTTGCAGATTCACCCATCAAGCCGAGCAGCCTCCGCAGCCAGATCGACAACGAGGTCGAGACCATTCTGCTCAAGAGCCTTTCCAAGGAACCGGATCGCCGATACCAAACCGCCGGCGCCCTAGCCACCGACATTCGGCGTTACTTGGCCGGTGAGCCCATCGAAGCCAAGCGAGATAGCGCATGGTATGCCGTCCGAAAGACCTTGCGCCGTTATCAGTTTGCAGCCTGGGCTTTGGCCGCCGGCGTGGTGCTGTCGTTGGTATTTGCGGTCACTGCCTGGACGCTTTATCAACAAACTAACGCAGCTCGTCTTCGCGCCCAGGCCGAGGCGGAAGATGCCCTGGTAGCGCGACAGCAAGAACAACTCGAAACCCAGAAAGCCACCCAAATACGCATGTTTCTGCAGGAGATGCTGGTCTCCATCACACCCGAAAAAGCACTTGGCAAGGACGTCACGATCTTGCTTGAAGTCCTCGGCCAAGCCTCGGCCCGTGTCGAATCTGAGTTGCAGGATCAACCTCAAGTGGTTGTAGAACTGGACGTCATCATTGGACGAGTATTCCAGAACTTAAGCCGCTATGAAGAAGCGGGCCACCATCTCCAGCGGGCATACGACATCTGCAAGCAGGAATACGGCGCCACCCATGATTTGACCATCTCAGTCGCGAATAACCTCGGCGTCCTGCTGACCAGTGCGGGTAAGCTTGAAGAAGCAGAAACGACCTTGCGAGCGGCGCTGGAGAATTCCAAACGCGTGCGTGGGGAGCATTCCCGCTCGACGCTCGAAGTCGCCGGCAACTTGGCTGTTCTGCTCAAGCAACTCAGCAAACTCGAAGAGGCCGAATCGCTATTCCGCACAACCATTAGGGCCACACTAGAGCATTTTCCTGACGACGCGCTCACCTTGGCAACATTGCAGAACAACCTGGGAACTCTGCTCGAAGGCCTGCACAACCCCAAGGAGGCTGAAGTACTGCTTCGCCGCACTGTTGAAGCCCGCAGCCAACTGCTCGGTCCCGACCACCCCGATACCATCCGCGCCCGGGCCAACCTTGCTGGGGTATTGACCCAACTCGAACGATTCGCTGAGGCTGAAACCGTTACCAGAGAGGTTCTGACAGCCAGCCGCCGGGTCATGGGGACTGACCACGACCTCACCATGACCGTAACGAACACGTTAGGTCACTTGCTTTATGTCAGGGGAAGGCACGAAGAGGCTGAGGTGTTCTTTGAAGAAGCCCTAGATGCCCGCATGCGCAACCTAGGCCCTGAACATCCCTTCACTCTCGTGGTAATGAATAATCTGGGATCCTGCCTGCAATCGCAGGGAAAGCTGGAAGCAGCTGAGAAGATCATGCGACGATCGGTAGAAATCGTGGAGCGAGTTCACGGCGCACAGAATCTGACCGCACTCATAGGGATGAACAACCTCAGTACCGTGCTAAATTCCCAAGAAAAATACTTAGAAGCCCAAGAGCTACAAGCGAGAATCAGCAAGATTGCTGCCGCGGTTCTGGGCCCGGACAACTGGCAAACAGCACTCCTACAGGCAAACCACGCCGACACGCTTAGAACCCTGGGCAAACTTGAACAAGCTGAAACCCAACTCCTGCACAGCTATGGCGTGCTCAAAACCTCTCTTGGACAATCGCATAGGCAAACAAGGTCAGTCGCCAACATGTTGGCCAAGCTGTTCGAGGAAGCAGGGCAACCAGAGCAAGCCGGCAAGTATAAGTCCTTGGCTGCTCCGCCTAGGGTCGGCGAAGATGCCAAGCAATGACACCGTGTTATCTGCGGAAGAATACGCCTTGATCAGGCAAGCCCACCAATCCTAAGCCCACCCTCGCAAGCAGGCAAAACAAAGCCCCGCTCTGAGCATCCTGCCAGCTAGACGTTACCGCCTCACTTGCCGGCGAAGGAGAATTGCGGGCAATAGCAAGATCGCTAGGGTGCCAGGTTCGGGTAGAGCACGGACCGTAGCATTGATGGTGATGATGCTGATCTTGTCGGTTGAGACAACTCCATCGACGGTTGAAGCAGGCCCGCTCCCCCCAAAGTCCATCGCCAAGATGTACTCTCCGCCACCTTCATGGCTGAGGGTGGGCAAGCTTGGCAGCGTCCAGCCTTGAGTGAACGGATCGCCATTGCCGCGGTTGCCTTCGAATTCGCCGGTAATCAGGCCTTCGATCACGAACGGCTTGTTGCTGATCTCGTTGAGATTCTGGAATTCGATCGCCAATGGAAAACCTGCATCCACCTGGGCGGCGAAGAGGCGCTCGAAAACGAAGGTCAACTCAACTGTGTCGCCTGGAGGTGGATCCGGCGATTGGCTGGTTACGACAGACCAAATCTGATCCGTCCCACCGTCACCCTCTGAAATCTGGTTCGCGAGGTTGTTGGCATTTGGAAAGTCCAGCGCTTCGCCGCCAGATTCCGCCGACAGGTCCGAGTCATTGCCGTGATACTGGAGGGACGCACCGAAGGTCGTGCCGTCAAAATCAATAGTAATGGGTCCAGCCAGTGCCGGAACAGCACAGGCCCACAGCACGGCAACGCCGCGCAGGAAGGTATTCTTCATCCTCTCGCTCTCTCTCCAGTTTGTGGCGACACTGCACCCAAACTTCAGGCAGGCACGCCACAGCCTCAATTCTCTCTCGCCATCAATGGTATCCGAATTGGCCCATCAATGACAAGCCCCAAATTCCCTATTTTGAATTTTGCCACGCGTCCAATAACGTCTCTGACCCTATCTTCTTTTGGAAACAAGACTTGCCAGGACTACATGACGTGCGAAGAATCCTCCGATGGGGTGGACCCACTGGCTAAAAACAACCGCGATCAACCGGCCCGGGCGACCAAGTTCGTTCGGGCGTGACACGATCCAAGCGTCCGGCTATGCTGTTGAGTCCGTGGAATCATGAGTTAGGCGAGGTCGTTCGGCGGATCGGCGCATCAGCCGATGATGAGGGATCGAGAGAGTCTCTAAGTCGTTTGTGTTACCAATCGCCTCCATAAGTAGGAGCACCAAGAGATGAAGAGCAATGGGGTGAGTGTACGTCAGTATGTTCCTTGGAAGACGGCTTTGCTGCTGACGTTCTTGCAGGTAGGGCCTTGTGCAAACCTTCAGAACCCACCGGGCAATACCGAAACAATGCTGGGCGTAGCCATCGCCAACGCCGGTGAGCCAACTTGCGATGCACCTGCGGATGCGGATGTGGTCTTTCTTCTTGACCGCACGTTTCCACATTTTGCTACCGAGGGTGCCCGGACCAGCGAGAGCGATGCCTGCAATGCGCTGCTGGACTTGTTTGATGCCAGCACCGGCCCCAAACCGGGCGTAGCCCTGGGAGCATTTGGATTCGGAACCCTCGCGCCGCATCCGGATGTCGAGGAAATCATCGGCTCCTTGTCGAGCGATTATGACGCGGTCGATCCAATCTCTACGATCTCATTGAGGCAAGCCCTAGACGCCACTGGCGGCACTTGGGCATTGGAGAACGTCAGCACCGGTGCACTTAACTTGGCTGGCCCCATTGATTTGGCGACACAGATCCTGGGCAATTCAAATGCAAAGCTGAAGCTGGCTATCATCATTTCGACAGGGATTGTAAACACACCCGAAGACTTACCCTGCGATTTCCAAGGTGCCCCCTTGTTCTCATGTGGCCCGTTTGACACTAGCGCCGCCGGTGCCGCTCGCTGTAAGGCTGCCGAGGCAGCCGCACAGGGCGTGCAGTTGATTCTGATCCATGTAGGCCCGGACGAGGTCGCAAATCCAGACCAAGGTTCATCACTCATGATGGAACTGGCTGACTGCACGGACGGCCTCTTCTTTGATGCCGGAGTAAGCTTCGACAGCCTAGCCGCCGAACTCGTGGACTCTGTGGGCGGATTGCTCTGCAATGATTGCAACAGTAACTTGGTCGACGATGGCGACAACTCTGAAGTCAATTCGGACAACGATTCGATCATCGACGACTGCGACAACTGCCCCGACGATGACAATGAGGATCAGGCAGACGATGACCAGGACGATGCTGGCAATCTTTGCGACAACTGCATCGACGTAGCCAACAGCGGCCAAGTCAACACCGATAACGACACGTTGGGCGACGCTTGCGACAACTGCCCCAGCGACGACAACGAAGATCAGGCTGATGAGGATCAAGATGACTCCGGCGATGCCTGCGACAACTGCCTCGGCCTGGCCAACGCAGACCAAGCCAATGGGGACGCTGACACGTGGGGAGATGCCTGCGACAACTGTCCAGCTGGCGACAACGAGGATCAAGCCGACGGAGATACCGATGGTGTTGGCGATGTCTGTGACAATTGCCCCGATAACGCCAACGCCGACCAAGTGGATGGCGACAGCGACGGCATCGGCGATGTCTGCGACAACTGCCCCAATGATGCCAATGCGGACCAGGCAGATGCCAACGGCAATGGCGTGGGCGATGTTTGCGATAACTCCACGCCTGTCTGCACCGATTCTGACAGCGACACGATCTGTGACGATGTTGACAACTGCGTTACCACCCCCAACCTGACCCAGGCAGACGCTGACTCTGACGGCAGGGGCGACGCCTGTGATAACTGCCCCGACATCGCCAACGGCACCCAGGCAGACGGCGACGGAGACGGAGTCGGCGATTCGTGCGACAATTGCCCGGCAGAGGCCAACCCCAATCAGAGTGACGCGGATGGCAATGGCGTGGGAGATGCCTGTGACGAGACGCCGCCCGAGAATTCGAATGACAACGGCAACGAAAACGAAAACGATAACCAAAACGATAACCAAAACGAGAACACTAACGACCCGCCTCCTGCCAACGAAAACGATAATTCCGAAGCGGGGCAATCACCGCCAACCGATGGGGGTGATACCCAGGGCGGTGAGACTGGCAACGAGACGCCGGAGGATGGGACCAACCAAGCAGTTCCCGGCAGTGGCTCAAGTCGAGCTGGATCACTCTGCGGCCTGTTCAACGGCGTCGGGCTAGTTGGACTGCCCCTACTGCTCCTGGGTTGGATGGGGGGCCGCTTGCGGCACCGTCGTCAAGCCTAGGGTACAAAAAATACTCAACCTAGTTGCGGGCCAGGGGGGGGGGGGAAAAAAGTTTTGACGGGGTTGCGAACCCAGAGGCGCCCGTGAGGAG
>JAJDDP010000161.1 GCA_029260235.1 Phycisphaerae bacterium | reverse complement strand
CACCGAGTTGGTATCGATACCCCCGTTGCCGTCATCAACAGCCAACTCAAAAGTCAGCGTCGTGCTTCCGTCGGGGGCGGTGAAGGATGGCATCTCGCTGTCAGAGCTGGACAAGCTGACCGGAGTTCCGCCAATCTGAATCCAAGAGAACGAAAGCGAATCGCCGTCTGCATCGAAGCTTCCCGAACCGTCCAGATTGACCGAGTCTCCGCCATCGATAGATTGATCGCTGCCGGCATCTGCCGTCGGCGACTGATTCTCATCTTCGCCGGCGTTGTCATTCTCGTTGCCGTCGGTGTTGTCGTTGGCATTGTCACCAGTGCCCGTGCCGTCATTGCTGTTGCCGTTGTCGCCGCTTCCCTGGCCGGTGTTGTCGTTGGTATTGGCATCGCCTCCAGTGTTGGTGTTGTCCGTCATGCTGCCCCCGCCGCCTGATCCGCCGGTGTCACAGGCCGTCAAGAGCACGCCGCCTGCGACCAATGCGACTAACGTGGCTGACAACGCTGCTGGCAGAGAAACAAGTCCAAGTCGATTCAGGTTCGTTCCAGACATCAGATGTTTCTCCAGTTCATTCCTAACAGTTCAGCTCCAGATTGGTCGGCACCAAAACCTTCGAGCTACTCGACACCGATTCTAGAACACAGCCTATGGGAAGTGGAGAGGGCTGGCCACACACACAAGCAATTACGCCCGGAGGATTACCAGAATCCTCCGGGCGTCGAATTGTTTCAGCTGCACGAGCATTGCAGCCCGCTACTTAGCACATGCCTTGGCTTACTCAGCCAGGAAAATACGGATCGGGCCGTCCAATTGAGTCTGGGCACCTTGGATGGTTCGATCAGGCGTGAGCGCGCCGTTGCGATTGGCGATGTCGTCGTAAGAGTAAATGGCGTTGTTGCCAAAGTCCACGATGTAGCCAATGCCATTGGAATCCGACTCTACGGCGGTTAGGGTTACGCCACCGTTCACCGTGAGCGTGAAGTCCGGGTTCTCGTTGCCGTTGAGGTTCGACGCGTTGTTGAAAGTGAAAATCTGGTTCGTGGCTGTGTCTGCCACAAGCAGATTGTCGTCATCATCCACAAAGACATCGAACACCGAGGCAAACATTGCACTGGTGATGATCCGCGTCGGGGTCTGCGTGCCGTTCAGATTGGCTGCATTAGCGAATACCAGGATGTTGTTGTTGCCGTTGTTGGCTACATAGAGGTCGCCGTTGGAGCCGAAGTTTATCCCGGTCGGATTGTTCAAGTCGGTGCTGTCGATCGCCCGCGTAGGGGCAAGGTTCCCGTTCAGCGTTGACGACGCATCGGTAAAGGTGAACAGCTGGTCCGCAGTGTTGTCCGCCACCATGAGTGTATCTGACGAAGTGATGGCCAGCGATACCGGCCCGTTGAACAGCGTTGCCGCACCAAACACGAAGCCGTCTGGATCGAGGTTGCCGTTGGTGGTTGGGGCATCATCATAAGTGGTGAGCGATTGACCGCTGAAGTTGACCGCCAGAAGTTGATTGGCCGAGTTTACCACGACGTCAGCTGGTTGGTCCAGCAACGTGTTTGCACCCTGGAGATTCGTGTCCGGAGCAATGTTGCCGTTCAGTGCCGGGTCCGCAGGATCCATGTAGCTGATGACGCTGTTGCTGCCGCCGAAGTTTGCGATGTACAGCTGTGGCGTGGTGAATGCGGTGACCTCAACGCTAACCGAGTCGGTGTCACTGCCTCCATTTCCGTCATCAACAGTCAGCTCAAAAGTCAGCGTTGTGCTTTCGTTCGGCGTGCTGAACGATGGCATCTCGCTGTCCGAGCTGGACAAGCTGACCGAAGTACCACCCGTCTGGGTCCATGAGAATGAAAGCGAATCGCCGTCGGGATCGGAGCTGCCCGAACCGTCCAGATCGACTGAGTCGCCGCCGTCGACAGATTGATCGCTACCAGCATCCGCCGTCGGAGACTGATTCTCATCATCGCCCGTATTGTCGTTCTCGTTGTCGCCCGTATTGTCGTTCGCGTTATCGCCGGTATTGTCGTTTTCGTTATCGCCGGTGTTGTCGTTGGAATTGTCGCCGGTGCCGGTACCGTCGTTGTCGTTACCATTGTCACCGGTGCCGTCACCGGTATTGTCGTTGCTATTGGCGTCGCCGCCGGAATTGGTGTTGTCGGTCGAGCCGCCCCCGCCGCCTGGTGCGCCCGTAGCGCAGGCCGTCAAGAGCATGCCGCCCCCCGCCAACGCAACAACCATGGCCAATACAGCCACTGACATGGAAACACCTCTAAACCGTCTCAAGTTCATTGTAGACATCCGATTTATCTCCTCTTCGTGTTGAAAGAAACTTTTCCCAAAGAACCGCCAGAAAGACATTGGCGCAAACCCTGCGCTTGTTCCTTCCCTGGACGGGTTTCGGCCCAAAATCTGGCACTGTCTAACTGACGGGCAAGGAAGCGAACAGCGGCTCGATACCTAGGCCCGGTCGTCAACAGCGCCGGCAACAAATCGACTCAAAAACACGCGCCCTAAGAATGCAGCTCAACAGACACCAGCAACCGCTGTCTTGGTGGACATTGAATATGTGCAGTGGCGCAAATCCCGAACGTAAGGCCGCACACTCTAGCGACGGGCGTGAAGACCGTCAACGAGCAGGTGGGCTATTCTGAATACCTGGCGAGCGAGGGTTGTTTAGTGGGTGCTGAATCCCCCAAGCTACGCCTAATCCCCAAGCCGCCCAACCGAGCCATTCTAGCCGGGAGTCAGGAGGGGGGCTGCTCGGGACCGAGGCAACTGCAATGGTAGGGTCACCGTCTGCCGCCTAGCCTCGAAGTGCCACCCGTTGCGGCTGTACTCTGCTCCCCCATTTACTAGCATTGTTCTCTCCTTCGTTGATTGTCGTCTTGGCAGGACCGGGTTCTCCGGTTCCAGCGGTCCGCACCCCACGGCCAGCTGGCCCAAGCACACTGGCTGAACGCATGAAGCCATTTGCCTCGAGAGGCAATCACACCATGCTCAGTCCGTAGTCATATTAGCTGCAAGTAGCTTCGGATCTTTCAGGAAATCCAAGTCCAGCCAGAATTGGGCAATTGGGGGATCATTGACCCCAGAATGGGGAATTGTTACCGCGGCTGACAGCGACACTTGGGCAGATGTCCCCAAAAACTCACCATCGGCGGTCAACATTCCTCCTCCGGCGGCAGCCTAATCGATGCCGCCAGGTTCGAGCGTCGCAGGAGGGGCAGGATGCTGACCTGCTTGAAGATGGTCGATCTTGTCGAGTTGGTTTTCCAGCTTGCGGGTCCTAGTTGTGTTTAGGGCTTCGTAGTGAGCCATGGCGGAAGACAGAGCCTTGCCCATCCTGTCCATGCCGTCGGTGTATTTGCCCCATTCCTTTCTAAACGAATCGAGCAGATTAAGAATCTCTCGCGATGTTTGCTCCAACCGGAATTGCTCCGCCGCCTGGCGGATGACCGACATGACCGCGTAGAGCGTGAAAGGTGAGCAGAGAACGACCTTTTGCCGAAGGGCATCGTCCATCAAATCAGGATCGTTCTGATGGATGAAAGCATAAATCTGCTCGTTGGGGATGAACACTAAGACATAATCGACAGTGTTGGCCGACGGATCGATATACCCCCTGCCGGTAACTTCTTTCACCCGCTTGCGCACGTCGCTTAAGAAAGCATCCTTATGCTGCTTGGCGGATGGATCCTCCGAAGGCACTTCCAGGAACTTGAGGTAGTTAGCCAGGGGGAACTTCACATCCATATTCACGCACCGGCCTTGTGGCAGCACGAAGGTGAAGTCTGGCTTGGATCCCGACGAAGTGATCGCCTGCTTCAGGTAGTTGATGCCCTCGACGAAGCCGGCCAACTGCAGGACATCGTCGGCCATTCGCTCTCCCCATTGGCCACGTCGCTGCGGGTGGGCCAATGCTTCGCGAAGCTGGGCGGTGGTCTGCTGCAGCGAGCCAGTGGCCTGGGTTGCGGTTTCCAGGTGCTTGATCAATGAGCCATGTGCTTGACGGCGATCCTTGTCCAAGGTTTGCAGCGCCGTCGAAAGTTCGACGAGGCGCGTGGTCATCTGTTCCACAGTCTTATCAATTAGCTTCTTCCGCACGTCGAGAGCGGCTTCGCCCTGCTTGGTGTGGTCCGAAAGTTTGGTGCCCGCAAGCTCCAGAAAATCTTCGCTGTTGGAAGAGAGGGCGTCGCGGGAGAGGGCGGCGAATGATGTTTTGAGCTGCTCGATGACCACGCATAATTCTTGGGCCTGTCGAACCCGCGTATCCTCGAGAAGCGTAGAGGTCAGATGGGATGCTCGCCATTGCCAAACCAGCCAGACAGCCCCAACCAGACCCGCTCCGCCGATCAATCCGAACACTATCGCAATTTCCGGACTCATCGCCCCAGGCCCCTATTGGCTCATCGCTATCAAGCTCATTGACAGCCCTAAGTCTAGTCGGCTGCGGTGCCTCGTCCAGCCCCGCCAGCGGCAGGACCTGCCTGAATTACACTCGAAATCCCGGTTTTTGGCAGCCTAGATCAATAGTTGAGCAGGATCGGCTTACGATGCTAAAATATCTCCGCAGCACTTGCGAATGCCTATGATGAGGCATGCCGCGGTCGAATCTGGTCCCGGCGCCAAGAATGATCAGGAGATGGGCTAATGTTACAGGTCTGTATTTTCGGCGGCTACGAGGGGGCTTTACCAGCCAACAAGCGGGTGTTCCTGACCTTATTCGGTGGCTGCACCCTGCACCGGCCAACGCTTGCCCGACAGTTACTCACCTCTTCAAAAACCAAACAAACCGAGATCGGAAAGCACACCCACGTAGCCATCACCTTGTTCGCAGGCACAGAAATCAAGGCTCCCACATTGGCGGAAGAATTTATCGATCTCCAAGAGGCAATTCGCAATGGTGTGCTTACGCCCGATGTGGTTGATCAGGTGTCGGCTGGCTTGCTTGCGGATTCGAACGAGAACCTCTTCTCGCTGACTCTGTTCGGTAGCTTCGAAGACACCACGCTGCCCACCGAGAATGAAGAGATTGACGGACTGGCTTTGCAGCGGCACTTGGGCAACATCTCAGACGATGCCGCTCAGATCCTCCAGAAGGCAGTTGGCCAAGGCGGCGCCCCGCGCCGGCTGATGGTCAAACAGGCAGTAGCCGCCGATTCGGGGCATCATGCTGTCGCCTGATGGCGCACGAACGACGCCGCTGCCGGGCGGATGCAAACACAAACCAACCAGTTGACTCGCCTCCTTGGAGGAGCGACCAACGGTCAGTTGATCTCCAGCACTTCCACATCGAAAATAAGCGTGGCACTAGGCGGAATGGTAGGTGGTCGGCCCGATTCGCCATAGGCTAGGTCCGGTGGGATGATTAGCCTGCGCTGTTCGCCCACCGTCATGCCGACAAACCCCTCGTCCCAGCCGTCGATGACTTGCCCCAAGCCCACCTGAAAGGTGAAGGGTGAATTCCGCTCTCGGGATGAATCAAAAACTGTGCCGTCCTCAAGGTAGCCGTCGTAGTGGGCGTTGATCGAATCGTCCTCGACCACCGTGGCTCCTGTCCCCTCTTGGATGATGATGTACTTCAGGCCCGTAGCGGTTTCGACCTCTTCTAATCCCTCAGCCAGTTCGGGAGGAGCACCGAGCGGCTCATCATCGACAGGCTCTTCAATCGCAGGATCGTCGGTTGGTTCTTCAGGCCCTGTGGCTTCGTCTTCGGGCGTGTCGGCTGGATCATCTTCGGGTGTGTCTTCGGAGTCGTCCGCAGAATCGTCGGGCTCATCGGCGGCGGTATCGCCGTCTTCAGTTTCATCACCGCCGGCGTCGTCAGCTGGGGTGTCCTCGTCATCGGCCTGCTCGACTACCGGTCCATAGCTTAGGGTCGCGGCGGCAGCGCCGTTACCCGGTCCCATGGCCTGCTGAAGTTCGATACAGCCGCCGCTGGCCAAGAACAAAATACAGCTGGTCAATAGAATTGCACGGATCATAATTGCCTCAGTAAAGATCGAAGGACGCCCGCCTCGATGGCCTTATTCTAGGCAACAGAGGGGGTCCACTTCAAGGCCGGACGGGGAGGAGAGATTAGTCGGGTTGATTGGGGCTGTTCAGGCGGATCTTCCGGGCACGGACGATCCAGAGAGCCATGAATCCGCCGAAACCCAGCAGGACCGCATAAACCACGCCAAGCATGAAGATCACGCCAGCCTGGGCACCCTGGACCATCTCGGAATCAGGATCGCCAAAACAGACCGGGCAGGCCTGGGCTGCTGTGGTTATCGCGCAGACGGCGACGACTACAAGAATGATGGCCCTGGTTGGAGTGAGGTTATGGGGCATTGCCGCTCAAATGTAGCTTACGTTCCTTAGCTTCTTGAGGAACCAGATTCCATAGGGAATCAACAGGGCAGCGAACAACATGCTCGCTACGGACAAGACCAAGTTCATGGTCTGGCCATCCGCACGATAGGCCCGAAAAGCCCACAGGCCAAACGCGATCGAAAAGACCAGCGAAACTGTCATGAAGAACAGATGAAAGGCCTTAAGAGACATGGTCCACCGTGTGGGTTTCGACGATCGGGGCCGGAGGATGCCATTTGGTCCGCGTGGAATCGTCATGGACGAGTACGGGAACAAACATTAGCAACAAGAAGAAGAATGCTGACAAGGAGAGCACGCCGTAGATGAACTGCTTCTCAGAAATCAGATGCATGAACACCGCTGCGACCAACGAGGCTTTGACGCTGGCGATAATTAGCGCAACGGCGATGTTGCCAGCGGTGCCGAAATGAATGAAGGACACAGCGACGGTCAGCGCGGTCAAGCCTCCCAACGCAACGAATACGACTAGGTAGGTGCGAATGTGTTTTTGAACTTCTGCGGCGCTCTCAGCCATGGCCTCTCCTACAGCAGGTAGAATACAGGAAAGAGGAAGATCCAGACAAGGTCAACAAAATGCCAGTACAGCCCGGTACATTCTATGCGATTGGTGTAGTACTCAGGATCAGTTTTCCAGAGCTTGGCCCCTGGGCCTATGAAGTAGGCGATCACTGCAACCCCGCCGATAATGTGCAGCGCATGCAGGCCGGTCATGGTGAAGTATATGGCGTAGAATGTGCTCTTGGAGGGAACATTCCCGTGCTGGATCTTCGGGTAATACTCCAAGGAGAACTTGAGCACCAAGAAGGCCAACGCCAGGCCTGCGGTGACCGTTAGCCACATCTTGGCCTTGGCGATGTTGTTCATCTTGCAGGATGCCCAGGCCATCACCATGGTAATGCTTGAGGTAATCAGGATCAGCGTGTTGATGGTGCCGATAGGGATGCTCAGGTGCGTTTCTTCGTGCGAAGGCCAAGCAGGATCACCCACCCGCAGGAAAATGTAGGTGGAGAACAAAGCCCCAAAGAGCATCACCTCCGAAGCCAAGAACAACCAAATGCCCATCTTCCCGCTGTACAGCCCGCTTACGGGATGCGGCTTGACGGTATACGGTAGAACTTCTGCCGACATTAACTATGCCTCCGAAATATGCTGCGGGCTGAAATCGTTCTTGTGTCCCGGGACGCTGTACTCATACGGGCCCCGATGCACCACAGGTGTCACCTCAAAATTGCCATGCGGTGGAGGCGACGGCGCCGCCCATTCCAGGGTAGTCGCCTGCCAGGGGTTTTGATCGACCTTCTTGCCGCGGATGCTGATGAAGAAGTTGATGATGAACGGAATCTGGGCTACGCCCAGCCCCCATGCACCCCACGAAGACATCCGCACCCAGCCCATGGTCAAAGCGCCAAGCTCGTATTCTTCCTGGCTCCAAAGTCGGCGGGATACGCCAGCCAGCCCCACGAAGAACATGGGCATGAATACCGCATTCATACAGATGAACGAAGGCCAGAAATGCAGCAGGCCCAGCGTTTTGCTCATCGATCTTCCGGTCACCTTGGGGAACCAATAGTAGATGCCGGCAAACAATGCCATCACCGTTCCTGGTGCAACGACGTAATGGAAGTGACCGATCACATAGTAGGTGTCGTGCAAGAAGATGTCCGAAGCGGGCAGCCCCAGCGGAAGACCTGTCAGTCCGCCGATGGCGAACATCGGCAGGAAGGAGAGGGCGAACAGCATCGGTACGGTGTAACGAATCGCTCCACCCCAAAGGCTAATCAGGAAGCAGGTCAGAATAATCACCGAGGGTACCGAGATGATCATCGTCGTGGCTGCAAAGAAGGCACTTAGCGTCGTGCCCATGCCGGTGATGAACATGTGGTGGGCCCAGACCACAAAGGACATGAAACCCAGAAAAATGCTTGAGTAGACCAGCGTGTTATAGCCCCACAACGGCTTGCGGATGTTGTTGGCAATCACATCGCCCACAATCCCCATGGCAGGGAGGATCAAGACGTAGACCTCCGGGTGGGCCAGGAACCAGAACAGGTGCTGCCAAAGCAGCGGGTTTCCACCGCCGGAATACTGATCCAGTATTTGTCCACCCACGATCAATCCGCTGGGCATAAAGAAGCTGGTATCAAATAGCCGGTCCATCAGCTGCAAGACGCCGGCGGCCTCCAAAGGTGGGAAGGCCAACAGCAGTAAGAAAGCAGTGATGAACTGAGCCCACACGAAGAACGGAAGCCGGAAGAAGGTAAGCCCCGGCGCCCGCAGGTGGATGATGGTGACGATGAAGTTGATCGAACCCAGTAGCGACGAGGTGATCAAGAAGACCATGCCCAGCAACCACATGGTTTGGCCGTTCCAGAAGTAGTGCCCGCCCTCGTTGGCGATGTCCGACAGCGGCGGGTACGAGGTCCAGCCGGAATTGGCGGACCCTCCAGTCACAAAGAAGCTGGCCAGCATGATCACCCCCCCGACGAAGAACACCCAATAGCTGGCCATGTTCAGTCGCGGGAAGGACATATCGGGCGCCCCGATCTGCAAGGGCATCACATAGTTTCCAAAGCCGCCAACGGCCAAGGGAACCACGCCCAGGAAGATCATGATCGTGCCGTGCATCGCCCCAAAGGCGTTGTAGCCCTCCGGCAGCATAGAGCCGTCGGCCGCAATGTAGGCCGACTCATCTGAGCCCAGCAGATTGCCGAGCACGGGGATTGACTGCCCCGGGTAGGCCATCTGATAGCGCATGATCATGATCAGGCTGAACCCGACCATCAAGAACACCAGCGCAGTAACAGCGTACTGCACGCCAATGACCTTGTGGTCGATGGAAAAAATGTACTTCCGCCAGAAACTTAATTCAGGATGGTGATCACCACTCATGCGGTTGTCGTCCTAATCATCGAAATCATCTTCGTCGAATTCCTCCACGACACTGGCCTTTGCAAACCAGTCGTCGAATGCCTGCTGTGAAACAATAAAGGCTCGACCCTTCATCCGGTAATGCCCCAGCCCACAGAGCTGAGCGCAGGTGATGTCGGTCTCGCCCTCCTTGATAGCCTTGAACCAAATGGGTGTTTCCATGCCAGGGATCACGTCTTGCTTGACCCGCAACTTCGCCATAGAGAAGGAGTGAATCACATCCTTGGATGACAGACGCACGAAAACCTCGCGGTTCACCGGCATGTAGAAGTTGTTGATGGATACGAAATCGTCAGCAGCAGCCGGGTCGGCCAGGTCCAGGCCTACGGGGTTGGTCGTCTCGTCCACGAGTTCGGGCCTGCAAGGGCCAAACTCGCGATCAGGCCCTGGATAATGGATGTTCCAGGCATATTGCTGGGCGACGACGCGCACCTCGAACCGTTCGTCTGCCCCCTCTTTTGGCTCGGGAATGTTGCGGTAGTCTGCCCACGCCGGAATGGAAAAGTAGAGTAGCAGGAAGGCTTCGAAGACGACGATGCCGACTTCCAGATACTTGGACACCTTGGCTTTGACAGGCGTGTAGTTTGCCGTGTGGCCAGGCCTTTGGCGGAACTTTACCATGCAATAGACGAAGAAAATCCCCCAGCCAACGAATAACGCAGCCATGAACCAGTGCACGGAATTGATCAGGGTATCAATGCGGCCCCCGTGTTCTGAGAAATCGTCGGGGAGCCAAAATCTTGAGTCAGCCAACATTCCAAAGTTCATCGTTACGATCACTCCTCGGGCTTGCCGCAGGACTTGGGCTTAGGGAATCCGCCCGTTTGCCGCCTGCATCGCCCCCTAGTCAGCCACACAGCCAAGGTGAAATGGGAAGCCAATAAACCGCTCTGAAACAAGTGCCCCAAGAAGCAGGATACCAACACCGACCGCGCCAAAACCTATATCCATCTTGAAGTGCCCCTGGACCGCATGTTGCCGGGCACCCTCTCCAAGATTATTGACCTCGCTACATTATCCAAAACGGTCCGAAACAGCCCGGTATGATAGGGAAACTTCGACCACCGTCAACTAGAGATGAATCTTCGGCCCGTTCATCTTGACCGCACCCCCTCCATGACTAGACTGACCGGTTTCGGGTGAATTCCACCCGTAACCTCGACGAAACGGCGACTGGGCTTGTCGGTTTGCCCACACCTACAGATATATAGACATCAGAGGAGACGCCCATGTCATCCAGCACCATCGTCCACATTGAAGCCCGCGAGATTCTCGATTCCCGTGGAAATCCGACTCTCGGAGCCACCGTAGTGCTGGAAAATGGAGCCTACGGCGAAGCGGCTGTCCCTTCGGGCGCCTCAACCGGCGAACATGAAGCCGTCGAACTTCGAGATGGTGACGCCAAACGGTACGGCGGCAAAGGCGTGCTCAAGGCTGTCGAGCATGTCAACATCGATATCGCCGAAGCCGTCCTGGGACTGGATGCAACTGATCAGGAAGACGTCGACCTCGCCATGATCGAACTGGATGAGTCCAAAGGCGGCGACAGCAAGGGTAAAAAGGCGAATCTAGGGGCCAACGCGATCCTCTCGGTGTCCCTAGCCACAGCCAAGGCAGCGGCGATGGCAGCCGAACTGCCCCTCTTCCGCTATCTGGGCGGTGCCGGGGCAAGGGTGATGCCCGTTCCCATGATGAACATCCTCAATGGCGGTCGGCACGCTGACAACAACGTCGATTTCCAGGAATTCATGATTCAACCTTGGGGGGCGGAGTCCTTCTCGGAGGGCTTGCGCATGGGAGTCGAGTGCTTCCATGCCCTCAAGAAGGTGTTGTCGGCCAGGGGATACAATACAGCTGTCGGCGACGAGGGCGGCTTTGCCCCGAACCTGAAGAGCAACGAAGAAGCCCTCGAAGTCATCGCCGAAGCCGTCGAAAAGGCAGGCTACAAGCTCGGCGAGGACATTTTTCTGGCCCTGGATCCCGCCTCTTCCGAGATGGTGGACGCCAAGACCGGAAATTACGAGTTCTTCAAATCCGATCCGGGCAAGTCGGTGACCACCGACGAGATGATCGATCACTGGGCTGGCTGGTGCGATCGATATCCAATCCGCAGCCTTGAGGATGGCCTGGGCGAGAACGACTGGGAAGGCTGGGCGACACTCAACGCCAAGCTGGGTGATGCCGTCCAATTGGTGGGCGACGATCTGTTCGTGACTAATACCGAGTTCCTCTCCCGAGGAATCAAGGAGAGCAGTGCCAACTCGATCTTGATCAAGGTGAACCAGATCGGCACCCTGACCGAGACCCTCGAAGCCGTGAACCTCGCCATGCGCAACGGCTGGACGGCCGTCATCAGCCACCGCAGCGGCGAAACTGAGGACACCACCATCGCCGACATCGCAGTGGCCACCAACGCGGGCCAGATCAAGACGGGTAGTCTCTGCCGATCAGACCGCGTAGCCAAGTACAACCGGCTGCTTCGGATCGAGGACCACCTCGGTGACGCTGCGATTTATGGCGGACAGTTCTGGAATAAATAGCCGATACGATGCTCTATGAATTCTCGATGGACGGAGAATGCGGAGCAGTCGAACCGGGCGGAGAAGTCTTCGCCTTGGGTCTTCTGGTGCCTCCTCGGTTTGGCAGGTGCCGGGTTCCTGCCATGCATCGCTCTGCCTGCGTGGCGGGACTACCAAGCCTTGGCTGCCGCCGTCGAGATTGAGGAGCGTCCCACCCAAGCTCTCCGGGATAGCGTCGCCAAGCAGCGAAGGACGCTCGAAGCGATCCGCACCGATCCCGCCGTAGCGTCCAGGATGGCTGAGCGCCAACTGGGATATCTTCGGCCTCATCAGCGCCAGGTGTCATTGGACATTCCAGCCTCACCGATCCGCCCGGCTGTCTACGTGCCACCCCAGCCTGTTTCCCCGCCCCCCGTGGTAGCCAGTTTTGCGGCGGAGCTCCCCAAAGCCAACTATGACAACATGTTTTGCCGAGAGCCCACCCGCATGATCCTGATGTTGCTCTCTGGATCCGTGCTAGTGGCTGCCTTTGTACTCTTTCCCGGGAGCAATCACCCACCCAAGTGACCGGCTATCCCCCCTGCATGTAGAAGCGGCGCCCGCAGAGTAGGCAATGCCCCCCGAAAGCGTTATAAGGACTGGGCTTAGTGCAGCGTAGCGGCTCGGATTCGGGCACCTGCTATTTCAAGTGAAACCCATTGCGCAGCTGATGGAGGATGCAATGAGTCAGACCCCAGAAGAAAATTCTACGACAAAGGCTGACCGCTTGACTCCCGGTACGCCGGCCATGAACAAGTCGGTGCTGATTGTGCTGGTCATTGCCGCCGTCGGCTTGGGCGGTTTCTTGATGTTTCGTGCAGAGCCAGACACCCGCCCCGATCTGCCCGACGAGGACGCCGCCCCACTCGTGGATGAATTCATGCGCCTGGAGGGCGGAGTGGAGACTGACGAACCTGGCACCTTCCATGTCGATGTGGAACCCAAGACTTCCGGTGCCCAGCACAGGCTTGAGTTCACCGTTAGCGAATTGAATGGCTGGGGCGCCAAGGGCGTCTACATCAAATTCTGGCATCAAGTGATGAACGAGGAATCGGGCGAATGGGAACCTGACCCAGCATTCACGCCGGTCACTTTCATGAGCAAACTCCCGCTTCAGTTCGGCGAACCGCTAATCTATGAAACGGCCTTGACCAGCATCGAGATGAACGAGCTTAATGGCGATTTTGGCCCCGCTGAGGAATGGGCGGCTGAAGTTGCTGGCTGCCTGAACGTCTACAAGCCTGAGTAGGTGAGCGGCACGCCCAATGATCCGTCAGACCCCCGAAGAAGACCCAGATTCATCCGGGGCAGTTCCAGGAACGCCGGCCATGAACAAATCGGTGTTGGTCGTTCTCGTCGTCGCAACCGTTTTTTTGGGCGGCAATCTACTGCTCCGCGAAGAACCGGATCCGCGGCCGCCGGTCCCTCCGCCGCTACCTCCCGAGATTCCGTTCGCGCGTAGTGAAGGTGGCGTCGAAACCGAAGAACCAGCTACGTTCCATGTCGATGTGGAGCCCAAGATTTCCGGCGCTCAGCACCGCCTTGAGTTCACGGTGAGCGAATTGAATGGCTGGTGTGCGGACGGGGTGTACATCAAGTTCTGGCACCAAGTGCAGAACGAGGAATCTGGCGAATGGGAATCTGATCCAGGCTTCACGCCCGTCATTTTCATGAGCAAGGACCCACTGCCGTTTGGCGAACCGCTGGTTTACGAGACAACTCTTACAGGCTTTGAGATGGACCAGCTCAACAACGAGTTCGGCCAAGCTGAGGAGTGGGCCGCCGAAGTCGATCACTGCCTGCATGTCCTCAAGCCCGAGTAGTCCGACGACGGCCTAGGTAGTCGTCCCTGAAAAACCCCGATTCCACGCAGCGACTGTTCTGGGGATGGGCGACCTGGGATGAAATCTGAGCGGCAAAGCATGCCGGGAGGCTGAGGCGAACGAGTTTACGAGCAAGCTGAGCCAATTGCGCAG
>JAJDDP010000017.1 GCA_029260235.1 Phycisphaerae bacterium | reverse complement strand
GCCTGCTGCGTGACGGGATTCGGCTGCGGAAGCGGCCCGGCTATACACCGGGGAAGTACCCGAGCCGTGTCCACCTGCTGGATAAGCGACTGACGGAACTCACGCACGAAGAGCCAATCAACGGTGATGTCCGTCGCCTGGCGTAAGCCCGCAGCGATGATAGCTGAATCTTATGAAGCAATTGCAGACCTACCTCTTGACGTTGTTCAAGCAAACTTGCGATTGACGCTCCAAGAATTTCAGGTGCGGGACAATAAGAATCTGACTCACGAATTGCACAACGCAACGTCAAACGCTTTCCCAAACGGGGCAGTAGATAAGGATGGTATTGCTATCAATCGAGGCTGGCGAGGCCAGTTTGATAATGCTTATGAATCCATCGACGAATACAATCCCTGCAACATCACTTGGGATGACATACGAGAGGCAAGAGCCAAGATGCTCCGTCGTGAGAGAGATGCCCATCGTCCAACTATTTGCGTTATCAATGCCAGCCATGAAGCCTACTTGGCGGACAGCATGGCTGTGAACAATGCAGCATTCTTGGGGGCAGCCGATACGTTTTTCAAGAATGGATCGCTTCCAAATATCTACGGGTTGCAGTTCGTGGTCATCCCCGATGCCCACCACGGATATTTTAGCAATCATCACCAACGCAAGAATGGCCAGTTCATACCGAGTTGCGATGCTTTCTTGATTGAGCCGAGCGGATTCATGTTCCGGCATACGAGAGAGCCAATCACAACCGAGACTTGGCGGCTGTTCCGACAGCAGAAACAAGCCATGAGCATCTGGGAACGCTACGACTATTCCGTATTCAACTATGCGAAGGTGATGCGAATTCAGAAAGGATCCTTGGATTGATGATGGCTAAACGAATCGTGACGCATACGGTCATGTTCTTGACTGGCTTGTGGTTGGGTTTCCAATTGGTATGGCTCAAATGAGTTGGAATACTCCGACAGAATTGGTCAGCCTGATTGGCCTCCAATACTCGGACTTCGATGGCGGGGAAGATAGGTTCCAAGCTGCCCTGGATGATGCCTACAACTCTATCATCATCCGGTTATCCGAGTTTGAGGAGAACAGCTACAAGGAATCGTCAACCTATCGCCCGGCGATATTCTCGGCTGCCAGCGACCTACGCAAAGCGGCTGAGTGGCGACGGGCTGCGGCGATACTCTATTTCCACAAGGCGGAAATTGAGACGCAATACGGCGAAGCTGGCAACATCCAGTCAACGCCGGATGGTTTGCTCCAAGGGGCATTCACGCCGAACAGGCTGGAAGTTGCGGGCGGGTACAAACAACGAGCCAACGAGTTGCAGCAAGAATACGAAGCTGTGATGGAAACGATTGGTCCGGTGAGCAACCGCCCAGTCGTTTCGGCCCACGGTGGGCGCTCGGACTTTACAGACAACGGAACTTTTTTCGGAAAGGATGAATGGACATGATAGATGCAGCACTAGCAGAATTACAACAAACGAATGGCAACTGGTCAACCGTCTACATGGCGATGGATGAGTTGCTCGAATCCGACGACCTGGACGCTAAGCAATTGGCGGGGTTGACTGGACTTAGGTTTGACGACGACAGGACTGTGGATTGGTTTGAATTCCACAGCCTGCGGTTGACATGATGTACGTCCGACCAATCCGAGGGGAAACGAGAGAGGAATACTTGATCCGACTGCGAACCGCTCTGATGGAGAGAATCAGACAAGAAAAAAACGGGGGAAGAGAGAATGATAAAGTTCATCGACCAGAACGACAACCGCTCAGCGAATGACGCTACGGGCATCACGGAACTTTCCGAAGTAGGATCGCCAGCCGGAACCATCAGAGAATTCTTTGTCCGACTCGGCAACGTCTCAGGTGGAACCCTGAGCGAATCCATCACCGTCGAGGGTGAACATGCCGACAGACTCCAGGTTTCATTCAGTGACCGAGGGGGCTATGCCTACTCGCTGTCCCTGGACGGCCTACAGGATGGCAAGTCCAAGAACTTATACCTGCGCATCGAAATGCCCGAGACGGTCAAGTCAGAGGATGTGACCACCTACGTCGTGGTAGGCCCTGACAGGCTACCTGTTCACTATCACGCAACATCAGCCGCCAACTCCAGGTTTGACCCATACCCGTTTTATGTTGGAAATTTTACGGAATCAATCTGGCAGATGTTCGAGGGCAAAGCGGTTCACAGGTTCATCAGGTTCGACCCAATCGAAGTTGATGAGGTTTACTCACCAATCAATCCACCACCTGGCCGGTTCAATATCAACGATGGGCTGATGAAATTGGACAGCTACCTCGACCCGAACAATCGCAATCTGGGATACGAAGAGCCAACCATTCAAGACCTGACCTGTATACCTACGCCACGGCAATTCGACAGCCTGGAACGATGGACAGAGGAAGGGACGCCCTACGACTGGAAGGATGATGGAACAGTATTCTTGCAGCCTAATTTCTTGAATGAACTTGGAGACAGTCCACCACTCTGGCGGTTCCTCTCAACTGATACTGGCGCCAGTGGAGTAGACATGTATAAGCGGACTCAAATCCTGATGCTCAGGGGATGGGGGCAGCAAGTTTATCACTTGGAAAATTTACATCCCGTCATGGTCGGACAAGAGTTGGCATACTACAAAGCTGACCTACTGCCCCTCCATGAAGCGAGTGGGAAGAATCCTTGGAGGTACAACCCGTTTGCTCAAGTCTACTTGGAGGATACGGACAGGGTGGTCAACCGCTATCCTTGCCGGGCATTCCCAGACTTGAGCGTCCCTCTTGAAAGCGATGCAACATGAAAATAATCAAGAAGAATGACGGAACGATCCTACTCCGCTCACCTGACCATACGATCAAAGCAGCCGATTCAATGCTGACGGAATACCTCCAGCGCCCGGTCAACTTCACTGGATTCGACGTGGATGGTGGACTGCAATTCGTGACTCAAGGCTCAGTAGCCGACTGGAAAGCTTATGCCGGATAAATGAAGGAACTTGCTTGGGATGTTCCGAATGTAAGAGCATTCATATTTATCTTCTTAGTTCTTTGGTTTGAGGGGCAGCGATTTAGGCTATAGGTCGCTGCCTTTCCCATCAACTGAGCGGACCACGCAATCAAAAGCCAGCTTCGGGGCCATGCATGGTAATTCTCGCTTGTCCCAGCCAAACGGGCCAGGTACAATCTGCCCCTGTAATCGCAGAATGAACCTCGGCACACGCCAGGGAGTCGTTCTTGTTTCGTAGCGACGTTAACCAGAGAGAACGCATTTCGCAGTGGAGGAAACACAGTGACGATCATGGTAGCTATCATTCAGGCTCTTGGCACAATTGTTATAACGCTAACCCTCATAGTATACTTCCGACAGCTCAATGTGATGCGCGATCAACTCCCAGTAATGCGCGATCAGCTCGCTGAAATGCGAAATGCTTCCCGAGCGCAGAATCTGCTATCGCTGGTTCAATTCCTCCAAGCACCCGATGTCCGAGCGGCGCGGAAAATGGTTAGGGTGGAGCTTCCGAAGGTGCCATTCGAGCAGTGGGACAAAGAGAGGGATTGGTCGTTCGCTTCGACGGTTTGTTCCTCCTACGATGTAGCGGGTATTGTCCTGCGGGAGGGTTTGGTCACGACGCACCCGATTGTCGAGAATTGGGGTTCGAGTATTAGGGACTGCTACCATACTTGCGAGCCTTTTATAAAAGAAATGCGACGGACGTCTGGAGAAAACTATTGGGATGATTTTGAGTGGCTATGTGACGAAGCGAAACGCTACGCACCGAAGGAAGCTTAACGGCGGCGGACCCCCTCTTTGGACATCACGGTGAGCGACTTAGGGCTATAGGTCGCTGCCTCTCTGCTTGCCTGCTCCTCCCAAAAAATAGAATTCTATTCCCGCCTCTAGCGATTCTTCAAAAATCTCTGATGACTACGCCAGAAGTATGCCAGGACTTGGCACCAAGAAACAGGGGGTGGGTCTGTCCATCCATCACGCCAATAGATTTGAATGATTAGGTTGACTCTTCGCTAACGCAATAAGTAGAATTTATTGTCCTTTGCCCCCTCTACTATGCACAGATTTGATTAGCCGCTGTGGGATTAGGTTGACTCCGCTCAGGCGAGGCTCTAGCCGCTACAACCATAACTATAGAAATCGTTGACTCCGACTGTTCACCCATCTTGGCGATTGATGATGCTGCTCAGGTGGTAGAGCCACGTTGTAAGTGCCACGCAGTGGCATTGCCGGACATGGGTAGCATGGGGTTGGCGGTCAAATGTGATGGGGTAGTCGGGAGACGTGAGGCAGTGATGATTCTACTTGGGCGGCATCGTCTCGCCGTAATGCTGCGTGAGTAGCTCGCTGTCAATCCAATTCGTCGCCAATTGAAGCAGAATCTTGAGGTCACGCAAATCTTGATCGTTCCATTTACGCTCATAGTGGGTTTCGTCATTGCCCAACCAAACTGCTCGTGATGCACAGAGTTTGACCTTGGGGTCGCTGACATGATCCTTGATGCAATTGGCCAAGGCAGTCTGCTTGTACTTGTCCTGCTGTTCTTCATCGTCTGTTGAATGAATGAGGTAGTCTTTGATAAGGAACTCCAAAGCCTTCCGGTATCCAACGCCCGCGATTTCATCTAGTTGGCGAGAAGCGGCTTCGCTAGCCTGCGTGTAAATGCGAACAAAGCGTGGCGACATTTTCTCAATGGTATCAGGAAATTGCGGGTCTAGGGGTGTCCTGGGTACGACATCGCACAGTGCAAGTTCTGGTCTAGGAGCGCCGGTCCCCCCTATAGATTTGTATCTTGCGATGAAGAAATGGTCGCAGTCCTGCCTTGGACAACGAAAGACCATTTCGACGTAGTCGTGTTCGTCAGCATCCTTTCGCAGAATCATGGTTCCTAGCGGCTTCACTTCTACTGCTGTATGGCAAACCGGGCAGAAATCGGGGTACTTGTCTATGACGCAAGCGAGTCCAGAGTGGTCAGTTGATATGGCCTGGATATTGTGAGGCATGGGCTGGCTCCTTGGGCAACGACGGCAGATTGTATCGGGCAGCAACCGTCCGCACCAGAGCCTCAGTCTAGTCCATTTTCTTCAAGGCGTTGTAGATGTTCTGTTTGCTGCATCCCAGCTTAGTAGCGATTTGGGTCACGGGCATACCCTTGCCCCGTAGGCATTGAATCTGGTCGAGTTTCTTCTGATTTCGTGGTCTGCCCAGTGACTTACCGGGATTGGATTCTCGCCAAGCTGCTAGTCCTTCGTTTATCCGGGCAACCGTTGTTTCCCTCTCGAATTCGGACAACGCCAAGAACAGGGCTGAACAGAACTGACCCATAGGCCCAGCGAAATCAATGTTCTGTTCTGTTGCCACTACTCGGCATTGATGGTCTGCCAAGGTGGCCAGAGTTTCCAAGCCTTGTCGGGTCCGCCTGGACAACCTGTCGAGGCGGGTCATGGCTACAGTGGTCACGTCGCCTTTTTCAACTGCCCGTAGCAACTTTGATAGTTGTGGTCGGTCGCTGGTGGTTCCCGAAATTTTATCGCAGTACCAGCGGACCGAATCGGTCTTCAATCGTTGACCCTTGAGCCACATTCGCAGGACTTGTCGTTGACTGTCATGTTTCTGGTTGTCGGTCGAAACTCGGAGATAGCAGGCGATGGATTTGGTCATGGGAAGGACTCCCTTCGGTTGGATTTGGAGGGTGACAGAACTTGGCATTATACTACTTGATTTGGTCCAAACTGTCAACCGAAATGGTGGTTTAGTTGACCGAAAATGCCAGGTGAAGACAGTGTGTAATTATGCCGTATCGCATGGAATTGGGCTGAATGCTTTTGATGTGGCGAGTTGTTCTTGGTGATGGGCCAAGGCAGGGTCGATGCTGGAAAGTCGCTCATGTCGAATTGTAGGGGCTTGTGGGGCAAGCTGTGGGCAGTGGGCTACTCGAACCACTTTCTAAGCTCTGAACTGAAAGTACCAAGCGTTGACGAGTGCTTTGCTATCCAGGCCAATCCCCGCTTCATCAATGAAGTTTTCTCTTTCTGGCCAGGCTCTTTTTCCAGGTCGTCAACGATGCATTCAAGTTCTTGTCTATCCCTGATGCCTACGCCAAGCTCGATGAGCTTCGCATGAAGAGTGATCGCATCACCGACTTGGATGTGGCTAGAATTCACGGGGCCTATCGAGCCATGGAAATTGCTAATGCTGCCAATCGATATTTCGGACTGCCCAGTTGCCTTTTGCTTTTCTTGATCCGAAAACGTCATATCGTTGCCAAGCACCCCGGCTGCCTCAAGGTCCATAGACCATTGCAGAATCCTGTTGCGGACAGCGTCCAGAACCTTGAACAATTCTGACGGTGGGACGATAAAGGTTGGTTCTGCGCGCATGTTCATGCCCTGCATCAACTGCTGCGTGATTTCGTGGGGTAAGGGAATCTGAATCACCCCGGAACTTGTGACACTATTGACAAGATGTTGAACTTGCCCAATAGGCGCGTACATGCCTGTCGAGGACGTCAGCCTAGCAAGTTCAGGGTCTCCAAATACAATTGGTTGCCAACCATGATATCGATTGAAGTATTGGACGGACACATGAATGTTGCGGTAGTCAGGTAAGTCCGACTGAGCAACATCCACAAAGCCGTTCAACTCCCGTTCCGCCCAAATGCGAAAATCTGCAACCCCCAACTTGGTTGCCACGACGAGTGCCCTGCGCGCAAGGCTGGCGTAGTCGGGCGTCTCCTCCAAAGCAAAGCGTTGCAATTCCAATACTAAGGATGTCATGGCGAAGTTCCCTTTTTGTTTTCCATCTCTACCGGATTTCCGACTAGATACTGACTTCCCCAGCCAACTTCTTCAAACAAGCACAGCACCAATCCCGACTAGAATGGTCGCGATGACGCCTGCCAAGGTGAGTTTCTCAGTTCTTGTCCACGGCCTACGCCTTTGAGTTGGCGAAGCTGCAATTTCACTTCCAACATCAGAATTGTTTGGTGCGGCGTCGATACCAGCTTGGCGACAAGCTTTGATCCATCGAGCAGGGTCGCTGTTCTCGCAATCCATGATTCTATTTGTCAGGTTGGGGCGCTGGGAACTATGTAGCACGTGTCCTTGCTCATCCATGAGTTTACGATAGAAATCCAGGAATTCGTTGTCGGACAACTGTTTCAGGTGGCGAGCTACTTTGCCTTGTTCAGATTGCGCCTTCTCAATCATGCGACTGAGGCAACGCCAGCGAACAGGCTCTTCTATCTCCCAGACCATCATCTTATCTCTGAGCGTATCTGCATTGTTGCGAATACTGACACAGCCCGCCCCACCATCAAGCAGAACATCGCTGTAGAGTTGAAGAACTTCCCGGTCTTGCAGAGATTCCAAGTAGGATTCGATTTCTGTATGACTCAGCATGATTGGTCGCACCTCACAGTTCCGCCGTCTATGGTCGATTGATAATCCTATCCAGGACAATGGCAAGCATCAATCCAGCCACAACGGACGCCTTCATGGGAGATTCACTCAAGTGGAACCTCCTATATATAACAGTACCGGTTGGGGCGTTCTCCTCTACAACAGTTGAAAGATTTTTTTGTCCAGAGGAGGGAAGTGGCCTAAATGGGTGCAGCCAGAGCGGTTTTGACTGCGTGGTGTCCTTGCAGGCCATCCATTGCGGGTTTCCCCGTGATCTAATGCATTCTTATTGCATTCTGGTTGTCTAAAATGTTGGACGCTCACCGAATACGGCGTTTTCGACCTTGGCTAGAGCCTTGCGGGTTTCGTCCGCAGACTTCCCAGCGTACTTGTCATCTTCCCCTCTTCGTTGACCCATCACCCAGGCGATGGCTACTCCGTTCTCCGTTCCCATCTTGGTACGACAAAGATCGCGGATGCCATCGAAAACCACTGAGCTATCCTCGCGGATGCGACGGAGATAGGCTCCGATCCTGGCGACGTTCAATGACCGTCCCTCGGGGTCGTTGAATAGGTACTCGCTCCCTTGGTGGTATTCGTCGGAGTCAAGGTAGGCTCGGAGAGCGGTCGCTGTCCTTGGCCACATTGCAGCGACCCGGAGAATGCTTGTCTTGCCCCTGTAGGCTACCTGGCTCATTTCATCGAAGTCCAAGTCGGACAGCAAAAGTTCCGCTGATTCGGTGGGATGCAGAGCGAAATTCAGGGCTGCATGAAGTAAGGCCGTCCACATTTTGGAGCCTTTTGACTTGTCCAAGAGGGCCAGGTAATGCTTGACCTTCATGGGCTGCGGGTTGGGTTCTTTGGGTATACCTGTATCACAAAGCTCATTCAGCTTGATCTTGACCTGTTCAATCGCCGCTCTGTGGCTCTCGAAAACCACCCTGCCATACTTCAAGATGCCCTGGACGGTCAGTAGCAGATTCTCGCGGGTTCTGGTCGCTGGTTTGGTTTGTAGATGCTTGTTGTATGCCTGGATTCCGACCACCGTCACGTCGTCAAGGTTCTCAACGCCAACGGAGTTGACGAATTCCCCCCAGGCCATTTCTGCATCGTGGTACTGACGGGGCTGCTTGAAAGTCTTGTTGGCGATGTACTGCTTGATAATCAGAGCTAAGGGTAGGTCGTTGGCCACGTTGGCCAATTTATGAATCTCTCTCAATTCGGGGATGCCCACCATGTCAGCGAATTCGGCTCTGGTCAGCGGGTCGCTGAGTAGTTGATTACGAAAGTAGGCTGCCATGTCCTTGCGGCTGATAGGAACTTCCCCATCGAACATGATTGACCTGTCTGAACCGAAGTCGTCAAGCATCGGCTCACGGATGGACAGGTTGACCGTCTCTTTGGGTTCCTTCCCTTCCTGCCAGCATTCATGTTCGTAGACAGCTTGTCTGAGGTAGTCCACGCCCTTGCGACCCTGGCGCAGGTAGTGGACTCTGTTTTTCTTGCCCTCGATGCGGTAGTAGCGTCCCGATGTCTTGTGGAGTCGCAAGCCATTGACGACCCGTTCTGTATCGGGATGCTTCACGAATTCAACCGGGTTCCTACCCATGTCGATCCCTCTTTTTAGGTCTTCTTAGATCGTTATGAGCATACATCGGGACTTGATTTAGGTCAAGACTGACCTAAACTGTTGCGTAAGTCGTGAATTGACAAGGTTTTACGTCAATGGGCGATACAGGACTTGAACCTGTGACCTCATGGATGTCGACCATGCGCTCTAGCCAACTGAGCTAATCGCCCTTCATGCCCCAGACCATCACAGGCTCAGGCCGTACTTGACCCTCGACGGCATATTGACCGAAGCCCGGAGCACCGGAGAGGCATGATGGCCGATTCTTTCAATTATTTCAAGATCAGTGCGAGAGAATTCGCCCCGGTTATCGCTAGTATCTATAGTGGATTCGGGGCCGTCTCCGCAAAGACTCGGCATCCTTGATCCAGCCCGCATGGGCTAACACCACTCCGATGGGCCGGTGGCTTTTTCAAAGCCATCTTCGAGGAGCAGAACTAATGCCGAATCTTTGCCGTCTTTCTTGGCTTGCAGTTGCCTGTTTTTACACATCCCTGGCGGCCTCATCGGCTTATGCCCAGTCTCCCGCCTCCGTGGGGGACGATCTGACCCTGGCCCAGTTCGAGGCTCGCCTCGCTACCGAAGCCGGCAACGGCAAGCAACTGGTGGACGTAGAAATCCGTTGGGACGGATCCGAAATTCGCTATAGCGGCATCTGGTATCCGGTGGCTGGGACCATGGTCTGCTGGGTGGGGGCCGACGCTCAATCTTGGGACGACTTTGTAGCCAATTTCGTCCAAGGCGAAGACGGACGCTGGTTGGATTTCGACGTCGATATCATCGACGGCACCAAGCTGTTCTCCGGTTGCTTCCTGATCGATGGTGATGCATACGCCTGGGAAATCAGGCCTACAAATACTGATGCTGAGTTTCAAACCCGCTTGGGTGACAAAGCGCTTGAAGGCATGCAGATCATCGACTTTGAAGCCTACGTCGAGAACAGCGTTACCTCCTTCGCGGGAACCTGGGTGAACGATCCCAACCAGCCTCGCACCATCCTCTACTACGGGCTTACTGGCAGCGAGTTCAACGACCTGTTTGATCCTCAATTCCCCATCGATCCAGCGAGTGGTTTGGTGCCAATTTCTGGTATCGCCGGCAGGCCTATCGACGTGGAACGCTATTTCAGTAGTGACCACAACGGAATCCGCTACGCCGTGATCTTCGCCATGTATCCAGGTGCTGAATGGGCGGTCTGGACGGGCCTAAACGCAACCGATTTCGATCAAAAAATCGTCGATCATTCTGACATCAATACGCACTTGATCGATCTGGAAACCTGGGACAATGGTGGACTGAAATTCGCAGGCGTCTGGGGCGACGCTTACAAGTCGCTCCATGAAGTGGACGCTATCGCAGCTGAAGAAGACTCCGAACCCATCACACCGGAATTGCAGGCGATCATCGATCAGTTTGAAGCATTTGATGGCACGGCTCCGCTGGGTATCGTTGGCTTCTATGCCAAGAACATCCGCACCAACCAGTCGATTGGCTACCGGGCGAGTGAGCCGTTCTACCTAGCCAGCTGCTCCAAAACCACCGCCCACATCAAGCTCTGGCAAGAGCACGAGGCTGAAAACATCGACATAAACAACGACCCATCCATCCTCTACAGCAAGAATCCCTGGTACATGAGCGACAAGACCAACGGCCTGGGGCAGGCGAATTTCGGCAGCTCTTATACCTTGGCCCAGCTCGATCAATTCATGATGGGCCCAAGCGACAATGCGGCTACAAGCATGTTGATTGAAACCGTCCTGGGACGAGAGCTGCTCAACAAGTGGTTAGCTGGCGTGTCGGGCGTGGGGCGCGGATTTGGCACCATCACCGGCATCTCCGATCTGGACCGGGTGATCATGTGGCAGGGGCAAGTCAGCAACTTCCCGTCCGATCCATCCTACTTCCTGATTCCATCGTGGATTTGGGAGCCCACCTTCCGCGGAGCCGGCGACATTTTTAACGACCTGCAAAACTGGGCAAATACCAACAACGGCGGCAACATTCCACAGCGCTTTGACTCGACGGGCCATCAGCGCTACTACCGCATGGGTATGAACACCGCCCAGCCTCGGGCGTTTGGCCGGATGCTGGAGATGTTCATCGACGGCGATTTCTTTTCCGAGGCAGGCACGCTCACCTCCGCCCTAAACTCGATGGGTACCGGCTCTCAATTGGATGACAACCTGGCTGGCCAGGCCATTTTCGCCGGGTTTGATCCGTTGCCCGAACCTACTTCGTTGACCACTTACTACAAGAACGGTGGCAAAGGCGGCGTGCTATGCAATGGCACGCGTTACGATGTCGTCAATGACACCGGCATCGTCCAAAAGGGGGCTGACACCATCGTCATGGTCGTCTTCACCAAGGATAACCTGACCTGCCGCACCGACTGTGTCATACCCCAGTGCCGCCAGAAAACCACTTCGCCGCCGGGCAACGCGATACGTTCGTTCTTCATGGCCCGCTTTGGCTATGAACTATTCAGCGGGCTCATGGCAGACCTCACCGACACCGGGCTGGGTACGCACAGCATGTCATCGACCACGGTAAGCCCCAATGAAAGCTGGTCGGTAAGTACTCAGATTGATAACGTCCGCGGCGGAGACGCCCTGCTTTACAAGATTCGTTTCTACGCCTCGACTGATCCGGTGATCGATGGGATCCTGGCACCTCCTAATGGCACGGGTGACGATTACCTCTTGGGCACCTTCCAGACGCCAACCCGACATCTGGGCAATAGCACGGCCAACGTGGTGCTGAACTTGGACGACTTCCCGCCGGAGATCCCGACGGGCAGCTACTTCGTAGGCTGGATCATCGACGCTGACGATGAGGTGGGCGAATGGGATGATCGATCCTTTGACAATAATGTCCTTTTTAGCACCAACATTCTCCTGAATGTGGTTCCTGCACTCATTGGCCCGGACTATGATGGCGATGGCGTAGTGGGCACGGTCGACTATCGCCTCTTCTGGCCCTGTGTGACCGGCCCTGCCGCTCCCCTTGACGCTGGCTGCTCGACCGTCGATCTGAACGGAGATGGCCGAATGGACCTCTTCGATTACTACCTGTTCCAGCGATGCTTCAGCGGCGACGGCGTCTTGGCAGACCCGGATTGCCAAAACTAAAGTTTGCCAAAATAATCTGGTGGCTACATCGAATACTCCCTCGCTCGGCGAAATAATCACGCCAGGCGAGGGAGTTCGCACTTGGCCATTGGCCTTGCTTTTGGGGCGCTGGCGGTTGGTGTGCGCGCCATTATTCTTCGTGGGCATACGCATGTGCCCTACGTTTGACAGAAGGAGCCTGCAATGAAATCCACCATGCACCGATCAATCGCCCTGTTATTCTCCACCCTGCTCTTCGTTCCGACCACGGCATGGGCACAATCCAAGAGCCAACGCCAGTTTGAACGGGCGTACTTCCTCGAAACGCATGAATCAAATCCCAAAGCTGCAGCTGAGGCCTACAAGAAGGTCGTAGCTGACAAGAGTGCCTCCAAAGAGCTGGCGGCTGAGGCGAGGCGTCGCGGCGATTCCTGCAACGAGGATTTGCGAAGTGAAGACTTAGCGGCCTTGATGCCACCCGGCGCAGTCGCCTATGTCGAACTGAGAAATCCCGGCCAACACATTGAGAACCTGGCTGACATGCTGGGGTTGTTGGGCGATCCTCTCGCCCAGGCGGTTGCGGGCAAGACGGGGACGCCCATCCCCGACTCGCCGGGATTGATTCTCCCGCACGAAGTCTTCTTGAGTTCGGGCATTCTCGATCAACTCAAAGGTTTTCGCGGGCTCGGCTTCGCCTTCATGGGTATTGAAGGCCCGCCGGCCGGAAACCCGGCCTTGGCAGGTGTGCAGGCCCTTCTGGTCATCCATCCGGGTGACGATGAAGGGCTGCGCGGTTGCATCGAGACGGCTGCCCAGTTTGTTCAACCGACCGATCCGATCTCGGGCTTTGCTACGCTTCAGATCGAGCCGGGTGTCGTGGTCACGTTCACCAACAGGTTGGTCATCGCGGGCACCTCGCGAGCGCTGGTGGGCGATGCCATTGATCGGCTGACTTCCATTGGCCATGACTCGCTGGCTACTCGCCCTGACTTTCAGGAATTCTCCACACAGCGGAATGACGCCCTCCTCTTTGCGACCGTGAACGTCAACACAGCCCTCGTCCAGGCGACCAAAATCGCATCTCAGGACCAGGACGCCATGCAGGCGATCGGGATGGCCTATGGAATGCTCGACGCCGCTCACATGCAGAATGTTTGGCTTTGCCTGGGTTCTACAACCGAGGGAATGTATGGCGAGTTTGGCGTGTCCATGGATGAGGAGCACAACAACTTTGTTTACAACATGATCCGCATGCCGCCCATGCAGGGCGTTGCCCTCCGCAACGTACCGGCTGGGGCGGCTGCCGTGGTTGCCCTGGGCATCAATCCAGCCGCAGTTCACCAGGATGCCAACCACATGCAGCAGAAGATGGACAAGCTCAGAGCGGTCACCGGTTTTGATCTGGGCCGCGAGTTGTTCTCCAACATCAAGGAGATCGCCCTGTTTGTGAACCCGGGCGAACGCCAGGAAGGCGTCGAGATTCCCGACGCAGCCCTGATCATCGCTGCGGCTGATCCGAGCAAGTCGATGGCTATTTGGGACCAACTGCTCTCGATCCCTTCACGCATCATGGGCATGGAACTGCCCGAACCAGCTTCAACCACGATTGATGGCTCTGCGGTGAAGAGCTACGCTATGCCCGATGGTGGCCCGACGATCTTTGTGGCCGGTATTTCCCAGGGACTGGTTGTGTCACCGAGCGAAGCGGCCATCAAAGCCGTGCTTGCAACCGGCAAGAGCGGCAAGTCGATTCTGGACGATCCAGGCATGTCCAGGGCAACGAGCCGCCTGGGCAAAGATACGAGCGTAGCGGTGATCATTCATGCCGGACGTGCTGCCCAGGTCGGTGCCCAGTTTTGTCCGCCGGGCGAACTCGGTGAGGTTCAAGCCGCTGCGAGTCTGCTCTCCAACACCATGTTCACGCTGTCAGCCGATGAAGCCCCAAACATGTTCCGCCTATCCGGCAGCTTGACCGGACTGCCCAAGATCAAGGACGTAATCAGCGTGGCCTCCCAAATGATGGCTATGCATGGACATGAGCACAGGGCTGAAACGGTGACTGCCAGCGCGAACCAGGCGTACTGAATTTACGTAGAACATACTGAAGCACCGTAGCTGGGTGCGGCCCAAACACAGGGTCGATGATCGGATCGAACACCGATTGTCGGCCCTGCCGCATTGTAGGCCGATGCGGCCAGGATCTTTCCAAATAGCGTGAGGTCTGTTAGACCGTGATAGGGGAGGGAAGGGCGGGACTTCAAGGACTGCGTTGGATGGGAATCCATGGGCTTGCTATCGACGGTTGTCTTGGCTGGGTTTCAGCCGAGACGCACAGCGCAAAAAGCGAAGGATGCCGCGCTCTGGCAGGTGTATCTGGTGCATTGGGTCGGCCTTCTATTTGGTGCCTGCCTGCTGCTGGTCGCCGGTTCCTGCGATCCGCAGTTTCTTCGTGAACTCGATTACATAGAGCGCGAGCTGCGCCTCCACCCGGCATCTGCTGGCATCGGGCTATTCGTCGTGGCGGGCATTGAGTCGTTTTTCTTGCTCGTTGCTTTAATGGTGACGCCCTGGGTCAGTGCCAACGCCCGACTCCGCCAAGCTTGGAGTCATGCGCTGCGGACCGTCTGGCTGCACACCGGGCAACTCATGCTATCACTGTTTCCTTTTGCCGCGGTGGCGTTTTACGGTAACGGACATCTGGTGTGGTACCAGCGAGCCCGTATCTACCATGATCCTCTGGCGCCGTCCGCGGTCTTGCAGTTCTTGGCAGACTATTATCAGTATGCCCTGCCGATCGTCTGTGCCGCCGGGATCGTCTGGTGCATTTGGGCGTTGCTTCGGGCAGCCACTGCCGACATGAGTTGGCCAGCGCCGGATCGGCCGCCGCTGTGCGAAACCTGCGGTTACAATCTGACCTATCACAAGCAAGAGGGTGCCCGTTGCCCGGAATGCGGACAACCTGCCAGCATATGGTTCAATCCTGAACACCGTTTGCCTGTCGCATGGTGGCCCTTTCAAACGAAGTATGTGCGGGTGGGGTTCTGGCAGGCGACGTGGCGGGCGTGGTTTTCTCCGGAGCTGTTTTTCGCGCGGCTGTCAGCCTACAGCGGTCTGAAGGAGGCCGGCACGTTCCTGCTTGTCCACATGCTGCTGGCCGCCGCGGCGTTCGCAGTGGGGTTTGCGGTCCCCATGCGCGTACTCATCTTCAATAACGAGAATGGTTTTGGGGAATTCTGCTATGCCATCATCTGGGTTGGCACGTTTCTGGGATTGGCGGCGGGTGGGCTTTCTTGTTTGGTTGCAGCCATCTATGGACTGTTCATTTCTCGCGAGGATGGCTTCAACAAGATGGGAATCTGCCTGCGCAGTGCCTGCTATTGTTCTGGGATTTACTCCCTCTGGTTGTCTACCACCATGGCATCTCTTGTAATCTGCATGGAAATGGTTAATCGCATGCGCAGTCTAGGCAGATATGAGTGGATGGTCCTGGGCCTGCATGTCCTCTATCTGGTGATCTGTGTCGGTGGCGTGGTCCGGCGTGTCCGCTACATACGCTACGCCAACTACTAGACATGGCCGCAACTAGGCTGGGGAGCGGCGGGCGAAGCGCACCGCCTGTTTTAGGTGGGCAATACCAGCCGCTGGGATGATGCCGTAGTGATCCAAATTGACGGCTGCGATGCCATTCTCGGATAGCAGTGCCAGGTTTCGCACGAGCGTGGTGCCGTCGTCGCCGGGCGTTGCGGACTTCGACTCGTCAGCGGTGCCGCGTCGTTTGCTCGGCGACACCTTGATTTGAATTTCAGAGCAAACCTTCGAATCGGTCCAGCTTCTTGATTGTTGAACCGCAGCCAGGATGTCTCGCTCTTCTGGGCTATCGACGCAAATCGACAGGGCGCTGATCAGCCGCTCCGTCGCCCAGGCTGACCACGGCGTGTTGTCCTGATCCGCAATCAGTGCGTCTAGTGGGCAGCGAATGATCACATCGTCGCAGCCTTGCTTGGCTACGTTCTGGACCAGCGACTTGATCGCATTCCACTGGGCGGTGACATGGGCACGGACGACTGCGTCATTGCTGCATATCTGGGAAAATGGTGGTTGCGCCGGCATACCAGCATCGAGAAGTCGATTCAACCGGACAGCGACGCTCCGTGCGGCTGCGGCTGAGTCGAGCTGATCGTCGTTGAGAGAGGCTACATCAAGCTGCCGACACGATTCGCAAAAACAGATATTCAAGAGAGCGCTGCCGCCCGATCCGAGTATGTCAGCCATTGAGGCTGAACCACCTGAATGTTGCACCAAGCCAACATGAAGGTCGGCAAGCTCGATGCTGTCGGGTTGGTACTGGGCAATCAGATCCGCGCAAGTGCAGGCAATAAACGCTTGGACGTCCGGATTGACCGGGCAAATCCGATCAGGCCAAGCGTCGCCGAATGTATTCTTGGCTGCCAACTGCTCATACCGCTTGGTCATGAGGCCGGCTGAGGCGACGTGCAACACGAAGCGGCAGGAAAGGCCCCGCGTGCGGCAGGAATCGACGACCTGCCCCAGTGCTCCGCGCGGGTATCGCCATTGACTCTGCGGAGGCAGACAGCGTGTGGCTGAGTAGTGCTTCTTGTCCGGAGAAAATATCGCACCGCCCGAGGTCCGGAAGACTCGGGGTTCGACACCTGGATCGGTTCTGAGTGTTTCGATTGGCGGGCACAGCACCGGAATGCAGAGGCCGGTTACGCCGATCTCACCCTGAAGGCGGTCCAGCACCTTCTCGACCCCTTGGTCCAGGAGATCCCAGAGATGGCAATTCATGTTTGCGGAGAATCCAGGCATGATCGCAGAATACCGAGCCAAGGAATCCGAATCTCTGCTGTTCGGCCTATGCGGTCATCGTACCTTTGATGGCAGACTCCGCCAAGGGTAGACCCAGCCAGAAACGAGGCAAGGTTGATCAGCAGCTAGATCTCGTGCCCTCTACGGGGTTTCGGCGTTAGAGGTTTGCCAACTGGGAGCCAGACGAGAATGCAGACAACTTCTTGCGCACCCTTTGGACTATGAGGGTCTTGATGTGAGTTCTTGCCACGCTTACCGATTGACGCTGGATAGCCACCTGCGATATGATTCCGGGCACCATTACTCGGGTTAACCCGTTTCATTGGCGCAACGGGCAGCCTTCACGAACCTCGGTTGATTCGGCGCATCGACCGGCTGTTCCCAAGAGAGGTATCCTTACGATCATGTTCGACTTCGTTCTTGCATCATCGCTGTGCATGCTGATCGCCATGAACGCCGCAGGTCAATCACCGACGGCTGCTCCTGATCAGGATCAATCACCGAAGGTTGCCGTTGCCGGCCAAGAAGTTCAGGCGGCCGAGATCCCGCTGGTTGACGAAGCGGTGCCAGCTGATCCTGTAGGTCAACTGGACCGCCGAGGTGGCGAGCCGATTGATCCGCAGAGGATTCTGACTCATCTCCCCGACCCAACGCTGGAGCGCAGTCGTGCTGAAGAGCGCTTGGCAACTGAGGAGTTTGCAAAGTCGGAAAGACTCTACATCCAGCGGGTGATTGATCGCGTCTCGATTATTGGTCGCTCCGAAAAGCTTCCGTTGACGTTGGAGGATGCCATTCAGCGCGCGATGGCCAACAGTTTGACGGTGCGCGTTTCCAGTTACGATCCTGCCATCAACACTGCCCGCGCTGTCGAGGCAGAGGCTGCCTTCGATGCCTCGTTCTTTGCCAACTTTAGCCGCAACAAGCAGAACCGACCTTCCGCCAGCGCGTTGATCGGCTCAAATGTTGATACGCAGGTGTACACTGCCGGCTTGACCAAGTTGCTGGCCAACGGCATGCGGGCAACCACCACGTTCAACATGAACCGAACCTCGAACGACTTTCAGTTTCAGGACTTCGATCCGGTGTGGAATTCTGCAATTTCGGTTGAACTTCGCCAGCCCTTTGCTCGTGGGTTTGGCATCGACTTCAACCGTTCTGGGATACGCCTGGCCCAACTGGACCGTCGGATTAGCCGCGAGACCTTTCGGCGACAAGTCATCGACACGCTGGTCGATGTAGAACAGGCCTATTGGAATCTCGTATCCGCCCGTCGCGAGGTAGCCATCCAAGCGAGGTTACTTGGTCGGTTTGAACAGATCTATGAATTCCTGTTGGTGCGACGCACGTTCGACGCATACAAGATTCAGATTTCCGACACCAAGGCTCGGCTGGAGACGTCCAAGGCTGCGTTCATCCAAGCAATCGCAAACGTACGCAATGCCGAAGACCGCCTGATCAACCTGATGAACGACCCGCGGATCGACTTGGCGGATGACGTCGAAATTCTACCTTTGGATTTCCCCGGTAACGCGCCGGTCGTATTGGATCGACTGAGCGAGGTTCAGATTGCCTTGGATCATCGCCCCGAGTTGAGCGAGGCTGATCTTCGTGTCAAGCAAGCCAGAATTGCCGTAGGGCAGGCCAAGAACCAGATTCTCCCGCAGTTTGATGTTACCTTTCGTTATACGGTGGACGGTTTGGGCATTAGTGCCGACGACGCCTTTGACGAGGTGACCAAGAACGACTTCCACGAATACTTTATCTCTCTGGAGTTTGAGATACCGGTTGGCAACCGAGGCCCCAAGGCCCGATTGCAGCAGGCTCGATTGCGGCATGGTCAGTCAATGGCTGGGTTGAAACTCGCCTTTGAAAACGTGATTCTCGACGTCAACATCCGGCTGAGAAATGTCGAATCGTTCTACGATCAGATTGCCCCTAATCTCGAATCGGCTGAAGCGAACAAAGACCAAGCCCAAGCCATCAAAGCCCGGGCTGAGTCAAAGAATTTCGTGCAGTTGAATCAGGAACTAAACGCCCTCACCTCCCTCGCTTCGTCGCGACGCAACTTGTTGCGCGCCTTGATCGACTTCAACATGGCCATCATCGAACTCGAACGCGCCAAAGGCACCCTGCCCGAATACGACAACGTAATCATCACTTCTGACATCGAGTAAGGGGAGCAGTCAGGCTTTGCCTTGGTGTTCCAAGACTTGGTGAACCTGGGGGCTGGCGTCTTCGAGCAATCGTCGGAAATAGGCATCGCTCGTGGGCTCTTCTGGATAATGTAGACTAGAGCCCGCATCCAGCAACATCTGGACCAATGCGGCGTATGCGTCCTGACGATTCGCTGCATCGCCCGAATATCGAGAACCATGCACAGCCCAGCCGAGTGGCGAACTTTGGTGGGTACTGTCAAAGATGTCGAGCGGTGCACCGGCTTCGATCAAGAGTCGGGCGTTGTCAGGTTGTCCGAACCAAGCGGCCTGGTGCAGGGCGGTTCCAGAATCCAGCCCTGGAGCAGCCAGATCTGCGCCCGCCTGGATCAACAGTTCCACGGGTTGACCTTGGTTCCGTCCTGCCACATCGGCCAGCAAGCGGTCTTCTTCGGGGTTGCCGGTTTTCACCACCGGGGGATGAGACGCCAAGATCGCCCGGGCATCATCTAAGCGGCCCTCCACAACCGCCACCGCGAATCGGTCCGCTTCATTCAGCGTCGTGCTAGCGCCGCGCCGCCGCAGCAGCTCAGCAATGTCATCGAACCGACGACGCACAGCGTGGGCGTAGGCCGTCTTCCCGCCAGCGGTCTTGCTGTCGATTGAAGCCCCGCGATCCAGGAGAATTTCAACAGCGCTTGCCCGCCGCCGTCGGGCAGCCACATGAAGCGGAGTTTCAGATTGAATTCCTTCGTGCTGGTTAGGATCAGCGCCCCCATCCAACATCCGTCGCAACACTCCGTCTCCGTCGAGGCCGTAGTTGCAGTCAAGACATTCGTGTAGCTGCATAGGAGCATTCCTCTAAGATCTAGCCGTAGAACGCCGTCGGTCAGCCTCTTCATACTTGATTACTATTTGTGCTCCAACTCGCCGATCAAATTTGGAATGGCCCGATCCAGGTTTCGAGCATAGATCGCTGCGAAGAGACGCCCCAGAAGAGTTACCCCGAATCCAGTAGCATCAATCAGAAAGGTGATCTCCGTCTGTTCCGGGCCAATTTCCCTAAGCTGATGATCGTAGTGAACGCTGAGCCACAAGAACGGTCCCACCCGCTTCCAGCTTGTCCCTCTGATCAGGTTCTCCATACGAAATGTCGACCGTATACCGTTGGTGAGCAGGATGGCTCCTTCAGAATCTGGCGTCAGTGGTCCGGCGGGCCGCAGATCGACCCGCCGAATGTGGTGGGCCCAACTAGGCCAGGCTTCTACTTGTTCGAGGCGCGCCCAGGCGACTTCAACTGGCGCGCGGACAACGAATCGGCGCTCAAGGAGTCGGACTAGTCTTGTTCCGTCGATCATCGCGCCTCGGCATACTGGCATGGGCAAGTCCGCCTGCGGCCGATCGAAGGTGAAGGAAAGACCATTACGACGGTGCTTAACCCAGTCTTCAACATTGGATACGAACCTGTACTCGCCACACCGCACGGGCCAACGCAATAATCCGAACCAAGTGCTGAAACCGTGAGGCCCGGTGCTCCCCCACATTCGCGTTGGAAAAAACATCCAGCACTACTTCCTGCCGAACAGCCTACCACGTGGTGCGCCTCGCCACGACTCTCGCTGCTCCTCCCGGTTGTGCCCGCGCACGCCCTCTTGGGCTTCTATTCCCAAGCAGGAGCACACAATCCGGAGACCATCTGCTGCGGGCTGCAACGCTTGATCGCCTCTCGAAACCCGGTCACGGCAGCCTGTATTTCTCCCAGCGATGCGAGTGATGCCGCTTTGCCGGAGATGGCCTGCGCGTGGCCCGGGGAGAGGGCCAAGACCTTGTCGAAAGCTCCGACTGCCTTTCTGTCGCTGTCAATGACGCCCTCTGCGTCGCCACCGTCCCGGAGTTGATGTGCGTCAAGAGAGTGGGCCACTCCCTCATTGAACTGTCGGAAGACGTCATCGTTCATTGGTGAGCATTCCCCCACTGTCCGCTGGCCCTCTTCAGTAGGCTTTGATCATACAGCCTTTGTTAGACAGAAAACTCTGTTTGACGTTCCCCACGACTCGTGGACACCCGGGAACATTTGTCCTTAGGTCTTGGTGGTTCAGCCTTTCGCCTTTGCGCCGGCAGCGAACGAGGTGGCGCAAACTCCTAACGGAAATGAGCTCGGGATCGGCTTCGACAGGTCTCGTTGAGAAACGAGGAAATCCGGCATAAGTACAAGAAACACGCCCGGCCGCTCAGCCGAGCGCGTTTTTATTTTCTCAAAGACTGAATAAGTCACGGTAGATTACTTGATGCCAAGTAGCTCTACTTCAAAGATCAAGGTGGCGTCGGGCGGGATCACCGGGGGCGAGCCACGCTTGCCATAGCCCAAGTCCGAAGGGATGATCAGCTTTCGCTTGCCGCCCACCTTCATGGAGCCGACGCCCTCGGTCCAGCCCTTGATCACCCGGTTAAGCGCAAAACTAATGGACTCGCCTCGCTTATAGGAACTATCGAACTCTGTGCCGTCCATCAGCGTACCGCGGTAATGAACTTCAACTGTCGCGCTCGGCTCTGGGGGCGTTTCGCCAGTTCCTTCCACTAAGTCGACATACATTAAACCCGATTCGGTGGTGGTGATCTTCTTACCGGTTTCCTCTTCGATCTTGGCAATTACGCCTTCTGCCATCTTCTTCTGTGCCTCCTGAGCTGCTTTCTTTTCAGCCTCGACACTCGCGAGGGCTTCTTTGGCCTGAGCAGCCGCAGTGGCTAGCTCAAATCCGTCGAGAACGGTGACCGAGTTGATAACCACGGTCTCCACGGGGACCACCTTCTTTTGCCCGCCTGCATACTTTGGGTGGGTGGCCACGGCTGTGGTGCGGATCTTCTCCACCGTGTCCATGCCTTCGACAACTTTGCCAAAGACAGCATATGCAGCCCCATCTCTTGCCTGATCCAACATAGCATTATCGACGACGTTGATGAAGAACTGGCTGGTGGCTGAGTCAGGTTGGCCACCGCCGCGGGCCATGGCGATGGCGCCCTTTGCATTCTTTAGGCCGTTCTGCCATTCGTTCTTGATGCCCTCGTGCAGGCCTTCTTTCTTCTGGTCGATTTCTTTGGTGAATCCGCCCCCTTGGATCATGAACGTAGCCATCACCCGGTGAAAAATGGTGCCGTCGTAGTATTTCTCCTCGGCATAACGCAGAAAGTTGTGCGTTGAGATGGGTGCCTTCTCCATGTTCAGCTCGATTACGATATCCCCCAATGTCGTAGCCATTTTGACCCGGGGGTTTGCTGACGAGGCACTCGTTTCCTCGTCGGCCCAGACAGCCGCAGACAGGACCAGGGTCGCCAAGACGCTCAGTCCCAATAGGTGACGCTTCATCGATACTACCTCCTAAGGTGAACAGGCCGGGATACTCCGGCGGGAGCGATTCCCCCACCACATACGAAGCGGCGGATCGTAGTGCGTAGGGCCAAACGATGCAAATCGCGTCACTCAGACCCAGCACCAGGAGCCTCGTAGACTACTTCAGGAGCGTCTTTCGGCAGGTAGTTCGTGCGGGATGAAAGTGACGCTACAATGGTCTCGGCGCCAAAGACACCTGCGGAGATGATGATCGTGCTGATTGGACTGTGTTCGGACACTCACGGGGACATCGAACCGCTGCGTGCAGCCTTGGCTATCTTTGGTCGCTGCGGCGTGGAGTACATCATCCATTGCGGTGATGTCGGTGGTCCGGCAATTTTCGACGAATTTGTTGGGCGAAGTTTTTCGTTCGTTTGGGGGAATACTGACTCAGCTGACGCAGCCACCCGGGCTTATCTGCGCACGGTCAACTTGGACGAGCCGAGCGAAGTGCCCCTGCGCCTTGAGTTGGGAGGCAAACGAATCGCGGTCTATCATGGCCACGAACGCGGCTTCGACACGGCCGCCGAGAAACTGAATGTGGACTATATTTTTCACGGGCACTCCCACCTGCAACGTGACGACCATCTTGGCTTGGTGCGGATCGTAAACCCCGGGGCCCTGCATCGTGCCCGCGTCAAGACAGTAGCTACCTTGGATCTAGCCACCGACGATCTAATCTTCCACGAAATCGAAGTTCTCTAGCCAAGAGCAGCCCATGCTTGGACCCAACAATGGTGGACATACTCCTCGCAAGATTCCATGGATGCCGGTCCTATTGGCGGTGGTCCTTGCTGCAGCTGCTTGGAAATATTCGTCTCCGCCGCGGCTCGACATGTCACCGAAAGAAGGAAGCCTCAGATGTGTGACATGGGATGTCACTCCGATCAACGATAAGCCTGTTCGACCGCGAGCAGTAGCGGACGCACTTAATGGCGTCAACGCCGATCTGATCGCCATCCAGGGCTTTGAGACTGAAGATGACACGCGACAGTTGGCCGACTTGCTCGGGAAAGCTTGGCGCTGGGAGGCAGTGAGGGGGCCGAGCGGGCGCATGCTAGCCTTGTTCGTCTCGCCGATCAGTCAGGTAACCTCCTACCACTTGATTCCCAGTAGCGCCGGAGATGCCCTAGCCCTGACCGTCCAACAGGGCGAAGGGCCGTTGGTTCGCTTCGCCTGCCTGCGATCTCCATTAGAAACAGCCAAGCAAGTGCCATACATGGACGGCCTGCTGACATGGTGTAGTAGGGACGTTGAGGCCATGACAGTGCTTGCTGGACCCTTGAGGGCCGCAGATCGCTTACAGAGCCGCCTTGGGGAGCGGTTCATCGCCATTCGCGCCGATGCAAAGGCCCTGCCCGAGTTCCACGTTGCCCCTGCGTCGATTCAGGTCGTACAGGCTGGTCGTGTGAGCCAAAGCCAAGTGAAAGATTCGGCCGGCCAACCGTTCTTAGTGGATTTGAAGCTCCCCTAGGCGGTGACCCCACGATTGTCAGCGATTCATGCGTGATCCAGGGCCGAAAGTCCCGTTTTTGAAGGGACACTGGGATGGCCATACCCTACCATAGGTGGGTGGGGTCTAGCTGAAGCGTTCGGCTCGGCAATTTAGGCCATCCACATGGGCCAGGAGGGGTCAGAACAATATGTTCCGCATACTCTTGCTTGGACTGGTCGCCGTCGGCCTAGGCTCAACGCTACCCAACCAACCCAAGATATCAGCACTTTCGGCAGTCCTTTCAGCCCCCATGGTGAAACTGGATGGGTTGGCGGAAGTCAAGATCATCGTCAAGTATCGGCCTGAAGCGATCGTCGTATCTCCCGCTGTTGCGGCTCGGCGAGGCGAATCCTTGGCAGAGGCATCGGGGAACGCCGAATTGGCTTCTCTGGATGCCATTCACCAAAAGCATAGCTTGGATCTGACCCGGGCAAAGCCGCTATTTGTCCCGAATTCGACTGGCGTCATGGTGTTGGATCAAGCCCTCATCCAGGCCCGGGTTGCCAACGTTCGCCGGCGCTTCGCCCGTAGGAAGCCTCCCGTCGGAACGGCTGTGCCCGACCTTGGCAGTATCTACGCACTCCCTGTGCCCGCAGATCAGGCTGAGGAGATTCTGCTGGCGCTCAAGGCTGACCCCGCCGTCGCTTATGCCGAGCCAGTCTATGAGTGCCACACCACGACACTTCCAGACGACACCTATGTCGATCCGGATCAAGACGGAATCTGGAATGTCGGATCATACGAGCAAGCGTTCAGCGACCTCTGGGGTATGGAGATCATTCAGGCGGAGCAAGCTTGGGAGATCGGCCAAGGCGGTCAAGGGGTGATCGTAGCCGTCATCGACACCGGGCTTGACACCATTCACGAAGACATCGCCGCCAACGTCTGGATCAACACGGCTGAGCTGCAGGGTATCCCTGGCGTGGATGACGACCAGAATGGCTATGTTGATGACCTTCATGGCTACGATTTCGTGAATGACGACGGTGATCCAGCCGACGGGCATGGTCACGGCACGCATGTTTCCGGCACGGTGGCAGCCCCAATCAACTCGGTCGGCGTCGTTGGCGTGGCACCATTCGCTCAAGTGATGGCCCTCAAAGGACTGAATAACGGCGGGGCGGGCAGCACCGACGACTTGGCCCTGGCTATCGTGTACGCGGCAGAGAATGGGGCTAACGTCCTGAACAACTCCTGGAGCGGCGTGGGTAGTAGCGATCTGATTACCGATGTCTTTCGGTTCGCCCACTCGATGGGCTGCGTCTGCGTCGCCGCGGCTGGGAATAACAGCGACAACCTAGCCAACAGCTTCCCAGCCAACATCGACGTGGTCATCTCGGTGGCTGCTACCGATGACTTGGACGAACCGGCGAGCTTCACCAACTTCGGCGAGTTATTGGATGTGGCTGCCCCGGGTGTGGTCATCCTGTCCATTCGCAGCGAGGGGACAGATTTCTTCGGAGATCGGCTTCATTTCGTGCCGCCGGGGGATTTGGATGCCAGGTACTACCTCTCCAACGGAACCAGCATGGCTTCTCCGCATGTGGCTGGGTTTGCTGCCTTGCTCGCGGCGGCGGCCCCTGGATTAACCAACGATGACATCCGCGCCGCCATGCAGGATACCGCCGACGACTTGGGGCCGCCCGGGTTCGACATATTCTTTGGCCATGGACGCATCAACGTCGGTCGGGCAATTCTTGAACTAGTCGATTGCAACGGAAACGGCAGCAACGATCAGGTTGACATCGATGAAGGCATCAGCCTCGACTGCAACGCGAATGGCAAGCCCGATGAGTGCGAACCCGGGGGCAGCAGTGACTGCAATTCAAACGGCCTGATCGATCTTTGCGAGATACACGATGGTCTCAGCGAAGACTGCCAGGACGACGGCGTGCCCGATGGGTGCGAGGAATTCGTCGACTGCAACACCAACAGCTTGTTCGATCCTTGCGAGCTGCGCGACGGGTTGGCCGCCGACTGCAATCTGAACGGCATCCCCGACGAGTGCGACCTCGCCGCTGGAGGCGACCTGGATTGCAATGACAACAGCATCCCCGACGGGTGCGAAGAAGGCGCAAACCTCGATTGCAACGACAACTCGGTCTCTGATTTGTGCGACATCGCCGTCGGCACCAGCAACGATTGCAACCTGAATGCCATCCCCGATGAATGCGATCTCCAACGTGGATCAAGCTTCGATTGCAACGACAACTCCGTACCTGACGAATGCGACGTGAGCACCGGGATCAGCGCCGACTGCGATGGCAACGGTTTTCCGGATGAATGCCTGACTGCGTTCGACCCGGTGGTCAACGTCAACGAGTTGGATGGCACGGATGGGTATGTGATCGCCGGAGCATTCGGCGGGGCAGGCAGGAGCGTATCAGCCGCAGGAGATGTGAACGGGGATGGACTCGATGACGTGGTGGTTGGCGCGCCGTTCGTCAGCGATTTTACTCGGCTCCATTTTGGGCTGGCGTTTGTGGTCTATGGAGGGTCCAGTGTTGGGGCGACAGGGGCAGTCAATCTCTTGGAGTTGGATGGATCCAATGGATACGCTGTTGACGGGCTGAGCACCGACTTGGAGTTGGGGACATCGGTCAGTAGTGCCGGAGACATCAACGCCGACGGCCTGGCAGATGTGTTGATCGGTGGGCCTGGGATCAACGTGACCGTGGACGACTTGGCCGGCGATAGCTTCGCGGTGTTTGGAGCGTCATCGGTTGGCACTGAGGGGGTGTTGCATTCATGGGATCTGTTTGGACGTGACGGGTTCCAAATACCCGGATTAGACGTGGATGACCGCATGGGCTCAGCCGTAGCGGGCCTGGGAGACATAAACGGTGATCACATCGACGACTTTGTCTTGGGTGCCCGGGCCGCCAACGGAGCGGGTTCCGGATCGAGCACCGCGGGAGAAGCATACGTTTTCTTCGGAAGTCAAAGCCTGGGCATCATCAGTCCAATTGACGTCACACTCCTGGAGGGCAGCACTGGCTTCTTGGTGCATGGGGCGTTCATTGATGACGCGGCTGGGACGAGCGTCTCAGG
>JAJDDP010000160.1 GCA_029260235.1 Phycisphaerae bacterium | reverse complement strand
CTGCGCAATTGGCTCAGCTTGCTCGTAAACTCGTTCGCCTCAGCCTCCCGGCATGCTTTGCCGCTCAGATTTCATCCCAGGTCGCCCATCCCCAGAACAGTCGCTGCGTGGAATCGGGGTTTTTCAGGGACGACTAGCTAGCTCGCAGGGATTCAAGGTTCGAGCATGCTTGGGGGCTGTCGCCGCCGGGCTCTCCAGTCGCAGTGAATCTGAGGGCAGCCCAAGCCCGGTAAACACCTATGTGGATGGCTATATCCCTTGATGCCTGGAAACGGTAAAATAGTTGGCCAAAATCACCTCCTGGCAGACAGAAATCATCGAGCTATGTTTCGAACACCATATCGCACCTGGGGGCAGGGCCAGCAATTGGAAGTTTCATGGAGAGGAGAAGCGATGCGCGTAGCGATCATCGGCAGCGGTATTTTGTCTAACCTTGGTCGCTCCACCTCAAGAGACGCTTGCCCGAATCGGCTGAAATCGGCGTCATCGGCCCGGATGAGCACGGCGGGCCGCCGGTGGTGGGCAAATCGACCATTGAGACCACGACGCAGTTCCTCGAAAATCAACTGTGGGGCTAGGCCAATACCTGCGCGCGGGTCATTCGCCAAAGTTTGCCTCGACCTGATCATCAGACCGCCGGGCCAACGAGATTGCTTCTGGTTCCAATTGGCTGACTTTGACCGCTCCTTGCTCGCGAATCCAGATGCCCTAGGCCGCATCAAAGAAATGGCTGCAAGAATGCCAGCATAGACGAAGGCTGTGGCCAATTCACTCCGTCACGTGGGTCCGAGGTTCCTACTGGATGCGAATGATTCTGCTGGCTTGGTGGCTTTGTCCGTAGACATCCGTCTCGCGAATATGAATCTGGTAGACGCCTACTGCTGCTTGGGCGGGCAACATCGCCTTCCAGAGGTGACGAGACGGAATGGGTTCGGGCAGCGGTCGGCCAAGCGGCGGAGTTGCGCTTTGTTCTGCCTCTTTCAAGGCTGCAAAGCCGGGGTCCGGCTGCTCGGTGCGCTCCATGGACACCCACTTGCCCTCATCGCCGAGCCTCAGCTCCACGATTGAATGCTTGGTCCCAGAGAACACATTGACCAGGACTTCGGTCTTGGCAGATTCAGAGGCCATGATGCTGTCGGGGGCATAGATGCTCATCTGGTGCTCGGCAGCCCGCCGGGCTGATTTGTAGCGCAGGCTTACCTGGTTGCCCTTGAAGGTGATCATCTGATAGCCATTGGGGGTTCCATCGCGCATGGTTGTGTGCGGAATGCCGGATTCATCCGGCGCTCCGCGCCACCAACTTCCCGAGACGGTGCCGCTGATGACCTGATGAAGAGGCTGCCTCGCCTGCCAACCGTCGGATGCGTCGAAGAAGGTGAAGTCTTGATGATGCATGTGCCCAGCCAGGGCAAAGGTGTGTGGACGATCCCGAAGCAAGGCAAAGAGGGCCTCGCGGTTGTCCACATGGATGGCTGGGTTGTCCCCACCGTTTAACGGAATGTGCATCATCAGGACGATCAACTTGTCTACCGGCAGGTGCTTGAGATCGTTGGCAATGAACTCAAGCTGCTGCTGGTCGATTCGCCCGACATAGCCCTTCTTTTTTCCATCGATAGTTCCCTGCCAACTGATGTCGTCCAGGGCAATGAAGTGTACCTGTGCGTAGTTGAAGGCGTAGTACCTGGGACCATACACGCGTTCAAAGGTCTCGGCTGAGTGGGTGTCATCGGGGACATCGTAGTTGATGTCGTGGTTTCCGATGATGTTGTACCAGGGAATACCCACCTGGCTGATGACACCGTTGAGCGGCTCGAACAGGTTGAGGTCGTCACCTACGATGTCACCCAATGTCACTCCAAAGGCCGCCTCAACGCCAATTAGTTCTTCCACGACGTCATGGGCAACGTAGTCTACCTCGGTGAGGGTGTACGGCTGCGGGTCGGCAAAGACTACAATTTGAAACTCGTCCGGTTCAGCCTGAGGGGTCAACCCAAAGTTGATTGACTCGGGCAACGGGCCGGTGGGGACAGAACCCTTGTACGAAAGCGCCGGCGAACCCTTGGGCTTGTGAATGTAATAATGCTTCGGAAGATTGTCTCGGGTCAAGGGGGTCATCCAGCCGGATGGCTTGATCACGAAGAACGCGCCTTCGTCGGGACAGCGAATTCGCCAGTGGCCTTGATCATCCGTGAGGACCACCTCTTGTCCGTTGGAGACCGCCACCCCGGGTAATCCCTCTTCGCCGGCGTCACGCAGCGCGTTGGCATTGCGATCATGGAATACTATCCCCTGAGCAGATAAAGGGCCGTCCATCGCCCAAGCATCGGCCTGCATCAGGGCGGCTGAAACAGGCAGTGTTTGGCATCCTACGATCAAGAAACGGAATAATCGGGTCATCTTCCAAAGCTCCTAGAAATTGCGCTGACAACTGGATAGATACCTAAGTGTCGCCCGCTACGCTATCCTGTACATCTCGGGCAAGCGGAGGCGAACGCCTCTTACGGATGAGCTACCTATACCCATTACCGAGGCTACCATGAACGGACCCAGCCAGCTGTATCAACCCTCGTTGGCATTGTTGACGGATTTGTATCAGTTGACCATGGCCTATGGCTATTTCAAATCCGGACTTGCGGATCAGGAAGCGACCTTTCATCTCACCTTCCGAGAAAACCCGTTCGAGGGCGGGTACGCCATCAGCTGTGGATTGGCTGGCGCCGTTGATTGGCTTGAATCCTTCCGCTTCGATCAAGAGGACATTGCCTATTTGGCAAGCTTGATAGGTAATGACGGCAAGGCCTTGTTCGGATCAACCTTTCTCGACTACTTGGCCAAGATGAAGCCTGCGTGCGACGTGGACGCCATTCCTGAGGGGACGGTGGTGTTTCCGCATGAGCCGCTGGTGCGGGTCACCGGTCCAATGATCCAGGCCCAATTGCTTGAAACACCGCTCCTAAACCTCATCAACTTCCCGACATTGATCGCCACCAAGGCTGCCCGAATTTGCCGATCCGCGGGCGACGATACCGTCTTGGAATTCGGGTTGCGCCGGGCACAGGGAATAGACGGAGCATTGACCGCCAGCCGATCAGCTTATATCGGGGGGTGTTCGGCTACATCGAACGTCTTGGCAGGCCGCCTATTTGGCATCCCCGTCCGGGGTACCCACGCCCACAGCTGGGTGATGTGCTTCGATGACGAAGTTGCCTCGTTCGACGCCTACGCCAAAGCACTGCCCAATAACTGTGTCTTCCTGGTTGACACCTACGACACGCTTAACGGGGTCCGCAATGCCATCGAAGCAGGGAAGCGGCTTCGCGCCGGCGGGCATCGCATGGTGGGTATTCGCCTCGATTCAGGCGACCTCGCCTACCTGAGCATAGAGGCCCGCCAGTTGCTCGACGAGGCTGGGTTTACCGACGCGGTCATCGTAGCTAGCAACGACCTCGACGAGCGCATCATCGCCAGCCTCAAAAATCAGGGGGCGACCATCGCTGTTTGGGGAGTAGGGACAAGGCTTGTCACTGCCTACGACCAACCTGCCATCGGCGGCGTCTACAAGTTAGCAGCCACACGCTGCAAGGGCGGGGATTGGCAAGACAAGGTCAAGATTTCCGAGCAGGCCATCAAAGTTTCAACACCGGGCATTCAACAGGTCCGCCGCTTTCAGGAGAATGGGCAGTTCGTTGGTGATGCCATCTACGACACCCGGATAGGTCTAGACGACGGCTGCACGATTGTTGACCCAACGGACATGACCCGAAGAAAGAGACTGGGCGCCGGCTTGAAGCATGAAGACTTGTTGGTGCCGATCTTCAGAGATGGCAAGCCGGTCTACCAAAGCCCACCGCTACCCGACATCCGCAAGCGAGCAGCCAATCAGTTGCAGCACTTCCACGGCGGCATAAAGCGCTTCGCCAACCCCCACCAGTACCCTGCCGGAATTGAGGAGAGGCTGTTTGATCTAAAGACGAAATTGATTCTCCGGGCCAGGCAGAAGAACTCTTGTAAGGGAACGTCCAGCAGAACACTCTGATTACCGGTGCTCGCTCCATGCAACCCACCACCCTCGGGGAAGTTTTTGCCCCATCAGCCGGGCTTCCCAGCCGACTCGATTGCATTGGCAAATGAATGGAGGTTTGGCCGCTGCTTCGAGTGAAGCACGGGTTTACGTGTAGCCGAAGCGCCCCGGAATCGGCGTCCTGGATGCCCTAGAGCAAGATTGGCCTAACTCTTCTTCTTCCTGGACTGATAAACAGCTAAATAGAGGTATAAGTCTGTAGAACCTGGAATCGAGCACCTCGACGAGGTACCATGGCTGCCTGGAGTTCGATAACTGAGAAACGTCGAATAAGGGGGCCAGCCATGAAGATCGTTCGAACCATTTTCGCGCTTTTTCTCGCCGCCTCTGGCGGGCAATCTGCGGAAGCTCAGTGCGGAGGTGAAACACCTGCCGTATCGCCATGTCTGCCGCGGATAATTCCGGGTACACCTGGCGTTCATGAGGTCATCGTGGATGTCTCGACGGCCGCGGCCAGTTTCATCCCCGCCTGCGGGCTCAATGTAGGGCACGCCGTCTGGTTCGAGGTTACGCCCTCGATCAGCGGCCTGCTCACGTTTAGTACCTGCCATCCATCAACAAGTTACGACACCGTTTTGCAACCCTGGCTGGCCACAGGGGATTGCGAGTTCCCGCAGAGGCTCGATGAACTATGCGTGGATGACACTTCTGATCCTGCCTGTGTCAGCCCGTGCTCGCCGACCCCGCGTTCATCGAGCGTTACCTTCAGTGCCGTCGCGGCGACCACCTACTTCTTTGAGGTCGGATCGTACAATAATAATTCGGACGGCTGCGCCCTCTGCCTCGGTGTGCGAGTGACGATTTGCGGTGGTGATACCACACCACCAACGACCATGATCTCCAGTCCGACATTCTTGGACTGTAGCTGCGATCCGGTCAACGTGGTTGGAACCGTAGACGAATCCGATGGGGCACTGCAGAGCTACACGCTTGAGTATGCCGCAGGCGGCTCGCCATCTTGGGCGCTGATCTCTTCGGGATCATCATCGATCATCAATGGCGTTCTCGGAATATGGAGTACCAGCGGCTTGGCCCAGGGATACTACGTCCTGCGGTTGACGGCGACGAACGTATGCGGGCTCACCAGTTCCAGTGTCCAAACCGTGTGGGTGGAGGGAGGATTCGACACTGTTGACTACCGGTCCCCCGCACACACTGCTGTTGTTGGAGGCTTGGTTTGCCTGGACGGGACGGTGAATGACCAGTTCTGTTTCAATAATTATACGGCGGAGTACCGCCCGGCGGGAGGAGGAGCATTCCAGCCGGTGGATCCGGGAAACCCCACCTATACACATCCAGTGATCAATGACCCGTTGGCTTTGTGGGACACGGCAAGCCTCGGATTGCCGGATGGTGATTATGAGATGGAAGTCCAAGGCATCAACGACTGTGGTTATTCGAGCTCCGTCTCCCTCTGGCATACCGTGGACAACACGCCGCCGATCGCGTCGATATCCAGCCCCTTCGAGTGCGATTATGTGGACGGAGTCGTACAAATCACAGGGACCGCCAACGATGCCAATTTGCAAAGTTGGACCCTCCAGTATGCCGGGGGCGGTAGCGGATGGACAAACATCGTGCCCCCCAGTGCAATTCCTGTAGTCAACGGCGTGTTGGCCAATTGGGACACAACCTCCTTGCCTGCCTGCGCCTACATGCTTCGACTCGTGGTCTCGGACACCGCGATTCTCAACTGCAATGCTGCGATCACCCATCGCAGCGAGGACACCGTTGCAATCAACCTCGGGTTTTGCGGCGACTTCGATGCGGATGATGACGGCGATGTCGATCTGATCGATTACAGCGCATTCGACGCGGCATTCACCGGCCCGATTCCATAGGAACGAGGACTGCAAACGACATCAGAGTCGCTCAACCAGACATGTCGTATGTCGGTGCCCGCTGATCATCCCTCCATGTCTGAAAGAGATTGTCATACACACTCGGGCTGCCTACAATCAAGCGGAGGTCCAGGCTCTGTAGCGGAGAGTGATTGATGCGGTTTTCGCGGCGGTCTGGATCCCCCTTTCTAGCTCATCCGTCTCTGAATCCCCACAGGTCCAGACGGAGCAAACCTCACCTCAGCGGGTGAGTCCACCCCCGCCAATCCATCCCTCTGGTAGTTCCTGAAACAGCCCCTTATCATTCAGCGCTGCTACGAGCGACAACACGGATTGATTGACAGATACGCAGAACCATCAAAGGAACGTGACATGCTCAAAGACATATTCATCGCTGGAACACGACGCACACCGTGGGGAGCATTCTCCGGATCATTGGCTTCGCTGACCGCCCCGCAACTGGGGACCGAAGCCATCAAAGCGTGCCTAGCCAAGACGGGCACACCGGCAGACCAAGTTGATCGAGTTTACATGGGCAACGTCATCTCGGCCGGCGCCGGACAGAATATCGCCCGACAAGCGGCCCTTGGGGCTGGGATTCCGAAGGAAGTTCCCTGTGTGACAATCAACAAGGTGTGCGGCTCTTCGCTACAGACAGCGATCTTTGCAGCCCAAGGAATTCAGTGTGGTGATTACGGCCTCATCGTCTCGGGTGGGGCAGAGAGTATGACCAACGCACCTTACCTGCTGCCCAAAGCAAGGTCGGGCTATCGGATGGGCCATGGCGAGCTGCTCGATGCCATGATTAAGGATGGACTCTCCGATGCCGCCAGCGGTAAGCATATGGGCCTGTGCGGAGACACGACGGCGGCCAAGTACGACTTCTCTCGTCAACAGCAGGATGACTACGCGGTGGAAAGTTACAAGCGAGCGATCCAAGGTCAAGCCGACGGCGCGTTTGAAGCCATGATCGCCCCGGTAACGCTCACCGCCCGCCGGGGCGAGGTCATCGTGGATCGCGACGAAGACTTGGCTAAGTTCAGCGAAGACAAGCTGCGTTCACTGCGACCAGCCTTTGGACCGGAGGGTACGATCACGGCGGGCAATGCCTCGAACATCGATGACGGCGCTGCGGCCATGCTCATTTGTGATCAGCAGAAGGCTGACCAACTCAACATTCCTATCGAAGCGAGGCTGCTCGGCTATGCAGGAGCCGCCACGGATCCGGAGTGGTTTTCAATCGCGCCCATCGCAGCCCTAAAGAAGCTCTCAGAGAAGTTGAACCTCAAGCTAGCAGACGTCGATGTGTTCGAGATCAACGAAGCGTTTTCTGTCGTCGCCTTGGTGGCGATGAGGGAGCTGAAACTGCCGCACGAGAAGGTAAACGTGTTGGGCGGGGCGGTCGCCATAGGCCATCCCATCGGCGCCACCGGTGCACGGCTTATCGGAACTACCATCAATGCTCTTCGCCGAACAAACGGAAAAATTGGGGTAGCCACAGCATGCCTCGGTGGTGGAGAAGCTTTGGCTGTCGCCGTTGAACTCTTGTAGGTTGCAAGATCTTGAAGATAAGGCGTCCAAAGCAGCTTGGCTTGCGTGCCTCTCGCACTGGGCGTCTAAACTTTCAATAGTTTTGATACTTATTGCCCGTCGTGTAGCCCAGGGTTACAATCATGGCCATTCGTGAATGCTCCGGCTCCGTCCAGGCCCGGATTAGGCCCGTATTGAGGCAACGATGCCGACAGCGACGGATTCTCAAGCCATTCTTACGCAACTTCAACAATGGGCCTTGGCGTTTGACGTCAGATTGGCAGAACTTCTAGCGCAGGCCTGCCCTGCCGCAACGCCACCGGATCGTCTCGTCGAAGCCATCCGTTACGCCGCCCTGTCGCCCGGGAAACGCCTTCGCCCCTTCTTGGCCTGCAAGTGCGCTTCGTTGTTTGGAATGACGGAGGATGACACTCTCGATATCGCAGCTGCTATTGAGTGCGTGCATGCGTTCTCCTTGGTCCACGATGATTTGCCAGCTATGGACGATGATGATCTTCGGCGGGGACGACCCACCACCCACGTCGTGTATGGCGAAGCTTTGGCTATTCTGGCTGGTGATGCCCTCTTAAGCCTCGCATTTGAATTGGTGGCACTGCACGCTCCCGATGCGCAGCGAACATCAGCCATCACCCTCGAATTGGCTAGGGCGGTCGGCGCTGGTGGAATGATCGGCGGCCAGGCGGATGACATCCAAGCCGAGGGATCGCCGGCAGGCCGGGAGGTGGTAGAACGGATCCACCGTCGCAAGACCGCCCGACTCCTCGGCGCTGCGTGCAAGATCGGAGCGATCCAAGCCAACGCGAACGACGAAGCGCTCTTGGCTGTAGAGCGTTATGGGACCGAATTGGGCCTCGCCTTTCAAATCACCGATGATTTGCTCGACCTGACCGCCTCGGCGGAGCATTTGGGTAAGGATGTCGGCAAAGATCAGTCTGCCGGCAAACAAACCTTCCCCGCATGCGTAGGAGTGGATGAGAGCCGGAGAATTGCGGCTAATCATGTTCAACGGGCTGTCGATGCACTCGCGCCTTTTGGCGAGGCCGCCGCCGACCTGAAAGAATTGGCCCGCTTGGTTTTGGAGCGGACTCGTTAGACCGTACAATGCCGGACGGGCCTGGGCTGGCCCCGAAGTGGGCGGGTTTTCGTTTCTGGACTACGGATCACAACATGGGACTGCTTGAACACATCCAATCGCCGACCGACTTGCGGGCAATCCCCCAAGGGAAGCTGCCCGAGTTGGCCGAGGAAATCCGGGCCAGGATTATTCAGGTAGTCAGTGCCGGAGGCGGGCACCTAGCCAGCAACCTTGGGGTCACCGAGCTGACCATCGCTTTGCACCGTTGTTTCGATTTTTCAACAGACCGCCTGCTCTTCGATGTTGGCCATCAATGCTATCCGCACAAGCTACTTACCGGCCGAGATAGTCGCTTTGAATCGATTCGCAAAGTTGGTGGCTTGAGCGGTTTCCCAGCCCGGGAAGAGAGCGAGTTCGACCTATTCAACGTCGGGCACGCGGGCACGGCCATCGCTACCGCCGTCGGCTTGGCTCGAGGCGACTCAGCCATGAATCGAAGGGCAAGAGCGGTGGCGCTGGTGGGCGACGCGAGCATCGTCAACGGTGTCGCCTTCGAAGGCTTGAACCAAGCGGGTACATTGAAACGCCAATTTCTCGTCGTGCTGAACGACAACAAGTGGGGCATCTCCGTCTCGCAAGGTGCGGTGGCTGAGCAGTTGGCAAAATTCCGCAGCAGCAACATGTATGAAGACATCAAGCAGCGAACCCGCAACCTGCTGGACAAGCTCCCCTTGGTCGGCAAGCCGATGTTCGAGATGCTCGACCACCTGAAGGAAGGCATCAAGGCCACCGTCTCGCCGCATCAGATTTTCGAGGAAATGGGGTTCCAATACATCGGCCCAATCGATGGCCACGATATCAAGCACTTGATCGAGATGCTTGAGCTGATCCGCGATGTCCAGCACCCCGTGCTCCTGCACGTTCATACACAAAAGGGCAGAGGCTGCGACTGGGCCACGGCTGACCCTGGCAAGTTCCACAGCCCCAAAGCTTTCAGCGTCCGCAATGGAAAAGTAACTATGCCCGCAGGTAGTACCAAGAGCTGGACGCGGGCTTTTGTCGATTCGTTGATTGAATTGGCCAAGAAGAACAAGAAGATCCACGCACTGACAGCCGCCATGCCCGACGGGACGGGGCTGAACCTCTTTGAAGAGGCCTATCCTGAGAGGTACTTGGATGTCGGCATCGCTGAGAGCTGCACGGTAGACATCGCCGCTGGGATGGCCAGGGCAGGTCTCAGGCCGGTGGTTGCGGTCTACTCGACATTCCTGCAGCGGGCGTTCGATCAGATCTTCCAGGAAGTCTCCCTCCAGGGATTGCCGGTCCTGTTCTGCCTGGATCGAGCGGGTTTGGTCGGTGGTGACGGGCCTGTTCATCATGGGTTTCTGGACATCACCTACCTCCGCGGCTTGCCCGGTATGGTTTTGATGGCCCCTGCTGACGAACTGGAATTGAAAGAGGCCATGCGCTTCGGACTGACATTGGATTCAGCCGCTGCGGTTCGCTATCCGCGGGACAGCGTGCCCTCTCCGCTTCCAGGCCAATGCCCACCCTTCGAGTTGGGCGTATCTCGCGAGGTTCGGTCAGGGGACGCAGCCACCATCCTTAGCTACGGAATCACGACGAATGAAGCGCTGGCTGCGGCTGAACTTCTTGCAGCCCAACAGGTCGAAGTGCGGGTAATCAATGCCCGATTTGCCCGTCCCATAGATCGAGCAATGGTAGCTGAGGTATTCAGCGATCAAAAGCCAGTGGTCATAACGGAAGAGCATAGTACTGCTGGTGGGTTCGGCTCTGCCGTGCTCGAAGCCGTGCAAGAATTGGGGCTTGGGGCTGGCGCGATCAAGCGACTGGGCATTCCTCCGGATCGATTTGTCGCCCACGGCTCACGCCAGGGCCAATTGGCTGAGGTTGGTCTTGATGCCGCGGGAATCGCTTCGGCTGTGCAAGAACTGCTTGGACGCGACTCGCAAAAGGGCGTAGCCTCATCAGCCGACGCTTTGAAGCAAGGCGCCACCTTGAAGCGATGATCGGCCCGGGGCCAGGACAGCAAAAATGAGCAGCAGGCGTACTCCCGGCGGAAAAAACAAACCTCGATCCATCAACGGCGTCCGGCATGTGCCCAGGCGTTTGTTCATCCTGGGCAACCCGGACAAGCCCGAGGTCGTCGAAGCATTTAGCCTCCTGAAGGATTACGCCGCGGGGCGGTGCCATCTGGTGGGCGCGGAATTGACCACCGACGGGCAAGTCGCTCTAGAAGCTGGGGCTGGCAAGATCATTGTCTTGGGCGGCGACGGCACCATTCTTGGAGTCTGCCGCTCGCTTGGTTCCCGCCAAGTGCCGCTCATCGGCGTGAACCTCGGCAGGCTCGGTTTCATGACCGAGTTCACTGTCGAAGAACTTCGCGACCAATTCGAGAGGATCATCGGGGACGACACGTTGATCACCTCGAGGATGATCCTGCACGTCGCCGTCCGTCGGGCGGGGACAACCTGGTTTGAAAGCCCCTGCGTCAACGACTGTGTGGTCCGAGCCGGTCCACCTTTCCGAATGATCACCCTTTCTGTCTCGGTTGATGGGCATCACTTGACTGAAGTGTCCGGCGATGGGTTGATTGTTTGTACGCCCAGTGGTTCAACGGCCCACAACCTATCGGCGGGCGGGCCGATCGTTCAGGCAGGCGTCAAAGCCCTAGTGATCACGCCGCTGGCAGCCCATTCGCTAACGCATCGACCCTTGGTCATCGAGCGGAACTGCGAGGTAGAAATCACGGCCAAGAACATCAACCCCGGCACAACCCTGATCGTAGACGGGCAGGTGGATCATCAGCTGTCTACAGGCGATAGCATCGTGATCAAACGGTTTGAATCTAACTTTCAGATCGTTCACAATCCCCGCCAACCCAAATGGCACAGCTTGGTCCGCAAGCTAAGCTGGGGGCAGAAGCTCAAAGACGTGCAGTGATCGATTCAACTCCGGCTGGAATGAAGGCCATGGTTTGCCAGAAGATATCTTTGATCGTGCCAGGCTTAACAACGGCAACACCACCAAGAGGTTGTTTCAATTCCCTCTGTGGCACCGGCTTCTAGCCGGTGGGCGTGCTGCAGGATGCAGATCCTTTGGGTATTGAAACAGTCTCTAAGACCCGAAGAACGGCATAGCGAGAAGCGTCAAACTTAGGCGCTTGTTGTCCTTAGTTTCTTTGCGGTTCGACTGCCCTACTCGTCGCAGCTTAGGCGGAAGGCATCATCTAGGTCTACCGGTAGGACTAGGGTGCGGAGGCCCTGCTCTGCGGCATCGGCGCATATCTGGTCGCGACTTTCCGGGTCATCGACATATTCTTGAAGGTATTCGGCATTGAAGACTGCCTTCCCTGCATCGATGAAGGCGTCGTAGACTTGGCACTCGTCGAATTCGTGGCACTGCTCGTTGACCGCGAAGTCGTAGTAGGCGATCAGCGCGTCGATCTGATCCAAGTCGTTCTTCAAGCCGACTGACAGCCCGCGCTCGTGGGCGGCATTGGCGATGAATTTGTTGTAGGCTAACTGATCCGTCGCGGTGATGTCGGCAAACCCCGAATCGTTCGAGAAAGCGGTCACGTTGTCCGGTTCAACGCCGTCGCAGCCCTTGGCTACGGCTAGGTCGAGCCGGGCGAGCATGATGGCGTGGACGCTTGTCGAACGGACATCCAGCCAGCGCTCATCCGCGAAGTCGTCCAGCGTATTGCCCAGATCAGCCGGCGCAAAGGCATCGGCATCTTCGCGAAAATCCTCGAACGTCCCTACCGAGAAGTAGCAAACTACCCGCCGCCCCTCCTCCTGGAGTGCTGCGATCTGGGATTCATCAACATCGAAGAGATCGACGTCATAGACATCGACGTCATAAGACGTGTTGATTGCAGCCCCGTCCCTGGTTTGAATCTGCCACTGCCAGGTTGTCTCAACGCCAGGCCGAAACCAGTCGCCGTCGGTGATCGGTGCAACGTCAGAGTCCAGCCCACCATCGCCCGTATCCGCCTCGTTGGCATTATCCTGGCCGTCGTCCTCGACACCCATCATGTCGTCGCCGTCGCTGGTGGTTGCTCCGCCGCCGCCAGCAGCACCGGAGGTACACCCCAGCGGAGACACCAAACCAACCGAGGCTATCAACGCACTGGCGATACAGCAAATTACAAGACGCACCATTCTCACACCTCTGGATTAGATGAAACCTCTACCGAAAGACCGGCGGCCCGAATGCTACCGTTTGCGTGCGACATGACTCCAATCATACCTTCCGAAAGGCCGTCTGCGCTTCCTGCGTTCCATCCGGAAGTTCCGCCAGCTTGTAGTCGCCGAACAGATTGGGGGCTACCTCTTGCAGGCGTAGGGCGATGGCTGAGGCTACCTTGCGGATTTCAGTTTCGGCGTGCTCGTTGGCCCGCATCTCGATGAAGTGTCGCCATGCCCTTGCGTTGCCGGTGACGAAGATCTTTGTTTCGGTTGCATTGGGCAGCACCGACCGGGCAGCTTGGCGGGCCATCTTGCGGCGGAGGGTTTTGTCCTCGACCGACGCGAACTTCTGCATCAAGCCAGCTACTAACTTCACATAGGCAGCTTGGCATTCATCGGCTGCGGCACGCCACACCTCGTGCAGCTCGGGATCTTCAGCGATGCACTCAGGTTCCACATAGTCAGCCACCGATTCGTCCACATAGCGCTGGGAAAGCTGCGAGTAACCGAACCCCGCCCGATGACGTACGAGCTCATGGGTGAAGCTGCGGGATACGCCGGTGATGATGAAGTTGAACACCGCGTGCTCGAGTACGCTGCCGTGGCCCGATTCGAGAATCCGGTCCAAGTAGGCTTTGTTGCCCCCGGGGCGAGGTTTTGCAAAACTCATGTAGCAGATACGCCCTGCCACCTCTGCCAGTTTCTCGCCAGCGACCGAGGCGTCGGAACTCCAGCTGGCTACGTCGTGATCAGCCAGGAAGCGGTCGATCTCGGCGTCGTTGGGTTGTTGAACGCCC
>JAJDDP010000159.1 GCA_029260235.1 Phycisphaerae bacterium | reverse complement strand
GCTGCCTGCATAGCCTTCGCCCGCTCGAATAAGACGACATACTCGGTTAGAGCTTCATCTTCCAGGGAGGCATTCAACAGAATATCTCTTGGGATCGGTTCAGGCCTCTGCCTTTGCGGAGATTGGTAGATCAACTCCTCGGGCGCCTCGAGCGTTCCCTTTTGCCATTGCATGAGATAGGCTGGAGCGCCGTATGGAAATTGCACAGCCCAGGCCGTGCCTTTTTCGCCAGCGTCGGTGGCACACACATGCCCCCAGCAGCAACCAAACATCAAACAGCCAATTCGGCCAATGCCCATGGCTAGAATCATCGGCGGGAAGATGATGTCAACGTATTGGCGGATAGACCGTTTGGTTGCGAACAAGAAGATGACTACGCCAACCGTGGCCAACACGATTCCGCCGAGTACCTCGCCCCCGCTAGCCATGGTAGCCACGATTTCGCTGGGGCTCATTTCGCCGGCTTTGAGTTTGTCCCCGTAGTAGTGGATCAAGTGCATGCCACGGGCGCCGAGAATCCCAGCCACTCCGCCGATGGCAGCCATGCTGGTAATGACGCCGGGATCGGCATGAGACTTCTTTGCCCTAAAGACCGCCAACCAGACTGCAACGCCAAACCCCACCGCCATACAGAAACCGTAGGTAGGAATCGTCCATGCCGTCCCTGGAACCGTCCATAATTCTGGATGCACCGCGCTTACTCCTCCTCTCACCGGATCGGCTTACCGCGGCGCCAACCCATGTCCTGCAAGATCATCAGACGAAAATGAACTAGGCTTCGAAAGTCCCGAGTCTCTCTGCGAAGTCAGCAATAATCCATTCCGGCGTCGATGCGCCAGCGGTCAGGCCTGCCACTATCTTGCCGGCCGCCATCTGGGGTCGAAACTGGTCCCAGGTCTCTAAATGATATGTCTCCATGCCCGCATCGATGCATAAGCGAGCCAGTTCTGCTGTGTTAGCCGAGTGTAAGCCGCCGAGTACAAACATGACGTCTACCTCTTGGCAGAGGCTAATGACTGCTTCCTGGCGATGCACAACCTCCATGCAAAGCGTGTTGACTACTTTTATTTCCTTGAAGTTGCGGTTGCAAATCCTGGCGATCACTTCGCCGACGTATTTGGGGGCCAATGTGGTCTGGGCAATGATTCCCAGTCGAGGTCGACGGGCGAGTGTTTCGTCCAAATCAGTCTGCTCGTTGATGATGATGACGTCTGGAGCATATCCGATGACGCCCTGGACTTCTGCGTGGTGCTTGTCACCGATCATGACCACTTGATAGCCTTCTTCGTGCAGTTGGCGGCAGACGTTTTGCGCTCTCTTGACCAGCACGCAGGTGGCGTCGATCACGTTCAGCTTGCGCTGCTTTGCTTGTTCATAGACCTTGGGGCTGACCCCGTGCGAACGGATGAGGACGTTCGAGCCTTCTTTAATTGTCTCCACATCGCCAGATTGGTCCAAACCCCGCTGCTCAAGCCGATGTACGACCTGGGTGTTGTGAATAAGCGGGCCAAGCGCGGTAAGTTCACCCGCGCCTCTCTTGGCGACTTCCTGCTCGGCCATCTCGATGGCATCTTCGACGCCGAAACAGAATCCACGCGATTTGGCAAGACGTACTTCCATTCAAGAAGCTTCCTTTGCCCGAGAAGCGGTGTCTGCTTGTTCTTGCAGCGGCAAGTTGTAATCGATGGGATCCCTGCCCATTCGTTTCCGTAATCTATTCTGGATACGATAGAACCGCCCCGCCAGAAGTCCAATCGCGTCCTTGGTAGCCAAGTCCGCCAATTCCTCAGGCCTAATCGGCGTGCCGTACTCGACCCAAACCGGTAGCATCCTAGGGTACTTTCGTTCTCGGGGCCAAGCCTCGAAGGCACCCTCGACGATTGTAGGCACGATGGGGCAATTTGCCCGCTTGGCAATCGCAAAAATACCAGGATGCAACTGCCCGATCCGTCCGTCGAGCGTCCGCGTTCCCTCGGGGAAGGCAACCAAGGCTTTGCCACCGCGGAGGATCCGCAGCGATTCCTTGAATGCGCCGATGTCAGCCGCAGTTCGATTGACTGGAAAGGCGTTCACGAAAGAAATGATCCGAGCATTCAATCGCTTCTTAAACAAGCTGTCCCGGGCCATGAAATGGCACTCCCTCGGGAGAAATGACCCCACCAGCATGGGATCGGCGAAACTCTGATGATTCGCCACGAGAAGCACTGGGCCCGTGCGGGGCACCAATTCCACGCCGAACGCCCTGCCCTTGAATAAGACCTTGAACGATGCCCAAAACCCAAATTTGATGATTCGATAGCTGGTTCGCATAGATTCTCTTGAATCTCAAGATCACTCGGGTCGATCTTCGCCTTCGCCATATCCTGGACCCCAGTCGAGGCGTTCTAATTCGCCCAGCTGTTCGCGGGCAGTCAGATCGAAATGCAGTGGCGTGACAGTGACGTAGCGATCCATCAATGCGCTCAGATCCGCGTCCAGGTGGGCGTGCGGCTCTTTGAACCATCCTTGCAGAAAATACTGCACCGAGCCGTCGGGCGCCTCGCGACGTTCATAGCTATCGTCCATCCGCTGCACAGATTGAGGTACCACCCTCACCCCGAGTGGTGGGCCGGCGCTGAGGTTGGGGATGTTGATGTTGATCAAGTGCCCGGGCATCAAGGGGCCTGCCACCGCCCTTTCAATGAGGCTTCGGGCAATCCGAGCCGCCCTGTCAAAGTCTAATTCTTGGCCCCATTGGAGGGATACCGCGACGGCGGGAAATCCCAAGAGCGCCCCTTCGGCCGCGGCTGCGACGGTTCCGCTGTAGAGCACGTTGATGCTGACATTGGCGCCGTCGTTGATTCCTGAGACGACCAAGTCCGGCTTGTGCTCAATCAGTTCATATACGCCGAGCTTGACGCAATCTGCCGGCCGACCTGCGATGCTCCATCCCCAGAATTCTTTGTGGACATGAACCTTGCGGGCCAGCAGAGGGGCGTTGATTGTGATTCCATGGCCGGCAGCAGATTGAACCGAGTCTGGGGCAGCGACCATCACTTCGCCCAGCTCACAGAGTTGCCGATACATAGCCAGCAGCCCGGGGGCAAGTATGCCGTCGTCATTGGTCAGCAAGATTCGCATAGGCTCAGTGTAGGTCAGCCCCAAAGGGTGTCAACGAACGCGCCAATCAGCCCCTCGTCCCGCCGAAAATTTCTTTGAGGCAGTTGCGGGAGTCGCCCCGCATCTGGGCTGGTCAACGCTGAGTGAGATGCTATAGTGGGTGAGAACTAGGTGCTCCTAGGCCAACTTGGAGTCGAAGCACGCATGCCTCGAAAAACAATTGTTCCAGAAAACACGGTTGACGAACTAAGCATCCTGGACGAAGAAGGCCGGGCCGACGCGGAGTTGGATCCGAAGATGGATCGCGACTCACTGCTGAAGGTGTATCAGGCGATGGTCAAAGCCCGCACACTCGACGACCGCATGATAACCATGCAACGTCAAGGGCAGATGGGCACGTTTGCCCCCGGGCGAGGGCAAGAAGCCGCTCAAATCGGCTCGGTGTACTCCTTGAGACCAACCGACTGGTTCGCACCTTCGTACCGCTCGTTCGGTGCACAAATGTGGCGAGGATGGGCAATCGACCAGTTGATGATGCTGTGGGATGGATACTTCGAGGGTTTCGACCTTCCCGAAGGCATCAACGACTTACCGTTCTCAATCGTGATTGGCTGCCATGTACCTCTGGCCACAGGCGTTGCCATGGCTCAGACCTGCCAGGGGACTGATTCAGTCGTGCTCACCAATTTCGGCGACGGGGCAAGCTCAGAAGGAGATGTTTCAGAGTCGCTGAATTTTGCGGCCGTTCATAATGCGCCGATTGTGTTTATTTGCGAAAACAACGGCTATGCGATTTCTCTTCCTTTTGAGAAACAGACCAAAATTAAGTCGATTGCCCACCGGGCGCCGGCCTTTGGCATGCCTGGCATGCGCGTGGACGGCAATGACATATTAGCCATGGTCAGCGCCACCAAAGAGGCCATCGACCGGGCTAGGTCAGGCGGCGGCCCCACCCTCATCGAGGCCGTCACTTTCCGGATGGAAATGCACACCACTGCCGACGATCCAACCGTGTATCGGGCGGACAACGAAGTCGCGCGATGGACTGCCAGAGATCCGATCTCTCGATTTGAGAAGTACCTCCTAGCCTCCGGTGTTCTGGACGCGTCAATCAAGACACGGATTGCTAGCGATGTGGATGAGGAAATTCGGTTGGGGCGCGAGAAATTCAAGCAACGAGCAAAGCCCAACGCCCAAGAAGTGTTCGACTACATGTATGCGGCTGACATGCCGCCAGAGTTAAAAGCTCAGAAGAATGAATATCTTCGCAAGTTGGCGGCTCGTTTGGCGGGCAAGAAATTGACGCCGGTGTAGATCTGGCTGCCGCAGCGAACGCGCCGTGCGAGAATTGTTTGGTTTGACCGTGGTACGTTTTCTTGACGGAATACATCATGCCGAAAATGAACATGGCCAGGGCACTGAATCTGGCGTTGAAACAAAACTTGGCATCTGATCCCACAGTTGTGGTGATGGGTGAGGACGTGGGCGTTGATGGCGGTGTGTTTAGAATCACTAAGGGCCTGTTGGAGGAGTTTGGCCCAAAGAGAGTGATGGATTCCCCGTTGGCAGAGGCGGGGATCATCGGCACAGCCGTGGGCATGGCAGCTGCGGGTTTGAAGCCGGTTGCAGAGATTCAGTTTTCTGGGTTCACCTATCAAGCGTTCCACCAGATCGAACAAAATATGGCCCGCTTGCACAATCGCTCGCGCGGGCGATACAAAGTGCAGATGGTCATGCGTGCTCCCTATGGCGGCGGCATTAGAGCGGTCGAGCATCACAGCGAGTCTCGCGAAGCATATTGGGCCCATACGCCTGGACTTAAGGTAGTGATCCCTTCAGGGCCGAGGCTGGCACGCTCCCTGCTGCACGCTGCCATCCACGATCCAGACCCGGTTATCTTTTATGAGCCAAAGGCCATCTACCGGGCGTTCAAAGAGGAAGTCCCCGAAGAGCCTGAAGCGTTCGAGATCGGCAAAGCCCGGGTGGTGCGCGTCGGGTCTGACATCACCCTGATCGCCTATGGAGCAATGATCAGACCGACACTCGAAGCCGCTGATGACTTAGAAGAGACACACGGCATTCGGGCTGAGGTGATTGATCTGATCTCCATTTGGCCCATGGATACTGAAACTCTTGCAGCCTCAGTCTCTAAGACTGGACGAGCGGTGGTTGTCCACGAAGGCCCACGCTCCTGTGGCATTGGAGCTGAGGTTGTTGCCAGAATTAACGAAAGTGCCTTTGCCCATCTCGAGGCACCCGTCGCCAGGGTGACAGGTTATGACATCCATTTCCCCTTCTTCCAGGTAGAGCGATTCTATCTTCCCGATTCCGAAGCCGTGGTCGAATCCGCCCTCGAAGCCGTGAATTACTAAGCCTTGCGAGAGACTGCGCTCAAGAGTCATCGAGCGGTTGGAAGAGCGTCTGCAGTATGCGGATCGGACTCGGAGGTTGAGTTGGCGTCGCCGGAGCCTTCTTGGGATTCCTGAAATCGATGTTGCAGTGTCTGGTCATCCAATCGCATGGACACGAATTGCTCCAAATACGTATCGGGGAATCCCGCCATGCCATCGACGCCGATTGTTTCAGGCCAATTGCCCTTGTTATAATAGAAAGTTCCGAACATCCGGTCCCAGATTGAAAAGAGCGAACCGTAATTCGAGCGTTGGCCTCGTTGCTCGGTCGAGTGGTGCCACCAGTGCAGCTCGGCTGAGTTGAGCCAGTAGTTGAATTTCCCGATGTAGGTCTGGAAGTTCGCGTGGTGCCAAAAACCCTTCAAGATGTCGATCGACGAATAGAGAATCAGAGCTGACTTGGCAATCCCCAGGACATGAAACGGCAGGATGATCAGTCCGTACTTGATGACCGCCTCGAAGAAATGAACGCGAAAGGTCGACAACGAGTCCATCTCTACAGCCGTGTGATGTACGCGATGGAAGCGCCAGAGGAAGTTCGACACGTGATACCAGCGATGTAACCAGTACCGTCCAAAATCGTTCACTAGCAGGAACAGGGCAAATTGAGCGGTCCAGTGCCAGCTCGATAGCCAACGGGGTTGATTGGGCAACATCATAATGAGATGAATGGCCCCGATTTTTGTCAGCGCTGACAACGCAGGGCCATTGGCAATGGACGCGGTAAAATCCGCCCAGTAGCCCCGCCGGTGAATCCCAGTTACGTAACTGCTGTCAATGGGGTGGGCGGTCTTGTGCTCCAGCGTGTGGAACACGATAAGCCCAGCGAAGAAGACGCCGATCAGGATCAGTGTTGACACTGATGATTCTCCTCGCCGGAATCTGGTTCCTGGCCAACCGATGCCTTGATCCGGCGATTCACGCCGGCTTGATCGTCAGGCAAGGGCATCACGGGTTCATCTTGAATCCATGGTCTGTAAGCTGGGGTCGCCTTGGATCGCAACTTGGAGATGATGCAAGTCCGCTTGCCGTTGCTGGTCATGGGGATGCTGGCCACTTCGACAGCCCGCACGGTTGCATCTTGGCCAAACTTCTTGTGGATCATGTCCATGCCGATTCGCAGATCATCGGAGTTGAAGTGCTCTTCTGGGACATACTCGTAGGTCAGATCAGCCAGCTCATTCTGGATGATGCGCCACTCCTTGACGGGCGTGGTCTTGGCATGATCGTACAGGTGGAAGAAGAAGTGCGGTGATACCAATTCGCCCGAAGGCGCGGGCAGAAAATCGTTTACCCGGCCCTGCACCCGTTCCATCAAGGGTAGGTGTCTTGCGCAATCACAAGTTCGCGTCGAAATCGCGGTGATATCCAGCAGGCGGTAACGAATAATGGGCATCGCATATTGGTACAGGGCTGTAACCACAGCCTGCCCGGGAGTTCCGGCAGGGACTGGCGAACCAACTTCGTCCACGACTTCAAAAACAACTCGATCCGCATCGATGTGGTAGTTGCTCTGCGGGCACTGCCAGGCGATTCCACCGACCTCGACGGCGCCATACAAGTCACGAGGCTCAGTGCCAAATGCGTCGCGCATCGCCTGGGCCATCTCCGGCATGAGCGTCGCCCCGGTCGGGCAAAGGAAGGCAAGCGGGAATTGTTTCCCCCGGCGGACGATCTCTCTGGCCAGCAAGTATAACCCGCCGGTTTGCCCGATCAATCCATCAGGCTTGAACGATTCGATGCTTGCTATCTGCTCTTCGGGGCTGTCCAGCGGGAGAAGATGATGGGTCTTGACGATCTTCCCCACGAATGATCCCTGCTTCTCTTTGAGCCAAGGGCTTGCCATGGTGAGAACGCGGTGCCATGGTCTGGCCCCCGCAGTCAGCAGTGATCGCAGGTATCCCCTTCGGACTGCCCGCATTTCCAATAGGGTACGTCGTACGTGGATAGCCCGACCGCTAGTGCCGCTGGTACTCATCACAAACATTTCTTGCGGGGTCAATCGGCTATCGAGGGCATCCTCCTCGGCGCTGACGATCATGTCCTTGTCAATGAGTGGAATAGCCGGCAAGTCTTGTCGGCCCGAGAAATCGTCAGGCGAGAATCCGCTGGATTTCCAGTGGTCTCGATAGAACGGTACATGTTCGTATGTGTTTCGCACCACGACACGGAGCTGTTGGTCGGCGCGGTCTGCGATCTGCTCAGCCGACCTGCGGGCGTTGGCCACCAAGGCGTCGATCATGCTCGGAAAAGGGAGTTGCGTCATGAGGCCGCCTCATTCGGAGTTGGTCATGCTTGGGGTTGGTCTTACACGCTAGCGTTCTCGGGAATGGGGGAAATGTTAGCCCCGATGCCCGGGTTCCAAAGATAACGGGCAGTGTCCAACATCGCCCGTGAATAGCTTGTGAACACGACCTCAGCAGGCGGAGACTCAAGCGTCTCGAAGGCTTTATCCAGGTTCTGATGTGGCATCTGTGGAAACAGGTGGTGCAGGCCATGAGCGACGATGTTGAAGTTGATATAAGCAACGAAACGGCCCATGAGGGAGTGGTTCAGAATTGTCCGCGCACCACCCATCGCATCGCCAGCAGGAAGCCCCAAATGTTCGGTCAGTTTGCGAACGGCCTGAAAACTCCCGGTAAGCCAAGCGGGTATGACGTAGACTTTGAGGAAGAACATCCAAGCACCGAAGTAGGCAACCAAGCCCAAGACGGCCGACCAAAAAACGATAATGCCCAGGTATTCGAATATGATCCGTCGGCGAATTTTCGGATCCTTAATTGGCGAATTGTGCACAAAAAGAATTCGGCCATAAATATAGGTGCCGAGCCACCAACCAAAGAGCAAATCCAGGATGACGAAGATACGCCGAAACCGCAGCGATTTTTGTGGATCACAGTAGGGCCACAGCTCGAAGTCATCCGGCATGTTCATCTTGGCGTGGTGACGAATGTGGACTTGACGGTAGGCGGTGAACGGCACCATCAAGAGGGTTCCGATAATGGTTCCGCCTCGAATGTTCTGCCACTTGTTCTTGTAGACGGCGTAGTGGGCCTCCCCGTGGAAGACGGTCATCCAGGTGTGTTGGAAGTAGGCCAACCAAGTAATCATGAAGACCGTCCACGCAATATGGCCAGTCGGCCAAGCCGTCGCCAACGAGGCCATTGCAAGCGAGAGGCCCAGGGCATTGCACAGCACGGCTGGCAGGTTGCTTGCCTGCGAGTTATTCAACTCTTGTATGGTCGCTTCCCCCATCGTGGGTATTCCTTGCTCTATCGGTGACCGTGCCCTTCGATTGATCGAGGCAAGATCACGACCTGCACCACCGCCTGCCCAAGTTCGCCGCTTCCAGTTGTCGAGTCTCTTGCCGGATTACCGGAGCCAGGGAGGAATTATCCCTGATCATCCTGGCATGAAGTCCTCAGCCGGTCGATGCCAAACAGCCGAAATCCTGACCGACAGGCAGTCACGCCCATAGCCTACACGCGCCGCCGACGAATTCAATGGCTATGGACGTCCGTTGAATGGCAAGTTTGGCCCTCCGAACGCCGGAAGTGGATGGTGGGTCCGATTTCGCTTGCAGCGTGGGCGAGCTCTGGTAAACTCCTAGACTGTCACTGCCGGGCGATTAGCTCAGTTGGCTAGAGCGCACGGATCACACCCGTGAGGTCACAGGTTCGAGTCCTGTACCGCCCATTCGACCTAGGTCGCGCCAAATGTACGGCGTGGCGCCGATTGCCTGACCAACAGCAGCTTTCCGCCCGATCCACCAGGCTAAGAGTTTCAAGAACCCTCTTCACCACCATCCTCAACAACTTGTTAGCGGCTGAGCCCTCCCAGATCATGCCTCGCTTGACGACCTGCTAAACCGTTGCTGCATGCTTGGTGAATTCAATAGTAGCACTTGGCGGCAGAGCGTACGCCACATGCGCAGGAGCCGATTGGGTGCAGCTGGAATGGCCAATTCGAGCTCCTGATGGTCCAGAAAGAAGGGTTGAGGTTCGGTGGATGGAGAATTCCTGGTGGCAATAGTGGATTCTGCGCGATCTGGCACGGGAACTGCGGGAGCCTAGTTGTGGCGACGGTGTTAAGATCCTCGCGGAGATAGACCTATGTTCGGATCGATTGGTGAGGCCCTGAAGTACATTGCTGACCAAGACGTCGCAATGATCGACCTGAAAGTGGTCGGTGTTGCCGGGCAATGGCTGCATATCACGATTCCAGCCCAGAATTTCACGCAGAAGTATTTTGAAGAGGGTGTTGGCTACGATGGGTCATCTGGGGCGGGTTTCGGGAGCATCGAGAGCGGTGACGTTGTAGCCCGACCAGAATTCGCGACCGCATTCCTCGACCCCTTCTGGGAATGCCGGACGCTGAGCTTCATTTGCAGCACGGTCACCGCGGATACGAAGCAACCTTTTGCTCGTGACCCCCGCACGATTGCTAGGCGCGCCGTCTCCTACATGCAGAGCCGTGGGCTTGCTGATGAGGCGCTCATGGCCCCGGAATTCGAATTTTATGTGCTCGACCGCGTGGACGTACGGAATGGCCCGTACGCCTGCACCGTCGACATTCGTTCGTCCGAAGTAGATAGCGATGGGCTGACGCCCTCCATCCCATGCAAGCAAGGTTACTTGCGCACCCCCCCCGCGGAATCTCTGCACAACATACGATCTGAAGTAGCACTCGTGCTTGGAGAAATGGGCGTCGAGGTCCGCTATCACCATCACGAGGTCGGGGCTCCGGGACAATGCGAGATCGAAGTGGGTTTGGCGCCACTCGTAGAAGCAGCCGATGCAGCGATGCTGATCAAGTATGTAGCCAAGAATGTAGCACGCCGCCACGGTAAGCTGGCGACCTTCATGCCCAAGCCGATTTACGGCGAAGCTGGGAGCGGGATGCACGTGCATCAGAAACTCGACATGGAAGGCAAGCCGTTGTTCTTCGACGGGCAGCGCGGAAACTACGCAGATTTGAGTAGTACTGCATTGCACTACATTGGAGGCCTGCTGAAGCATGGAACTGCCTTGACTGGCTTGACCAACCCATCGACCAACTCGTTCAAGCGACTTGTCCCAGGCTATGAAGCACCGGTCAACCTGTTCTTCTCGCTTGCCAACCGCTCGGCTGCGATTCGCGTGCCGCGGTATGCAGTCTGCCCAGAGGAGAAGCGCATCGAATACAGGCCTCCGGATTTCACGGCCAATCTCTATCTCGCCCTGGCCGGCATGCTCATGGCTGGATTAGACGGCATTGAGTCCAAGATCGACCCTATGGGCAACCACTATGGTCCTTACGATGTTGATATTGCCAAGCAAGACGACGCCCTGCTGAGCAAGATTACTCCGCTCCCGCGGTCGTTGTGCGATGCCATGGACGCGCTCAAGGCTGACCACGGATTCCTGACCAAGGGCGAGGTGTTTCCAGCGCCATTCATCGATGATTGGATTGGCGCAAAGCGCCGCGATGAGACGGATAAGATCGCGACTAGGCCACATCCTTACGAATACGAGCTGTACCTGGATGTCTGAGGGCAGGGCCCGATAGGAGCACTTATTGCGATCGATCAGTGAGGCGATGTCGACCGGCTGGATTGACTCGGAGATCTCCACTACAAGAAAGAAACCCCCACACTGAAATGCCGGCCGCAGAACTTGACGCTAGCAGCGGCCCAAAGTAAATGTCGGACAGCACTCTTCCTTTAGAGCAATGCTTTCTGTCTGGCCTTGCGAACTTGAAATGGAGGGTGCATGACCGGAATGAAAACTGAACGCTCTGAGAGGATTTCAAACTTGAAAATGCGTGACAAGTCAGTTAGCCGACGTCCGGGGAGCGCAATGCTGTTTCAACGGGCTTGCGAGGTTTTGGTCGGAGGAGTGAACAGTCCCGTGCGGGCGTTTCGGGCCGTCGGAGGAGACCCGGTCTTTATCGAGCGCGCCGAGGGGCCGTACATCTTCGATGTGGACGGATCCAAGTACGTGGATTTGGTTGGCAGCTGGGGCCCGGCCATTGTCGGCCACGCCCATCCCGATGTGGTGCGTGAGGTGCAACGAGCTGCGGAGATGGGGCTGAGTTTCGGCGCATGTTGCTCAGCAGAAGCGGAGCTAGCCGGAGTGATTGTTGGCGCCGTCAAATCGGCTGAGATGGTGCGTTTCGTTAACAGCGGCACCGAAGCAACGATGAGCGCCATCCGCCTAGCCCGCGCCGCGACAGACCGAGTCAAGATAATCAAGTTTTCGGGTTGCTACCATGGACACGTCGATGCGCTATTGGTGGCCGCCGGATCTGGCGCCGCCACGTTTGGCGAACCTGATTCAGCCGGCGTGCCCCCACCTGTGGTCGAGACTACACTGCAGGCTGCGTACAACGATTTGGAAGCGGTTGAGCGGATCATGACGGAGCACGGCGATGGCGTGGCTGCGATCGTCGTCGAGCCAATCGCCGGTAACATGGGGTTTGTATTGCCGGCGGAGGGATTCCTCGAGGGGCTCCGTTCACTTTGCGACCGACACGGCAGCCTTTTGATTTTTGATGAGGTAATGACCGGTTTCCGCGTTGCCTGGGGTGGGTACCAAAATATATGTCAGATCACGCCGGATCTCACCTGCCTCGGCAAAGTGATCGGCGGTGGCATGCCAGTCGCCGCGTTCTGCGGAGCCAAGGCGCTCATGGAACAGCTCAGCCCGCTCGGCCCTACTTATCAGGCTGGAACACTGAGCGGCAACCCCATCGGGATGGCGGCTGGGCTAGCTACACTAAGAATATGTCAGCAAGAAGGATTCTACGACTCCCTGTATGCCAAGGCCTTTCGGATAGCCGAGAGCCTGGCCAGCGCAGCGGCCGATGCGGGTATCACCATCCAGACCGGCGCGATGGGCGGAATGTTGGGCTTGGCGTTCCTAGACCGGCCTGTCCGAAACTTCGCAGATGCCCAGGCAGTTGACCATGAACTGTTCGCCAAGTTTTTCCGGGCCATGCTTGATCGCGGAGTGTGGCTTCCGCCCTCGGGCTACGAGGCGATGTTCGTATGTGCGGCACATGACGATGAAGCTGTTGCCCACATCATCGATGCAGCCGCAGAGAGTTTTCGGAGTATCGCCTCATGATCACACTGCGTGTAGGGACCCGGGGTAGCGATTTGGCACTGTGGCAGACCGGTTGGGTTTGCGATCGGCTCTGCGAGAGGCACGAATCACTAAACATCGAAAGAACCATTATCAAGACGCACGGCGATGTCGTAACTGACCAGAATTTTGGCGCTCAGTGGCCTGTCGGAGCTTTTGTCACGGCGTTGGAGCAGGCATTGGTAGAGGAGCGCATCGACCTAGCCGTGCATAGCTTCAAGGATCTGCAAACGGCGGAAACGGGCGGATTGACAATCGCTGCTACGCCCGAACGTGAGGTTGTTCACGATGTTCTGCTAACACGGACTGCGCTTTGTTTAGAAGATCTTCCTGCCAAGGCTCGCATCGGAACCAACAGCCCGCGCCGGGCAGCACAGCTGTTGCAAGCGGGAGACTTCGAGATCGTGCCGATTCGGGGCAACGTACCCACGCGGATAACAAAAATCGACACAGAGAATCTAGATGCCGTGGTGCTGGCAGCAGCCGGACTGAAGCGATTGGGCATCGAATACCCACGCGTGATTGAGCTGCCACCAGATCGGTTCGTTCCGGCGCCGGCTCAGGGCGCCCTGGCTGTTCAGACTCGAAGGGATGCGCAGGCCGCGAAGCTAGCGGCGGTTCTGGATCACACGCCGACGCGCAGGGCAGTGTCGGCTGAACGGGCATTCCTTCGGGCAATCAACGCCGGATGTCACACTCCAGTTGGCGCCCTGGCCCATGTCGGAGGAAATTTGGTCACACTGCACGCCCGGCTGTTTAGCGACGATCTTGCACGCGAGGTTGAGGGCACTGAGTCAGGCGAAGATCCAAAGGCCGTTGGGGAGACTCTGGCACAACGGTTGATGCCCGAACTCAAGGGATAGGCATGAGGGTTTGGGTTACGCGCGACGAATCGAATAACGGGCCGCTCTCAACCGCGTTGCGAGAGCATGGCTTGACCGCCGTGTTAGAGCCGGTTCTAGAGCGACACGTCTTTGAAGATGCCCGCAGGTTCATCGAAAGACTGGGCCCCGATGATTGGTTGGTGCTGACCAGTCCGTTTGCTATAGAGGCTGCTGCGTGTGAAGCGGCGCGCATTCCTCAAGTTGCAGTGGTTGGTGAACCATCCCGAGAAACTGCCGTCCAGCATGGCATGCGCGTGGGACTGATGGGCTCGGGTGACGGCGACAGTCTGTTCGCAGTTCTGCGTTCTATGGTGACTTGCGGGACGGTCTGTTATCCGCGTTCCTCGCAAGCGACGCAGCGCGAGGCTTGGAGCGGTGTACAGGTGCAGTGCCCGGTTCTGTATGAGACGGTGAAACGCGACTTTGACCGCAGCGTCATCGCCCGAGTTGAAGTTGTGTCCGTAGCCAGCCCGTCGGCCGTTCGGGCGGCGGGCCCATTGGACTTGCCATTCGCTAGTATTGGATCGACCACTTCGGCTGCTCTGCGCAAGATTGGGCGAGAACCCTGGCTGGAATCACCCGCACCGAGCTTCGATGCGCTGGCAACGGCAATAGCCGCCCGCCGGTCAGCTGACTAACCGTCGCTTCCCAAGTATCTCTGCCGTCACAAAGTTACGAATGCGAGTCGCCGTACCATCGAGCATATTCCATGGCCGCGTACGTGAAGATGGTGTCAGCACCCGCGCGGGCGATCCCGGTGAGCGACTCGGTCATGCAGGCGCGCTCATCCAGCCAACCCATCTTGGCCGCTGCTTTGACCATCGCGTACTCGCCGCTGACATGGTAGGCGGCCACCGGGAGGTCTGTTTCTCGGCGCAGGCGGCCGATGATGTCCAGGTAAGGCAGGGCAGGTTTGACCATCAAGATGTCCGCGCCTTCAGCGACATCGAGGATTGCTTCAATCGTCGCCTCACGGGCGTTGGCTGGGTCCATCTGGTAGGTTTTCTTGTCGCCAGGAATGTTGTCCGCATGCACCGGCGCCGAATCCAGCGCCTCTCGAAACGGGCCATAGAAGGCGGATGCGTACTTAGCTGTGTAACTCAATATAGCTGTGTCGGTAGATCCGGCACTATCAAGTGCTGCGCGAATGGCCCCGATGCGCCCGTCCATCATGTCGGATGGAGCGACCATGTCGGCACCACATTTGGCGTGAAGGACTCCCATCTGGGCCAAGATATCCACCGTCTCGTCATTGAGGATCTCGCCGCTGGGGCTGACCAGTCCGTCGTGGCCCATGCTCGAATAGGGATCAAGGGCGATGTCGGTGACTAGGTAAGCGTCCGCAATGCACTCCTTGATCGCTCGCACGGCTCGGCAAAGCAGGTTCTCTGGATTGACTGCTTCTTGGGCCTCGGGCGACTTGAGGGCAGGATCGATAGCTGGGAAAAGGGCGAACGCGTTCACGCCCAGTGACCTAGCCTCGCGGCAGCGTTTGATGACGTTATCGATGGATTCGCGGGCGTGGCCTGGCATGGAGGTTATCGCTTCGGATCGATTGTCCCCATCAATAATGAACAGGGGCAGAACAAGCCGATCAGGCGTCAAACGCGTTTCGCGCAACATGCTGCGAATTGTCTGGTTGCGCCGCAGTCTGCGAGGTCGTCGCAGCGGGCGAGGCAGCTCACTTGCTGTTTGCATGGGCAAATCCTCTCGAACTATCAATGTGCTCACCGGCCCCTTGGGGCTGCGGTGTCACGGCGGGGCATTCTTCGTTAATCAGCGACTCGGCGACCTCCTTGCCGACACGAACGCAGTCATTAATTGACACTCCACCAAGGTAGTTACCGGCGAGGTGCAATCCCGGAACAGCGGCGACGGCAGCCTTGATGCGCTCGACTTTCTCACGATGTCCGAAATGGTACTGCGGAATCGCGCCCGGATAGGGGCAGATATCAGTGAGCGTTGGCTCCCCTTTGATCCCCAGAAGATCACGCAGCGGAGACCGAGCGATCTCGAGGAGATTGTCGTCACTCATTGAATTGATATCCGGAGTTCGGCTACCTCCCATGAACAATCGTACCAAACGATGGCCTTCTCTTCCATGATGCGGGAAGGCACTGTCGGCCCAGAGCATGCCCATCAATGGAAAATCGGGCTCGTTGCTTGGAACAAGGAATCCAAATCCGCGCATCGGGTGTTCCACATCTTCGGCACGAAAAGCCATGTTCACAACGGTGAGCGATGCACTCTCAATGGATCTCATTTCCTCCACCGCCTTATGGGTCAGCGGCTCTAGCAATCGTCCGGCTGCTGCGACGGGCGAGGCCATCACCAAGCGGCTGCAGTGGAACGTTTGAGCTCTTCCATTGCCCATGTCGCCTGAGAGCGTGAATCCCCCCGGCTTGCGATCGATACTGCCGACATGACAATGGGTATGGAGATCGTTACCGAGGGAGGCGCCTATGGCCTCAGCGATGGCACCAAGGCCCCCGTCTATGCTGACTAGTCCCCGCCAACGACGCTTGTGCTTCTGGCCCTTTCTGCCCAACGCTTTGGAGATACCGTAGCCAATCGGGCTTCGAGCATGGCGATCAAAGTCAGCAATGGAGGGGAAGCAAGCATTGAGGCTGAGCTTGCTAATGTCTCCCGCGATGATCCCCGCAATGAAGGCACTAACCAGGGTTTCTGAAACTTCACCGCCCAGACGACGAACAGCGAAGTCTTGGATGGACCATTCCTCTGAAGTCGGGCGCCGACTAGCCAGCAGGCCCATGAGCAATCGGCATTTGGCACGAAGACTCAGCATCGGCGTCCGGGCGAGAGCAATTGGGTTGCTGGGGACAGCCATGAGCCGCCCCTGGCGATAGATGAAGCGGGACCGAGCTTCGCTACTGGCCTGTACCACCGACAACTTGTCTGAAAAATCTTCCAGCAGCTCCTCGAAAGCGGGATCACGGACGATCACGTTGAACGGCCCCTTCTCCAGCAGGAACCCGTCGCGGTGTTCGGTGCGCATGCAACCGCCCACCTGACTGTTTGATTCTAGCAAAGCGACGTCGATACCGGCCCTCTTCAGCTTCCACGCAACGGTTAGGCCGCTGATCCCCCCGCCGACCACTATGGTGTTTTTGGTAATCGCGTCCATGACACTCAGTCCATTCATATCAGAACAGGACAAGCGCGCATCCATCATGCACTGTTCGACGTTTGCTACGCTTCTTGTATGGCTCTACTCGTCTTCCTCTCGCTGTGGGCGACTGTGGCCCGGCACGTTTCGATGAAGCGGCAGGCGTTATCAAACGGTGTCTCTGGAAGCAGGCCATGGCTGAGGTTCAGTATGTGCCCTTCTTGCCCGCCGGCGTCGATACATTCCCTAACGGCCCGGTCGATTACATCCATCGATCCAGACACCAGTAGACGGTTATCCACATTCCCTTGAAACGCGACCTTGCCGCCCAAACGCCGCTGCGCGTCGGCGAGATCGACACAAGTTCCCACGCTCAGAACGTCGGCGCCCGAGGTGGCCATCATATCAACCCAAGGTTGCTGCTTGACGAAGAGGATGGTCGGAACTTTCCGGCTTAGCCGTGAGAGTATCTTGACGTGGTAGGGATGGGCAAACTCGCGATACTCTTCTTCCAAGAGCAAGTCACCGACAGATTCAAACAACTGAACCGCATCGACCCCGGCATCGATCTGCATCGCCAAGTAATCTGCTGTCATGTCGGCGAGGCGGTCTAGCAGAAGGTGCAATACTGCAGGCTCGGTCCGCATCAAGCGACGGGCGTTCGCAGGCTGCTTCCCGGGGCTTTTGCCCTCAAGGATGAAGAATGCCAGCGTTAGTGGCGCCCCTGCGAAACCGAGCAGGGGCAGGTCGCCGGCGAGCGAATCGCGAATCAGTCGCAATGTCTCTGTAACGAACCCGAGTTTCTCGCAAGGGTCATATTGCCGAAGCGCTTCAATGTCGCTGCAGGTGCGCGGCGGGGATTCGAGTACTGGACCGGGACGAAAGATGAACTCAGCACCCATCGGTGCCAGCGGCGTCAAAATATCTTGATAGAAGATGATGGCGTCCACGCCGATTCGCTTGGGGAGCAGTGAGATTTCGGCGGCTAGTTCAGGTGTGCGGAACATTCGTTCAAGCGGTAACTTGGTCTTCTGTCGCAGCTCGCGATACTGCGGATCGAACCGGCCGGCTTGCCGCATCATCCAGACCGGCGTTCTTTCGGTCCGTTCGCGCCGTGCCGCTCGTAGCAAGAGGTCGTTCTTGAGCATTTCTTCTTACTCCGCGCTTAAGCGCTGGCTGAGAAACAGCGTCGGTCACCGACGCGGTAGGCATCTCGCTCTAGGTATGCGTCAAAGACGCCGGCCACGTTGCGGACCAAGACGCGCCCGAGTGGGAGAGTCACCAAAACGCCGCCGTCAGCTGTCACACTGATCAGGCCGTCACCTTCCAACTCTCGCATGATTTCCATCTCATGGGCGAAGTATTCGGCAAACACGATGTCGAAGCGTTTCTCTATCTCGCCCGGTCGAACCTCTGCGGTACAGTATAGCTGGCTGATAACCGCCTGCCGAACTGAATCGTCAAATGTGAGCTTTTGACCACGGCGGATGGGTGATTCACCACGCCTCATGCAGGCTATGTACTCGTCGGTGTCGTGGATGTTCTGTAAGAACCCGACATCCGCCAGTTGGCTGATCGACGACGCACCCAGCCCGATCAGGTCGAGCCCGCCGCCGGTGGTCATTCCCTGGAAGTTGCGCTGGAGAGTTCCCTTGTCCATGGCGACCGCCAGCTGTTCATCAGGCTTTGCAAAGTGGTCAAGCCCTATGAACAGATAACCTGCGGAGCGAAATTTCCGCAACCCGGTCAGGAACATCTCCAGCTTGGTTTCGCTGTCGGGCAGTTTGGTGTAATCCAAGCCCCGCTGGGTGGCGATTTTTTCGGGAATCTGTGCGTAGTGGTAGAAGGCTATGCGATCAGGCGAGAGCTCAATCGTCCTTTCGATTGCATCGGTTACTGTATCGATGGTCTGGTAGGGTAGCCCGTAAATCAGATCGAAGTTGATGCTCTCAAAGCCCAGTGTTCGGCATGCTTGCACCGTGTCGCGGACCATTTCAAATGGCTGGACCCGGTGAACGTGCTTCTGCACGGTCGCATCGAAATCTTGCACGCCGAGTGAAACGCGGGCAAAGCCCATCCCCCGCAGCGATTCAAGAACAGGAGTCGTCACAACCCGCGGGTCAATCTCGATGGCGATCTCCGCGTCGGGCAAAATTTCAAAAGCGTCGGCCATAGCGTCGTGCAGACGTTTGATTTGCTCGATGGTCAAGTAGGTTGGCGTGCCGCCGCCCCAATGGATTTGACGAACCCGCTTCTTGCCGCCCATACGTGCAGCCGACAGCCGGATCTCTGTGGCCAACGCCGCGACGTAATGGGCTGTGCGGTCCGTCGCCCCGGGAGCAGTCTTTCTTTGCACGACGCGCGTGCATGCACAATATCGGCAGAGCCGTTCGCAAAAAGGCACATGAATGTACAGCGACAAGTCGTTGCACGCAGCTTCTTGGCGGGTATCCTGCAGCATAGCCTCGGCCTGCCCTGCGCCCATTTCATGCCATGCGTTTGGCATCGGATAGGACACGTGGCGTGGCAGAGATAGGCCTGAGTACCGACGAAATACCGACAAATCGATCTTTTCCATTTCGGTTTGCATCAAACAGCCCCTTCCACATCAGCAGTTCCGCCACATCGGTTGCGCTTGCAGTGGGCACACTCAGAAGGCGTTGACCTGACACCGCCCTTGCACGGCAGCTCAGGGTAAGGCGGCGAGACAACCGGCACTCGCTTCTCTATCCACTCATCTGCTTCCTGTACGGCACAAATAAAACCCTTCTGTACGCAGATAGTGTCAGCATACGCATCGACCTCGTGTTCCAGTCGATCTGCTTTCCAGAGCGTAACACCGTCGATCGTCTCTAGTCCGCGGGTAGAACCGAGGGTGTTGAAATCGATCACCGTCAGCGGGTGCTGATCGAAGTCGCGGACCCCGCGCAACGCCTCAGCTTTGAGAATCGGTTCATTTCGATCTGTGCCGATAAAGACGACATCCGCGTCAGCAAGATTGTCGATGACAGCCCGCTCGCTATAGGCATGCACCCGCACGCGCCTGCCGTTGCCGATGGCCGAGCGGAGGAGCTTCATCTGTCCTCCTTTGTGCCCTCGATAGATGATCGTCATCTGCCGCTTAGACACGCCGAATTCATCAGCCAGCATCTCCAGCACTGCCCGCGATGTCGTTGATCCACCGATGACCGCGTAACGGCAGTCGGCTGGCTCAAGACCAGCAGCTCGACGAATCTGGTGGAAGGCGGCTAGACAATAGCCAGGATGATACTGTCCCCAAGCGGTTTCTTGCCTCAACTCTCGCTCCGAAGACATAGCCTGTTCGACGAGGTTGTAAGATCGCGGGCCGGCTGTGCCAGCGTGACCAGCCAAGCGGCATGCAGTCCGCAATTGTTCGCTTACATCCCTATCGCCAGGCAGGCCGCTATTAAGGCCGGCAACGGTGCGCATGTGATGACGCCAAGCATCAGCCCCAAAGAGAACATTGACGCCCAAGCCGTCGGGGTGGGCTCCAAAAAGTTGGTGCCAGGTTCGGCCTATGACACACTCGCGGTCTGCCACATCTTCGGGGTTCTTTAGCCAACCGTAGAACTCGTATCGGTGGCAGGTGTTCCATACGAATGCTTCGGTGAAATTGCCTTCCTTCCGGATCTGCTCCAGGAAAGCGTGTACTTCTTCGTGCGATTTCTTTACGCAGCAGAGGTCGGCGGCTTCTGTATGGTGCATCCGAGGTCCGCGGCCTGGCCCGACGCGGTTTGGCAGCGAGGCGCCGATCATCACTAGCGACTTCAAATCACCATCCGTCGCTTTCTCCTCCTTGGGTTCAGTAGCCATGAGAGGCACAAAATCCGACCCCCACGACGTGATGGGCTGCGGACCACGCAACACCAAGCTCTTCAACGCCGAAATAATCGATTCGTGTGTGTTGAGGCACGGGCAAAGCCAGAGGCGTCCGCCTTTGAGTTCAAACTTTTCGCGGTAGCGAACGCCGATCTCCTCTAACGTTTCCAGGCAGTCAACGGTGAAGCTGATCGGACAAACAACAACCTGATTTTCTCCAGAATCAGCTAACTCAGCCAGGCGTACCTCAGTGTCGGGTTCAAGCCACCGAGACGGTCCCAGCCTGCTTTGAAACGACAATGATAATCTGTCGGTCGGCCAGCCTAATCGCTCCGTCAAAAGCTCTACCGTGCGCTGTATGTGGCGCCGATACGGATCTCCGCGCTTGATGTAGGACACGGGAAGGCCGTGCGCCGAGAAAAGCAGGTAGCTGTTCTCAGGTGTAAGACCATTGGCTTGAACATAGTCTGCCAAAAATCCCACTTGGGCATTGATGTAGCCGATGTCGTCATACCAGGCCGCGCGCGTCGTAACGCTTAGGTGCTCACCCACTTCCCGCAGGGCGCGGTAAGTCTCACGGATCACCGATCCTGAAGTAGCACAGCTGAACTGAGGAAACATCGGGACTACAACTATTTCCTCTATGCCCAACTCCCGAATCGTCGCCATCGTCTCCATAATGCTGGGCTGGCCGTAGCGCATGGCCGAAAAGACCTTCCAACCCTTTGGAAGCGAGGACTCAAGCTCAGAAGCGATTCGCTGCATCGTGGCAACGAGGGGAGAACCTTGATCTGTCCAGATGGTGCTGTACAGCTTACTTGAGTGAGCTGCTCGGAAACGGGCAATGGTGTGCCCCAACGCGGACTGGAGCCAACCCAAGCCAGCAGGCAATTGGATTACCAGCGGATCACTCAGGAATTCTGCCAAATATCGCCGCACCGATTCTGCGTCCGGGTGCTCTGGCGAGCCGGTGTTTACCAAGATCACTGCCCGTTGACGCGCTCGAGCTTGTGGGCGAACTCGGTCCACTGTTGGGTTGTCTTGATGGTAAGCATTTGACTGTGTCATCGCATTCATTGCCTCCGCGCTCTACGGCGCAACGCTCTTGCTGCCTGGCATTATCGCTCGATTGAATGATCCCTATCTGAACAAGGCAGGAATCTGTCTGCATCCACCACGCTGTGGAGGAGCACTGGGAGATGATGCTTCAGACGGGGGGAGCACGCGGAATGCGTACGCGGGGTGCAACCAGATTGTGAAAGGGTGCGAAGGCATTGCTACCCGGGGAATGGGTTGAGGCCAGCATGGCCAGTGCCTGCAACGACCGCGAGGGCGCGGCCGAGCCAAGTGACCGCACCAATGATTGAACCCGTGACAGTCCGCCGACAAACAACACGGACCCAGCGATAGAGAAACTCTTCGGCAAGGTCTCTTCGTCGTAGTGGGACGTGATCGCCTCGGCGTGAATTAACATCACAGCGGCCGCGATGGTGATCAGCGAGCGCCTATCGGTGGCCAGCCGCAAGCAGCGGACGCCCCACAGCTTGAGCATGCAGAACAGCGTCGCCATCGAAAGACCGACTAAGACGGAGACCCTGCTTGGATCTAAACCGCTCTCAAGTGCTTCGCGGGTGAGCGACAGAAGTGCTGGGATGTGAGCCGCCGCCATCACTGCCCACATACTCCGCGTATAAAGCTTCACACGCATTGCTTCAACTTGCCTGTCTGGTGTGGGCGGCATTTCTAGCCTTCAGAAAGTCACCTCCCCACCGCTGACGCCGGTCCATCCAGAATCGCGATGACGAGGGCCGGGAAGACCCGTACTTGGGGCCTCCTCTGGGCTTGTTAGCCATGCGCCCATAATGCCTGCAACTCCCGTGCCAGACGGGCTGGCCAGGCTCCACTGTGGGCTATGCGTTTGACCCGATAATGGGAGCGTAGGACCGTTCTCACGCAGGATCCTGCGTTCTGGCCAGGGGCGCCAGGGGACATTTGTCAACACATTCAGGGTGGTCACGCGGGTCCACCATGTGCGTGATAGCACGCAACACGCTGTCCCTTAGCCTATGATTTGTTGGATCGTAGCACGCGCTCATGCGGTTCGGAAGCTCTGGCAGCGTCGAGAGCATTACAAAACCTGATTCTTCATCCGATAAAAACGGTGAACTCTCCTTGGGCGATTGTGTCTGGCGGGCCGACGCAGGTCGACTTGTCACTCATCCGAGCCGCGGGCACTCCGCCTATCAAGACTTTGACAGCCCCGGGCGGTAGAATTGGCCCGCCAACATGCGGCACGACTCCAGTGACCATTGGGCAGACGTGCATGTCCGTCACCCGGGCGGCTGGCTTGCCGCCGATGAGAACGGTGGGGCAAAAACCGACAATGGCGCCGCCGTGGGCGTACATGTCACCGATGCGGGCAGCTGGCTTGCCTGATCCCCCACCGCCTCCGCCACCCCCTCCACCACCAGAAGGCGGTGCAGGCGGGACTACGGGATCGGGCTCTGGGGGTGGACCGTACTCTTCCTCGTGGGCGGCTTTATCCTCCTCGAACTTCGCCATGTCCACGTTGAATTGAACAAGTTGTTCCACTGAGGCACCAGGCGGTGGTTCTTCCGGAGGTTTGGGGAAATCCTCGTAGTACGCTCCCATTGCACTCGGTGATGCCATAGCCACTTACCTCCACACGAACTCGTTGCCAACTCCGCTGCCTGCTTGCTGGACCTTCTGGAAGGCCGTGCTCAACGCATGATGAACCACTTGCCCTGCTTGCGCCCCAGGAGCATCGGGAACAGGAATCGACCATCCTCCGATCCGGGCACTTGCCGGATGATCGGCCTCCAATCCGGTCCCAGGCATTCGATCATCCGGTTGTCAGCCACCAATCGAAAATCATAGCTCTCATTCTCGGGCGTCTCGAAGAGCCACTCGGGCTTATTTCGCTGCATCTCCAGCAGCTGACGCAGCATGTCGACGCGCTCCTGCTCCGAGATCCCGTAGGCGTTGGCGATCTCCTTGAAGCGTTCCCGCGATGCTCCCATGATCGGATCGGGGTCGCCATCCTCGAGGGCTTGGCGAATCATCTGGACAATTCCTGTGGCTCCGTCGGAAGTCGGACCATCGAGCGTTAGCTTCGAGGCATTCTGCCAGTGATACGGGCCGAACATGTTGCCCAGGTCTCTCTTGTTCCGCAACCAGCGGGGGAATGGTACGCGGGCATTGGACAATCGGGTCTCTTCGTCACGGGCGCGCCAGGCAAGTTGAATCATCGGTTCCCCCGAGCCGTCCATAGCCATCGACCCTACGCTGTAACGCGAGAGCCGGACCAAACAGACGGCCTCTTCCCTTACCGACAGACCCTCCTTTGGGCTACCCGGATCGTCGCCTCCGTCCACGGCTGCTTCCGACTTGTGCCGGAAATCCCGATCAGTCAAGCCCCTCAATTCTGAGGGTCGCGAGTCGCCTTCCTCTTTTGTTTCTCTGGCAGGCTCATCATCCCTGTCCATGTCGGAAAAGATTTCCTTTTCCGCATCACCCTGTTCGTCCTCCTCTTCACCCAGAAAGGCATCTAGTACCGGGCTGGCAGGAGGTTGAGCCCCTTCAGCGGGTCGCGGTCCATTGCTCGCACTTGATGCTCCCGAAGGCTTGTCTCCCGGGTTGATCAGCACTGCCAGTTCGTTCTCGCCATCGATCAGGTATTCGTGTACCGGTCGGCTGAGTTTTAGACTGCCGCCTACACCGCAAAGCCCAATAGGAATATCGTTGAGATAAATCTCAACGGTACACTTATCGACCTCGGCCTCGATGATGATTCCATGTTGCTTGATGTCTACTGGCATTCATTCCTCCGCAGCCCGGGCCGTTTGCCTGCTAGCAGTGTCGCCCCACGTCCCAGCGCGTCTTGGTTCAAGCCCGTACTAGATGACCTCAACATTATCGAGAGCATCCTGCTGTTGCTGGCGGTCTCTTTCATTGTCGCGATCAATTCTCGCCTGTCGTTCCCTGGTTCTCGTCTCTGGGGTTTTCCCTGCTTCTCGCAACATTCTCTGCTCAGTCTCATGAGCCTTTACCATATCTTCCTGGTAATGCCGATCCATCTCGGCGCTCTGCTCTTCTAGATCTTTGCTGTCGAAGGCTTCGGGAATACGACCTTTCTTAATGGTTCTCTCCTTGGCAACTTTCCAGACCCTTTCCCAAGAGCCGACCAAGACAAGATTCGCGACCAGGTAAAACTTCACGCCATCGAACTTGAATTCATAGTCAAAGTGCGGCCCTTCGGTATGCTTGAGCCACCACATCCCCTCGGCGCTAATCGAAGTCTTGACTCCGCCTGCCGCCTTGCACCAGTCGGGAGAGCCGACGACCAGCATGATCTCGCCGCCGCAGCCGATGCTCCCTGTGGGTCCAAAGCCGACGTTGACCGAGTTTTGGGCGTCGGGGTGGGTGTTCTCGATTTGACCCTTAATTCCCACCTTGCCGTTTATGTTGATCTCAGCGCCAAACTTGATCTCGCCGATGATGAACTCGACCCAAAAGCCACCGAAAATGTAAACCTTCAGCGAAACGATGGTGATATCTAGTTCGCCTCGCCGGTACATGTACACCTGATAGTCGGTGTGCTCGCGAAACTGGTTGAGGTAGCTCAACTTACCAGCCAGGAAGTCGGCCTGGAAGCCGAATTTCCAGCCCATCGAAGGCACGATGTTCCCGACACGACCGACGCAGTCGGCGGTCTTGCGGATAAGGAAGACGATGGTACCGACGGCGCTCTTGATGTTCTGAGTCACTTCATCTTCTTTGTCGTTGCGATAGAACGAGATATCTACTGGACACATTGGGAAGAAGGAACCTGGCATCGAGGGCGCCCTGGAGAGGCTTGGCCCGCGAGTCGAACTTTCGACTGGTCCATCTGCTGTCAGCTTGCCCGATTCGTCAACCGTTCGCGTATGGCCTGATTGCTTATTGCCTGTGGCGTCGAGCGTTGCATCTTCATGGTAAGCCCCCGAGTAGCTCTCGCCCCTAAAGGTGCCGCTGCCGGTGGTGTCAGTCGTGACGCTGCTGCCGTCGCGCGTAACCTCCTTGACCTCGTGAATATTCTTGTCCGAGCCGCCCCCTCGCCCGACGATGTCCGAGGTCGTGGTCGTGGTCGATTGGGTGCCCCACATGGTATTTTGGCTGAAGGTCTCGCTCGTGGTGTCTTCCTTGTTTGATCCGCTGCTTTGGTACTCCAGGTTGCCGGTTTCCCCTTGAGGCCTACTGGCATCCTGACGTTTTTGCTCGTACTCGTACCCCGTACCGGCGAAGGAACTGGCTTTGATCGCGATTTGCCAGCTGTCAGCGGGGAATACTTCTATCTTCTGCCTCAGTATCGTGGCGTGATTGCCCGCGCCGCCGGTAGCATGCAATTCTCCACCCACCTCATAGAATCCGCAGGTGGCAGCATCGACGACGTAGCGGCGTTTCTTCGGTTTGCCCGACATGACCCATTCCAACAACCGGAAGAAGGTCTTTACTATTTTCAGCGATGCCCCAAAACCAATCTTGGCCCATTCGACCTTCTCGGCGCCTTCATCAAACTGGCGAAACTGCCAGACTTTGAATTTCAGGCTCCCGCCGGGACCCTCGGCATCAACCACATCGGTGTTGAGAAACTCATTTTGGGATTCATAGGCCCGCAGCGTGGGATGATCCCCTCCACGATTCCTTATGGGCCTATCACAGTACTCGCGATAACCTTCCGCAGGCGCCTCGGGTTTGTTGTCGGTGTCCACGGTGACAGAAACTTCGGGTGTATCTTCGTCATCGCTAGGTCCCGAAGTTTCCCATTCCTCGCCCTTCTTCTCTGTCTCCCACGAATATTGATTGAGGTTCCAAGGCGTCCACCACTTGCCGCCCGCACCGCCAACCATCTGTATGGTTCGTTCGCCGCGCCCAAGCGTATTGATGATCTCAAGGACCGAAGCCTCCTGCGCCTCGATTTCTGCGATCTTTGCCCGAATTTCAAGGACTAGATCGTACCCCTCCGCCCGCTTGGTTTCCTCGCTTTGCTTGGCTGCTGCATAGCCGCCGCGCGCTTGGTTGTTGTATGCGTGGTCTGCGTCCTGGAACTTCTGATTTGCTTTGTCGCGCTTCGTGCGGGCTTTGTTGAGTTTCTGTTGTGGGGAGCGGCGGGTAAGCTTCTTTAGCCCACGCTTAAAACCTTTCCACGACCTTTTCTTGCTATGACTTCCTTTGGCTTCGTACTGGCGGTTCTCCCGATCTGCCTGCTCAAACTCAGCCCTCGCTGCTTCCTTGACTGCCGAGCGCGTATTCCTTTCGGTGGCAAGCTCTTCAAGATCCTTGCTCAAATCCAGAAGCGTCTTTTTTGCCTGCTCGTGCTCAGTGTGAACCACATGCCATTGGTGCATGAGAACCTGGAGTTCAACACGCAATTCCTCAAGTATTTCCTTGGAGGCCTGCTTCTGGGACTCGTAGCTGGCTGGGAGCTGTTTGAGGATGGTGAACTCCCGTACCTTGGTTGAGGGTGATTCCACGGTGAAGGGATTGGCCCTGCTCCGTTCCGCCACCAAAATGAGAAGTTCTCCCTGTAATTGGTCGCGCTGGCCCTTCAAGAGGTTCAGATATGCGCCGTTCCAGCCCTCCCCCACATCTTCGTCATTACCCAGCAATAAATCATCGATTAGAGTGCGTTTGTCCCAAAGTTCTATCTGCTTGTCTCGTATCTCTGCGTCGATCGTGGCTGGATCCCGCTCGTCTCTGCGGTCTTGCTCATCCTGCGCACCTGGCCGCTCTTCGCGGATCACCATCTTGTAGAGAAAGCACGGATCCGTGGGCGGCGGGTTGCCCGCCAACGGACAAATGCCAGGATCTTCGGTACTCACGTCGCTTGAAGCTTCGGAAGAGGCCTGCGAGTTCTCCAACTGTCTTGCTGAGCTGCGATTCGGTTCCTCGCTCATGCAACGCCTCCATTCTTGTCTAGCGCTTTCGTGGCTGCGCGGACAATCTGCTCGACCTTGATCGTGCCATCGGTGTCATGATTGGTCAGGGTAGGGTATGCCCATGGATATTGGGGGGAGCTCACAAAATCACTCCCCAGCAGCAGCCGGACCTCGGTGAAGCGGACCACATCCGCCTCGATATTGATGCCGTAGCCCTCAGCCTGCTCGCGGGCGGCGCGAACCAAGTCGCCAAGTTGCTCGTCTTCCATATCCGCCGTCTGGTCAGCCCAATTGCGTCGGAAGTAGTCGCAGGTCCGGTCAACGTAGAGATCGCGGTAGGCTTCTCGCAGGGCTTCGTATTGCTCGCGGCGAATCTTCAGCATGTTCGACTTTCCATTTCAGTCACGCCCGCGTCGGCGGTGCAAAGGGAACAAGACGCTTGCGGGGAACCCCATTCCTCAGCGGGAAACGCAATAGACCGATGCCGTCTGCGGTCTCCATGGCAAACCAAAGCGTCTGGCCATAGATGTGGTCTGCCTCCTGGGCTGTGCAGGTCGGCAAGTAGACGCGGAACACGCGCGGATCGTAGTACCGGAAGTACACCGGCGTATTCTCCGGGTTGCGCACCATCAGGTACTTACGAAGCTGCCGGTGCATGAATTTGAGTTCCATCGGTGCAGCCGCAAAGATCCCCCAGTGTTGGCCCCATCCTTCGCTGATCACCCACTGGGTGAAATCAGACTTCGGCTCGAGAAGGGCCACATAGGGCGCCGCCTGAGCGACATCCTGTTTGAGCTTGCCGGCGAAGAGGCACTCGTGCTCGGGGCCATGCTCCTTGAACTTGGCCTCCAGATCCGGGCAGGAGGCTGCGTCGATAATCGCGTAGACCTTCGCCCCATCGTCGCAGAATAGGGCGTCGTGAATCGCAGTTGCTGTTGCCTCGTCAACCATTGCTGTCTCCGGCAAGAACCATCCTGGAACTCGCCCCAGGCTCGCCTAGGCCGTTAATGCTCATCGCCACCCCTCTCGCTGCGCTCCCGCCGCTCCTGACGCTGCCTCTCCAGATCCTCAGCGGTCAGCGGTCCCGAGGAACCCGAGTCGCTTGAGCTGTTGGTCGCGCTCCCGCCGCTCGGTCCGATGCTCACGTTTGTTGCCACATAGGGGCAGTCGTCGTCCGTATTAGTGAGGTTGTACATGAGGAAGTATTGGCCATCCTTATCCCACACCTTGCCATCTGGATAAACGACAATCCGCTGCCCATCGGCAAACGGCCTGCCCGTGAAGTGCAGGGTGATCTTGTTCCCGAGGACCGTCGCCTGCTCCGGGCGACCCTTCCACGGAGTCGGGCTGAGGACTTCCACATGATATCGCGAGGAGGCTGCAGGCGACTGGACGGAGATCTTCCGGCCATCCTCGAACTCGATGTCCTCAGTAGCAATTTCCTTGTCGAAAAGCAGCGCCACAGAGCGGGAAGTCGTGACTTTGATCCCTTCAAACTGGATTCGATCAACCCCATTGCCTCCGCACGTCACTATGCTGCGCCGCGGATCGAGTTCTTCGCCTTCAAGAGTTTGCAGGTCCCCAGAGGCTCTGACTCTAACCGGATGCCCGTTGAGCATGTCGCCTTCGGTCCAGGTGAGAGTGGCCTTGTTGCCAGCCAGCACCACCTCGTGTGGGTTCCGGGCAAGGGTCCCGTATCCTGCGTCGTCCACCGAGAAAAACCGAAGATATTTCTTATCTGGATCCTGAAGGCAGGCCGGGTCCACGTCCTGGTTGAAGGTCACGTCAATCGTTCGCGGCGCGGATGCCTCGGCGCTTTCAACTTCGAGTGGGATCTCCAACAGGGCTGCTTCCTGCTCCTCTTCCTCCTCCTGTTTCATTTCTTCACAGAGCTGGCAGAAGGGGGCACCGGTCGCGGCTGCATTGGCCAGCGCTTCGGCTTGCGGCGAGGGCGGACCAGCCGGCCATTCTTGCTTGTCCTTTCCCGGGTCAGCCTTGTCAGCTTCCTTGGCTTCGGTGGCTTCCTCTGGTTGATCGCCAGCAACCGGCGCGGTCACTTGGACCGGGTTGGCCGGTACGGCGGCGCCACCGCTATTGATCATCACCGTGGGGCCCGAGATAAAGACTGCGCCAGCCGTCAAGTGGATGAAGCTACCCCCGGCTTTGAAGCATATTCCGCCCGGGCATTCGATTACTGCTCCGGCAGTCGCTTTGACTCCAAAATTGGTCGCGTCCACGCCAAAGTCAGTATCCGATTTGATCTGAATCTTCATTGCCTTGGTGGATAGTGTTTGAGCGACCTCCTGGGATCGGTTACCGCCGACCTTCGTATCATCGTCGCTGGCGATGTCCTCTTTGCGAGCTCCGCCGATCATGCTCGCCCTGTCGCCATCGGCCTGATAGAGGTGGTTCCCTTCGATGAGCTTATTGACGTTCCCCGCTACCTTACCGGTGTGGTTGGCTTCCACGATCTCGTGGTGGTCGTTCTTAGTGTGATCGAAGCGGTCGTTTTCAATGATGACATGTTTGTCGTTGCCGACGAGTTCCTTCGCATCGTTTTCCACACGCAGGTCATGGTCCTTCTGGGCGTGGGTGAAGATTTGCTCAGCCTCTTTCTTGTCTTCGAAGCGGATCTCATTGAAACCTTCGGCTCCCGGCGTGCTATTGGTCTTGATGACGCTCTTGGTCTTCTCTTTGGGAAGCTCGTAGGGCGGCATGTGGTTGTCGTTATAGACGCATCCAGTGATGATGGGCTTGTCAGGGTCGCCCTCCAGAAAATCGACGATGACTTCGTGCCCTATCCGCGGCAGGAAGAACATGCCATACCCGCCGCCGGCGGAACCCTGGGCCACCCGGACCCAGCAGGACTGTCCCTTGTTTTCGTGCCCACGACGGTCCCAATTGAATAGAACCTTCACCCGCCCGTACTTGTCGGTGACAATCTCCTCGGAGTCATCGCCACCTTCGCCAACAACTTTGGCTGTTTGGCAGCCGCGCATCATAGGCCAGGGTGTGACCCTCGGAGGGCGATAGACCACAGACGCAGGGATGCACTCGAAGCGGCACTCATAAAGAGGCCCTTCGTGTTCATTCAACTGCCCAGCATGGCCGTCATCCATCAGGTTTGGGATGGACAAAGCCTCCATCGGATTTGCTCCGAGGGCGGCGCCGATAGCTGAAAGGTCACGCGAGACTTGTCCTGCGTGATAAAGCCATTCCGTCAAACTCCGGTGAGCGGTTGGATCGCCACTCATGAGTCGCCTGGCAATTTGTAGCATTGCCTCAGCCAGATCGCGTACCGTTTGGTCCTCGTGTCCACGGGCAGCCAATACAGCTTGGTGCATCGATGAACCGAGGACACCATTACCCCCTGATATGTCGGCAGCTGCACGGGCTACCGCTTGCGAACCGTAGTGCGTGATCCGGGTTACCAAATAGCTGTCGTTGATCGTCGTGTTTGGATGCTCAATCAAGCCGAACGTGCGGCCAGGGAGAAGCCGGTGGCTGTTGCTCATCCCAATGCCCACCGTCCGGCTGGTTTCGAATTCCTGGCTTCGCAATTTCGCCAGTTCAGTACCCCGTGCTTGAAGTGTGAACTCGCCTGGATAATCGAAGAACTCCAACGACGAGTCGCGCCCTGCGTCCCCTTCACACCAAAGTTTTAGCCCTGGTTTTTCGAAATTGAAGTCACTAAGCAACACCTTTCCCGGGCGAACCGCGCGTCCTAGCCGGAACCGAGATACATGCTCTGATTCGACATTCAGTCCAGTTTGAGGGTGGTAGGGTAGTTCGTTTAATCCCCAGTCGACGTCGGCACCTTCGGGCGGCGGGTCGATGTCGGCGTAGAGCTGTTCGGAGTCTACGATCACCAGCGTGTCAGACTGGGCTCCCCCGCCGCCAGCGCTACTCCCATTGCCCCCGTCATCTCCTGAAGCTGCTTCTGGCTTTGGTTGCTCGAAATACCACCAAATACCCTCCTCTTCCATGAGGCGGCTTACGAAGTTGAAATCCGTTTCCCGGTACTGCACGCAGTACTCGCGCGGCGTGTGCGGCTCCTTCAGGTCGAAACGAAGCCTATCGGCGGAAATCCCGGCAGCAGTCACCACTTCGGTGATGATCTGTTCAGTCGTTTGCTCGGAGAAAATCTGCGAGTTGTACCGGTGCGTAAGCAGCCACAAGGCGGGCACCAGTTCCACGCGGAAGTAAGTCAAATCATGGGTTTCGCCGGTGACCTCAAACTTGGCCACCACGCCATAGTAGGAACGGGCTGCGGACCCTGCCGCCGCGACAAGAACTGCCGGCTTCCCCTCCATACCTTCGACACCGAGACCGGCCTCAGTCGATGCCAAGGTGATCTCAAAGCGATAGAGTTGGCATAGGCCTTCCGTGCCTCGGTACCGGATAACCTGGAACTGATCCTCTGGCCCGTCGGCTATGCGGAAAATCAGCTGTGACTCGCTAAGATCCCGCGCCATGCCGTGCCCGCTGGCAGTCGAATTCGCGTCGGCCATCAATCAGAACTCCGTGTTCACTTAGACCGTCACTTGACAGGTCTGACCAGGGACAGTGGTTCCTCCGATCGGCATCACACAACAGGCCCTCAGGAGCCCCGGCAGCCCCAAAGGATTGCGGCTCAGGCTTGGCATGCGGATCAGATTTCTGCGCGCCCAGCGTTCGTATGATTACAGCCACAGTTCACGCCGCCGATCCGATAGCTGGACCCACACCGACTGGGGTGAATCATCAAGAATGTCGTTCAATCCGAACAATCGAAGAAGCGGCCCGGAGATAGGAGTGTAGTGGTAATCGGTCGGTCCTGGCAAGCGGTTTTGTTTGCGCTAAAGCCTTACACCAGGAACTTACGCCGCTGAGACTGCAGATCCGATTCTACCCCTCGACCATAGCAACCGCTCCAACCGCCATGGTCAACGCGTGCCGACCGACTTGGGCTGGAGGACTGGCAGAAAGCGAGAGCTTCGGGTGACTGGACGAATCATCCGTCATCGAACCAAGAATCGACCTGCCATCAGCGGAGGCTGAGAAGTTGGTGACCTAGACCGGAATGACGGAATCGACGACGCTTCGTGGTGTGGGCGACGGGAATTCCTCAGGGTACAAATTCGGGTCTTCTTCTTGCTGAACTTCTGATCCTCATCTCCATGGGCAGCGCCCTGATGTGACCGCGAGGAAACAACTTTCTCCCTCCTCAAGTTGACCGGTTTTGCCTGCCCCATGCCCCTTTGGCAGCAGTGGCGCTTGCCCGACCTGCCAATCGAGGGGTGCAGCGGAGGCGGAGCTTGATCCGGGCGACCCTCTGCCGTCAGCTTTGTCAGCGGCCGACCCACGGCTTGACGCGGAGTTCGCCCAGCGCTCGCCCCCATGCTCGGATTCTCTCACCCTTGAGTGAGATTGTGAGCCTCATGCAAGTGCTGGCGGCCTGGCTTCGCGCACTACTTCGATACAGAACTGGGCTGATCGCCGAGAACTCCGCACTATCAGTGTTCAGCTGGGATTGCTTCTGAATCCCCTTCTTCGACTTGATGGGGCCAGCCGAGCAAATCTATGTGGTATGCCTTGCCGAAGAAGCTCTGATTGGTTTCAGAAACATGCCCCAGGAATCCCAGGAACAATGCAGCAAGCAGCCCCAGCAACCCGACCCCGACGGCCAAGGGACGCTTCTTGGGATGGCGTTCTTTGCCTCGATCGAGGAATGGCCAAAACACGAGAAGCACGAACGGAACAGTGCAGGCGAAGATACCGATCACTGCGCCGTAAGGCCCCTCAAAATACTTGAGCAGCTGATAACTGGGCAAGAAATACCACTCGGGCTTGATGTGCGCGGGCGTGGATAACGGATCGGCCGGCTCGCCGATTTCCCACGGCGCGAGCACCGACAGGGTCAAGAGGACGGCGAACAACACGGCAAACACCACCCCCTCTTTGGCGACATGTACGGGAAAGAAAGGGATGCCGCGTTTCGCATCAAGAGGCTTCTCCTGATCAACCGGTTCCAAGGTAGCCAAGTTACTAATCCTCATCAGAACCAGGTGTACCGCAATCAACCCCGCAATGATCCAAGGGAGAATAATCACATGAAGCACAAAGAATCGTGAGAGTGTCTCGGCTCCGACCGTCTCCCCGCCGCGCAGCATCTCTTGCAGCCAAGGGCCGATGAAGGGCACTTTGTTGGCGGACTCAGTCCCTACCGTGGTCGCCCAGAATGCGATCTGGTTCCAGGGCAGCAAGTATCCGGTAAACCCAAACGTAATGGTGACGATGAACAGAAGTGTTCCGGTTACCCAAGTGAGCTCCCTTGGTTTCTTGTAGGCGCCCATGAAGTAGGTGCGGATCATGTGGAATAAGACCGCGGCGATCATCAAGGTGGCGCCCCAGGCATGAACTTGGCGATAAAGCCAGCCAAAGTGGGCTTGGGCGGTGATGTACTTGATGGATTCGTAGGCTTCCTCGGGCGTTGGGCGATAATAGATCAGCAGTAGAATGCCGGTGATTGTTTGGCTTATGAATAGAATCAGCGACAAGCTGCCAAAGACGTGCAGCCAGCCAGTATGCGGCGGCAGACGTTTGTGGGTCTGCTTATCGACGAAGGTCAGTACGGTTTCTGTGTCGAAGCGGTCGTCGAAGAATGTTCGAACACTTTGTTTCAAACCCATCGGGGTTTAATCCTTTCGCAAACACCGCCCTATTGAACTGCTCCAAGCGGATCGCACTCACGTCACCAATTTCGAGACGCCACTAGGTGGTGACGTACACGCTGTCGCCTACCTGATTGACTGAATACTCGGGCATCGGTGCCGGCGGAGGACCGGAAACAACCTTCCCGTTTGCATCGAACACGGCGGCATGGCACGGACATTTGAAATCACCTGCAGCTGAATCCCATGTCACCAAGCAGCCCAGGTGCGTGCAGACGGCCGAGAATGCCTTGAAGCCCGAGCGACCAAGCACGACAACCACGGCTTTGCCGTCAACTTGCAACATGATGCTGTCGCCCGGTTTCATTTTGTCGGCGCCGACAACCTCTACTTTGGAGGCACCACCGCCGCGCGCTGCAGGCCACAGATACATCACTCCGGGGATAGCCAACGCGGCTGCGGCGACCGCTGAGCCGGCCCCGATCATCCACTCCAGGAAGGTGCGGCGCTCAGGTTCGGCTAGAGATCCAGGTTTCGGCGAGGGCTTGTCACCCATGATTACATAACGGGCCTTGAGGCGCTTGAACTGAACGTAGAACATCAACGCAAACACGAGCGCAAATCCCCAGACAGGAATCAGCAGCTTTCGCCGATGATCGAGGCCGGCTTCGAGCTGGTCTAGCTCTGCGTTGATCTCATCGCAGACGCCAACCAATTCAGCAACCTTAGCCCCAACTTTTTCGTTGCTCAGCGTATGCTGAAGCGGTGCCAGAGCGATCAAGTGTGTCTTGGCATCGCCAAGTTTGAATTGCTGGTCTTCCACCAGCAGAACACCCTGGCTCATTCGATCCAGACGATTGGCTGTCTCCACATACAGCAGCTCGGCATGAGCGATTTCATCCAGCAAAGTAAACAGCACGGGCAGCGAAGTGTCGTCCTCCAAGTCTTCGTGGCAGTCCATGCAGGTAGGCAGCGCCCGGTTTATGATCTCTTTAGGCCCCGGGTGGATGACGGTTGCGACACGCTCGGGAGTGACGTTGGGTTCGGTCGCCAGTAGAGCGTTGTACCGGTCGATCAGCAGGCCACTAGGCTGCGTGATCCGCTCGATCAGATGGAAATGACGGCGGCCACCGGCC
>JAJDDP010000158.1 GCA_029260235.1 Phycisphaerae bacterium | reverse complement strand
CGATGCCGCCCTGATGGACCCGCTGAACAAGGGCGTCGATGGTTAGATCGCCTGGATCGATCCCATCCAACGGGGCGACGTGTCCCATCAACACATGGTAGACGCCGCGAATTAAACCGCTGCCCTCCAAGGTGATTACGTCCTTGGGCTGCTCGACCACCCAAACTTCAGATTGGTCGCGGTGGGGATTGCTACATATCTTGCACAATTCGTGCTCGGCTAGGTTGTAACAAACGCGGCAGTGCCGCACACCGTCCTTGACTTCTTTGATCGCATGGGCCAGTGCCATCGCCTGGTCGCGAGACTCGCGCAGCAGATGAAACGCGATGCGCTCTGCCCCGCGAGGTCCAATGCCGGGAAGCCGCTTCAATTGTTCTTTGAGCCTGTCTAGTGGGCCGACCCCTGACGGATCCATGCCGGATCACCTTTCTGATCGGTCATACTCAGGTGGGTGTGCCATCGCCACCGAGCAGATCGCCCAGGCCTGGGATATTCAATCCGCCGGTTAGCTTGGCCATCTCTTGCTGCATGGCGGCCTGGGCTTTTCTTGCGGCAGAAGCGACCGAAGCCTTGATCATGTCTTCGAGCAGCTCCAAGTCGCCGGTGGCATCGGCGTTGATCTTGATGTCCACCAGTGTGCCTTTGCCGTCCACGGTCGCCGTGACTGCGCCGCCTCCGGCATCAGCGCTGTACCGCTGATGGGCCATCTCTGACTGCACTTCGTCGAGTTGGCCCTTCATGTTCTTGGCTTGCTTAAGAAGGTCGGCGATGTTGCCAAGTCCCCCGAACATAGAATCTACTCCTCTTGCTCTCTTGGTTGCGATTCATCGCTGGTCGAATCCGTGCTTGCATCTTTCAAGGCAGATGCCGTTGCTGACGGCGTTATTTCGATCAGCGATCCTTCAAACAGGTCCATCGCCCTGCGTACCGCAGGATCGTTCAACACTCTTTGCCTCGTCTCCGCAGTGATCGGCGACGCTACCGCCCCGCCTACCTTCGCAGAGCGGTATTCCTCTGTTGCCAAAGCAGGAGTCGGCTCGCCCGACCCTTGTGCCTCACTCGGCAGGGCGCGTTTCGATGAGTCTGGGTTGGCCTTCCCTACGGCAACCTGGCCCGCTTCATCTTCGGCTACTGGGACGCTCTTTTTTTTTTGATCGGCAGTGCCCGTGCTTGTCGCGGGCGCCGACGCCACCGAGGACAGCACCTTCTTCAAGTCACTGAACTGCTCAGTCAGGGCGAGTCGCACGACGGCGGCGTCGATCAACGCTCGGCCGGCTGCGCTGAATTTGATCGACCGCCGAAGCTCCTGCACCAGGGCGATCATGTAGACATAGGTGGCTGCATCAAAGCGATTGGACTGTTCAACCAATCGCTCAAGAATAGCGGAGGAAGCATCGACCAAGTCCGTATCCGGTCCGCAGACCTTCAGAAGCATGAGCGTGCGGAGATGGTCCATCAAGGCTTCGCACATGCGTTCGGACGTTTGACCCGACCCCAGACACTTCTCGACGCTCATCAAGGCTGCGGCAGGATCCTGCCCGCCGATTTGGTCGACCATAGCCAGGATCATTTCGTCATGAGCAGCCGGGAGAATCTCCTCGATCAAGGCTTCGTCGAGCTTTCCCGATCCGAAGGCCAATAGCTGATCGAGCAGGGAGAGCGCATCGCGCATCGACCCGTTGGCCAACCGGGCTACCCGGCGAACGACCAGGTCTTCAGCTTCAATACCTTCATCCTTGAGGAGACTCCGTAGATGTTTGCCAATGGTATCAGCATCGATACTTCTAAAATCGAAACGCTGACATCGGCTCTGGATGGTGGCTGGCACCTTTTGAATTTCAGTGGTCGCCAGAATGAACTTAACGTGCTCGGGCGGCTCTTCGAGAGTCTTGAGCAGTGCGTTGAAAGCCCCGGTGCTGAGCATGTGGACTTCGTCGATGATATAGACCTTGAATCGCGACCGGGCTGGCCGATAGACGGCGTTGCTGCGCAGATCGCGGATATTGTCCACGCCCGTGTTTGAGGCTGCGTCGATTTCAACGACGTCGATGTCCTCGCCCTCGGCGATCATCCGACATGACTCGCACTCGAGGCAAGGAGAAATCGTAGGCCCATCTGACTTAAGGCAGTTGAGTGATTTTGCCAGAATTCGTGCCGTCGAAGTCTTACCGACCCCGCGCGTGCCGGTGAACAAGTAGCCATGGTGGATGCGGCCTGACTCGACCGCATTGCGCAACGTCGTAGCTACGGCGTCTTGGCCTATCAACTCGTCAAAGTTGCGGCTGCGGTATTTCCGGGCTAGCACCGTGTAGGCCATTGACCGTCTCGCACGAGGAGCTGCTGCTTCTTTGACGCCCTACCGGTGAGGCCCATTGACGGCCAGGTTGATCCACGGCACCTGAGCGCTTTAGGCGGGCTGCTGCGTCTCCGCCCTGACCCATTACCTCCAGAACCCACTGCATGGGACCCGGCCGTCAATGGGCATCACCGGTTGTCACCAATGGCTGATCACTCTCACGAAACCGCCATCGCTGGACCCCGGATTCTAACGCACAGACAGCGAATCGCCAATCCGTCGGCCGCCCGGGATTTGTAGGCCGGCAGTCGGGGCGGGCGAGGCTCCTGGCAAGCCTGGCCTTCAAGAATCGCTTGCCCGATAGCTGGTAATCTTCCCGCCGCGATCGCGGTCCGAGGCCACCCATTGCCAAACCGATGGCAGGCGGCTCAACAAACCGTAACCCGCGAGGCTACTTGCTCGAGCCTGGTAGTATTTAGCGAAACATGATCTGTGACTGCGATTGCTCAATTAGTTGTGTATATAGGCCCTGGGTCTTCTCCAGTGCTTAATCTCGGCGCAGCGATGGCAGTTTTCCTGGGGATGATGCTCGTCTGGGCGGCGACGCGCATTGGCGGAGGATCGTTCTGCCCCAAGTGCAGCCAAAAACTTACCGGCCTAGCTTCTGATTCATGCCCGCAGTGCGACCTGCCAGCCAAGCGAAGATCGAGCGCATCGCAGATGAACATGCCAATGGTATGGACGGGGCTGCTGATGTGCATCCTAGGGCTTGGGACGCTCGCCTTCTACAGCGTCGTTCGCATGCTTCGGCCGCATCTCGTTCAACCAAACTCATATACCTACACACTTGAGTCGGACGAAAAGTTACTCACCCTTGCCCGCTCAGATGATGTGGACGCTCTGGCAGAGCTTCGGAATCGAGTCTGGGTTGACAGGATTAGCGATGACTTAGTCCTCCCCGACATAGCCTTGTCACAGTGTTTCGGGCCCGATGCTTCCCAGCACCGGAAGACATGGGCGGAACTGCTGGGCTTGCTCGCGGACAAGGATCGCCTAACTCCCGAGCAACTAGACAACTATTGCGAGCAGATGATCTGCGTGGAATTTGAGGTCAGGCCTGTCGTCCGCCGGGGCGATCCCTTGGCCATCATGCTCAATATCGAGCGGCGAACGTCGAACCTGTTCATGCTAGGGTTGTTCCAGAAAGTGCATGGCATTCCACTTCCCAAGAGCTTATCACGCGGGGCGAATCGCTGGCTGCCCTGTTCCACCAACCCCGATCGACCAGTCCGCCGGAACCTGTACCCGTACCGCTGGACAGAGGAGACTGACGAGCACTTCCCCGTAGGCACTACAAGGTTGGAGGGCAGCTGCGAACTGGTTGTCTCAGCCGATCCATCACCCTATGCAGAGAGGTCGCAGCCATTGTGGAGCAAGACGTTCCCTCTATCTGGCGAGGTCACCGTCTTGCCCGAAAATGCTCCGGATCCGGTGATGCTGGTCGAGGACGAGCAGTTGGGTCATGTGCTTGCTGCAGGCATTAGCAATACTTACGCCAGACAGTTCGAGCCTTCCTCGGGGAACGGCGTGTCCTACAGTCTTCGGTTTGAGCTAGACGAGCCGGCGTCGTTGGACTTAGCCTTTGAAGTCATCGGCGTGGTTGATGGTTCGGAATTCTGCCTGGGCACTGCCTGCTGGCCCACCGGGAGCATGGGCGAAGCTCAAGAATGGTATGTGCGAGAATGTGTGGCCGAGGATCTGCCCAAGGTGGACTACATGGACATCATCCTGCGATCCAACCCGGAGGTAGCCCGCCGGACCGCAGCGTGTTTCAACATTTGGGATGGTCAAGTCAACCTGGGCAATGTTCAAATCTCCAAGCAGGGCTATTCTGCCCGAAAGTGAATGCTGGCCGATTGCGGGCCGCTGCCAACAATCATGGCATCCCGGACCGAGTCGCAGGTGGCGGGCGCTGGCCGCTTTCTTTTTATGCCTGCGGCCGGCATTTTTTGGACACTCTTCTCAAGCTTCATCGCCGCCAGTATAATAGAAACTCGCTCTGAGCTGATTGAATCAACTCCGTAATCGGCGGGCAAGAGGATATTTAGTGAAACCGTGGGAGGATTGACCATGCGGGGCGGACTGCTTCAGCTGGGGATTCTGGTGGCTATGCCATCGCTCTTTGCCTGCGTCGATGTTCACGGGTCGGGCCTTGATGCCCAGCGGATTGTTGCCCGTAAGTCAGTGGAACTCCTGCCCAAGGCCCTTTCCCCGCTATTCCAGAATCGCATTGCAGATCTTCAAGAACGAACCGTCGAACCAGACACAGCCTGGAAGCACGACAAAAACAAGCGAGGCAGGGCGCTCTGGCATCGTGTAGCCATGGACGTCGCTGCGAAGGAACAGACGCGCGACGCCCGGATGGCAGCGGCGCTTAATTTCCCCAATCGCAGGTCGGCCGCCAAACGCCTGTATGGCAAACAGAGCATTCGCGGTGGCAACGGAACTCTGCTCTGGGTCGTCGAAGATCAATACAAAGAACTGGTCGATGGTTTTGCCGCTGGAACCCAAGACGAAATTATTCGGCTGACCGGGGCGCTGATTCATTTTGCCACCGATGCCGCCTTCCCATTCGCTGCAACAGCAAACTACGACGGGAAATTGACAGGAAATCTCCATCTTGGGCGTTTGCGTATGGGGCATCCGCACTACGCCCACCGCGATGTTGCCGCTCGTTTTTCGGCTGAGCTGATCAGGCGCAATCGCAGCAGATATGCCGAGTTGATCACCATCGACCTAAGCGAATACGACCCGGTGAACGAGCCGATCATCCGCACGCGGGCGGTGCTCATGGCTGCATTGGCAGATCTTGACATCGTGACGTCCGCCGACGCCGACGTGGTCGAATTGATGCAGATCACTGGTGGAGATCAGTTGCTCGACCGGGCTGATGAATACTATTCATTGATGGATGAGCGCTGCAGCGATGTCTGTGCCGCGCGACTCAATCATGCGGTTGTCTTAGCAGCCAATCTGGTCGGCGGAGCTTGGTCGGCTGCGGGCGAGCCGTCTCTCGAAGAGATTCAGGAACGCGGATTGGTTCCCGACGAGGAAGAGCAAGCGGAACTGGTTGCATCCGAGAAACCAGAAGCCACCGAGCAAGCGCCCAAGAAGGGCCTATACGTGGGTTCACGAAACTCCAATGTTTTCCATCAACCCCACTGCAAATTCGCCGAGCAAATATCGCCTGACAACCTGGTTCATTTTGAATCCATGAAGAGCGCCAAAGACGGGGGACGTCGCGGGTGCCGCTTCTGCAGGCCCTAACCACAGAATCGCGATATGCCCAGGAAGACGCATCTCGCATACTCTGCGACTCTCTCCCTTGCCCTGGCCGCATTCAGGATTGCGACGTTGTAGTTGCATCTCTGACGCCAGGCGCGCAAAAAGAGATGGAAGCTGCTGCCGTGGCGCCGAAGCAACTTCCATCTCTAAGGATCCGTCTTGCTTCCAAGATCGGGTGCCGATCCGGGTCGTCCCCATTGCCGTGGCGCTCGATAGGAACCACCTCGGGAGACCGGCAAACTACTTTACTTCTTCTTCTTCTTTGCGGCTTTCTTAGTCTTCTTCTTTGCGGTTTTCTTCTTAGCCTTCTTGGCCTTCTTGGCCTTCTTGGCTTTTTTTGCCGCCTTCTTACGTTTCTTCGCCATGGAGATCACCTCCTTTCTCGATGCGATGGTATCAACGTAAACCCTGCTGTCAAAAGATTTTTCCAATTTTTATGCCCGCAAAAACGCAGTGCAATTGTTGGTTTCAACTCCCGCCGACACGAGGCCTGCTCCGAAGCGCGCCGATTCTTCTGTTGAACGACCATCGATAGGGTTCAAAAAGCTTCGATGCAGTCCTGATCGAATCGCTCTTCGATCATCGAGCACGTCAAGCAAGAAACTTCTCTTGGTTGCCGGTGAAGGTATCGCGATCGCACTCGGTTTTGAAAAACATCTGGACGTGATCAGGCGGCGCTTGCACGCATACCGGCGATTCTTAAGCAAGAAGCATGGTTTTGGCCTTACTATGTGATACCTTTCAAAATGCGTGCGTCGTGGTCCGCACCGCGCGTGCCGTGGACAACGATAAGCCGATCATCGTCCATTGGTTGCCGATTTCTTTACCATTGAGCGTCGCAGACCGTCGCATATCCATTGAGATTGGACGAGATTGGAAGGTTTTTGCAACCTGTCATGATGTGTTCAGACGGAATTGAGTGGTTGATCGTTGCGTCGAGATTGCAATCTCGACAGCCAGCATACCAACAAAAATACTTGGCCAAGCACGAAATATTTTTGCTCAAGAAGTGTTTTTCTCGTCTGCTCGCGGCTTGAATGTCACGAGTTCGCTGGTATATCGCGTACGAGTTGGTTGGTGCTGACTAGCCTTTTGCGCGTTCGATATAGTCGCCCGTCCTGGAATCGACGCGAATCTTCTCGCCTGGTTCGATGAACGCAGGCACGCGCACCTTGGCACCTGTTTCGACGATGGCATCTTTGGGTTGGTTGGTGGCGGTGGCACCCTTGACCACCGGCGGCGTATCGGTGATCTCTAATTCCACGACGATAGGCAGTTCCAGCGCGATGACTTCTTCGTCATGCATTTGGCAGGTGACCTGTTCATTGGCTTTCATGAACTTGGCAGCGTCGCCGACTAGCTCGGCACTGATGTTGATCTGATCGTAGGTCGTCGTATCCATGAAGACGAAACTGTCGCCTTCAGGATAGAGGTATTCATACTCCTTGCTCTCCATAAACGGCGTTTCCAGGCGGTCATCGACGCTGAAACGTACCTCCTGGATGTTGCCAGCCTTGATGTTCTTGAGCTTGACCTGCATGTAGCTGCGCTTGTTGCCCTTGGCGACATGCGACGCTTCATGCACGACATAGAGATCGCCTTCGTACATCACCGTCTTACCTTTTCGCAGATCAACCGCCTTGAGCATCGTTCAATACCTCGGTGTAGGGTGCCTCATCAACCTGGGATCCTTGGTGCAAGAATCCGAAACCGCCATGATCATGCATTTGATTTCGGTGGTCAAGAAGTAGCCCGGTGGCAATCCTCTGGCTTGGCGTTTAATTGCATCCGATAACCACGCCCCTACAATCATTCCATGGCCAAGCGAAATAAACCCGCGGTGCAACGGTACCATGATCGCGTCGCCGGTCGCTACGACGACATCTACGACAATGCCTATTGGTTGTGGCACGACACGCTGACCTGGGATCATCTCAAGGCACATTTGCCCACAAACCCAGCCGTGCCGGTGCTGGATCTTGGTTGCGGAACTGGAAAGTGGGGCTTGAAGCTAGCCAAGAGCGGTTTTTCGGTGACTTGCGTGGATATTTCCGGAGCCATGGTCGAGCGTGCCCGCCGAAAGTTCGGCGAATCAGGCTTGGATGAACGGTGCAGTTTCGTCCAGGCAGATATCTGCGATCTTTCCAGCCTCCCCAAGGGTGAGTTCTCCCTCGCAGTCGCCTTCGGCGAGCCGATCTGCTGCGCATCCTCACCACCCAAGGCATTGAAGCAAATCCGCAAGCGTCTTACCGAAGACGGAGTATTGGTGGCCACCTTCGACAATCGCTGGGCGGCGCTGGATTACTACCTTGAGCGAGGTCAACCCAAAGAGATGGAAGCGTTCATCGCCGGCGGCCAAACACATTGGCTGACCAAGGATACGGATGAACAGTTCGAGCTTCACACCTACGCGCCATCTCAAGTGGTCAAGCTTCTGGAGCGCTGCGGCTTCGAAGTGATCGATCTGGTAGGAAAAACCGTGCTGCCCATGCGGCGATACCGATCCTATCTCGAAGATTCACAGCAGCGGCGAGCCTGGCTAAAGATCGAGAAACGCCTCTGGCGCGATCCAGCCGCCATTGGGCGCGCCGCTCATATCCAGGTGGCTGCAAGGGTGGCGGGTCGGCAGCACATTGATAGGTAGGTGGTGGTCTTGCCCAGCCTAGGCCTCTGGCGTATACCGCAATTTCGGGCATAAAAGAAATCGCAACGCTTGTGTCGGTGCGAGGCTATGCGACAAACATCAGATCACTGAGGAGTAGATACATGATGCGGAGCTGGATGATCCTTGCTTGGTTTGGACTGGCGGTCTCGCTGGGCTGCAATTCGACGGCTGGTGGCGGCGCGGGCAGCGGCAGTGACACGGAGAATGGTGCTGGGATGGGCGATGCCGACGATCAAGCCAGTTTGGATGGTGGAGACGCCGGGGCCGGCGGCGCCGATGCCGATTGTGCCGAACTGACCTACGAAAATTTTGCCCAGGATTTCTTCTCCAGCTATTGCGCGCGATGCCACAGCAGCGAGCTAAGTGGAGCCGACCGCAACGGCGCCCCGGTGGGCCGCGATTGGGATCAGCTCGAAGTGATCCGGCAATTCCCCGACTCAATCCGCAACCGCACGTTTGAGCAAGCCAACATGCCAACCAGCGCCCCGTTCCCCAGCGACGAAGAACGACAGCAGTTGGCCGATTGGATCGATTGCGGTGCACCGTGAGTACTCGTCGCTAAGGATCACTATCAGTTCATTGCCGAATTGACTGGCCTCACTTCAACGCCGCGTTCGAGGAGTAGGTGGTGTATGGCTGGGTCTGGAGGTGTATACTTTGGTGCGAACGCGAATGAATCGTGAACCGTCCAGGGTGAATCGAGATGACTCGCAAGAGTTCTCTTAAGATTGTCCTTCTCTTGCTCGTGGGTGCTGTCTCCCTTGTGCCCCTCATATTCGGAACGTTCGGACCAACCGTTCTCGCTCAGCGCGGGCTTCAGGAGCCCCGGGGCCTGGGGGAACTTCCACTAACAGTATTTCGTAGCCTTATGACCCTTCGGCCGGGAGTATCGAGCCGCGGTACTACAGGGTTCTGGCCTAAGACTCCTGCTAAGCCCGGGGAATACATTGTTGCTGTCAACGGGCAGATTATTGCGGGTGCCCGCTCCGACGGGCAGAAGTTGGCCGAGTGGTTCACTTGTCCTTCCGCGGCGCCGGTAGCCGTCTTCGGAGCAATCGTTTCCCTCTGCTTTCTCTGGCGATGGCTCAGGCGGCCCCACGCCGGACGCAGGCGGCTGCCTCTGCTTCTCGGAGTGATGGCTTGTGCGCTAATCGGTGTAACCTTCTTCGTATCAAGGCAACTAACGATCGGGTGGGCCAGCCCGGCCCGGCATCACATGTTGGCCATCGAAGGCGGGGAGATTCGATATGTATGGGGTTGGCCGACAGGAAACCCGCGCTATTGGCCTGCAGCAGGTTGGCACACCGAGTCGCGGCACCTTCGCGCATTGCCCGCATGGTGGCCTTGGAAGAGGACCAACACATGGTGGTTTAGGAACGGTCAATCTCGGTCGGACACAGGTGCGATTCTCAACTGGAAGTGGGTAGCGGCTCCGCTATGGCTCCCATTCTTGTCCACGGTAGTGCTGACTGTATTGGTCTGGCGACGGCGCCGCTTGTTACCCGGGCTATGTGAGAACTGTGCCTACGACTTGACCGGAAATGAGTCGGGGATCTGCCCAGAGTGTGGAATACCGACCTGCACTATCCTGGTGCCGTTGGACCTGTGACCCACAGCACTTCACCACGAATCGGCCTGGTTCGCATTCCGCGTTGGCTACTCAGCCTTGAATGCGGATCTTCCCGCCGACCACTCCAGGGCTAGGTCGTGGGCGCGGTGGTAGGCTTTGCCCAAGTGTGCCCAGTCCAGTAGTTCGCTAAGTCGCTCGGTGCGATTTCGCAACTTGATTCGTTCGCGGCTATTCATGACGCAGAATTCGATGAGAATTTGACTCAACTCGTCGAGGGATTTGCCCGTATTTTTGTTTCGGCGATCAACAACATAGATACCCCGCCGAGTGTGATCGGGTACCTCAGAGGTGATGAACGAACCGAAGCCCGACAGGTTTGTGGTCACCGAGGGGATGCCCATGACCGTGCATTCCGCCGGCGTGTAGCCCCACGGCTCGTAGTAGGAGGGGAACACGCCGAGATGACAACCGCGGACGAAGTCCTCGTAGTCCATGCCGAATAAGGGGCTAGTAGCGTTGATGAACTCGGGGTGATAGACCACTTTGACCCGGTCATCTGGAGCATTGAATAATCGGCGGTGCCGCAAGTGTCGCAGAATCAAATCGTTGTCATCGTGAACCATGTTGTGCGTGACGATGGGCGGCAGTGCGTTTTTCTTGCGGCTGTACAGCATCCGTTTGAGGCGGACAATCTCCAAGCTGGTGATCAGTTCGTCCATTTTGGGGACAGTGCCGGTAGCGGCGATATCGAACATACGCTCGCCGATATGACCGGTGACCGTTTCGCAAAGTTTCCGCAATTCATCGAGCATGGCGGCACTGTGTAGCACGTCAACGTTGATGCTGGTGACCGCAGCCGGGGCGATGATGAAAGCGACGACGGTCTTTTCGCTCTTGGCGTGCTTCAGGTGGCCGTTGAGCCGGTGCAAGGACTCGATGAACAGGTCGATGCCTTTGTTTTGATATTCGTATCGCCCAGCCAAGAACATGTAGACCGTTTGATCCAGATCAAACGTATATGCCCCAAAGAAATGCCCGCGGACAAACTGATGGATGCGCGTCTTGGAAGCGGCGTGCAGGTTCTGGAACTCGTGCAATGCCGCAAATTTCTCAACCTGCAAACCGTTGGGCACGACCACATCGGGCTTACGCTTGAGAAGATGCTCAGACTCCCTGCCGGTGACATCCGAGACAGTCGTAAACACATCGCAGCCGTGGGCCGCCGCCCTCTCGATGCAATAGCGGTGATAGATCTGCCGGATACCGCTCTCACGATCAACATCAATCCACGGCAGGCGTTCATAGAAATCAGGCCAAGTCGTGCAGAGGTATCGGCCCAACAATGTGGCGTGGGTAGTGAACACCGTCGCGATGGGCGTCTGCATCTTGTGCAGCACCGGCAAGGCTGCTCCAGCCATCCATTCATGGAAATGGGCAACAATGCGTCGCTGCGGATGTCGTTTCTGAACATCGATCAGCAGAGTAGCAACCAGGTGGCCAAAGACGATCGCATCATTGGTCTCCGCATCCCCTTCTGGCAGGGGAACATTGGCGTCTTTCCAGAACAGATACTTGAGTTCTTCAAGCTGCGGGTAGCCAGACCCCATTTCCACCAAGACCACCTTGGGGTTCCCAGCGATCAGCCAACGACCGAAGTGGTACTTCAGGCCTCGTTCGCCGAGCGCCGCCAATGTAGGCCCTACGATCGGCCCGGGTTCGAGTGGCTCGAATTCCAAGCCTGCGGTCTCGGTGCGATAGGGGCCAATCAGGCAATAGCGATCTCCCCAACGCTCGACCATCGTCGGCGCCTTGGAGCGCACTACCGTGTAGATACCGCCGACTTTGTGACAAACTTCCCAGGCAACCTCAAACAGGATGTCATCTTGCGTATCGTTCAACCAACTGGATCCTCAGTAGGCTAGATATTCAGCGACCGATCCCCAAGAACCGATCCGACTTCCAGCAAGAATGACCGGTCAGCTTACCGAGCTGCCAGCCGCGATATCTTCTGCCGTAGTTAAGAGAATAACTTGCGAATGGTCGTCGTTAGAAGCAGCCAGAAGCATCCCTTGGCTTTCGAGGCCTCGCATGGTCCGCGGGGCGAGGTTGGCTACAACCACGATACTCCGCCCCACCAACTGATCCGGCTCGTAATAACCTTTGAGCCCAGCGCAAAGCTGCCGTCGCTCGTCGCCCAGGTCTACCTGGAGAACCAGAAGTTTGTCTGCATTGGGGTGGTCCGCAGCCTCCACGATCTTGCCGACACGCAGATCGAGCTTGCAAAAGTCGTCGTAGGTAATCTGTGCAGGTGAATCCGACATTGTGAAATTCCTCGCCTAGAAACGATAACCAGTGTACTGACGGTAAGTTCGAGCGGCAACACGTCGATCCGGTCAGGGGCACTTTCCAGCTCTGATCCGGACAACTAGAATGCAGCATAGCATAGGATAGTGCGCCGTCGACTGCTTGAAGCGGTTCTACCAGGTGTCGCTCTTCCCTCACCACCGGATACTTGAATGTGATTTCGGTAAGTCTATCGGTTGATTGGATTCGACGCGTCCGCACGCGGGTCATCGCCCTGCTGTCAGCCGCAGTTGCAGCCACCCTGGTCTATGAAATGTACTGCCTGGTCAACCGCGATCTTCGCGGTGTGGTCATAGGGGCGTCGGGCACCTTGGGCATCTTAGGGATCGGGATGATCTGGACCTGGGCCCTAAAGCTGGCCGTGGCCCTGATCCGCAATCAGCGCCGCCTGGGCCGCATCGAGTACAAGGCCGCTGCTTCGGGCGAACACGCACCGCTCACGACCGCGCCCAAGGACACCTCCAAAGACGAACGATTTGCGACGCTGGTGGGCCGCGTCGAGCAGTTCTGCGATTCGCAGGAGGACAAAGCCCATCGCATGGAGCGACGATTAGCTGCGTTGGAGTCCTTGGCCCGACGTGCCGGCACCGCAGCCGATCTTTTTGCCCTCGATGAAACCGATTGGAACGAAGAGGAATCGCCGGGCGAGAACACGCTGACCGCTTTCAGTTTTCTCTTGGATGAAGCTGCCCCCGGCGAAAGCGTCGCGGGTGTAGCCCTCAAACCCGACTCCATCATTGAAAAGCGAGCGCTGCGGCTAGAATTTGCAGCTCTCATTCATCGCCGCGACTATAGCGGCGCACTTTCGACGGGCGACGAGCTCTCCAATCGTTTCCCCGAAAGCAAAGCCGCCAACGATTTTCGACGGGTTCGCCCACACTTGGTACGCAAAATCCAGTTTACAGAAACCAATAGTCGCCTGCAGGGCACCTCCCAGAGTGAGGCTGATGCGAGCGATTGAGCGTCGAGGCTCTGAGGTACCAGCCCCCCGAACAAATCGCCACGGCCTAGTAGGTGTACAAGCCTAACTTCAATCCGGGCTTGACAATAAGCCAGCCTCCTTCCACCCTTGATGTTGCCATTCCCCGCTTGGGGCCTAAGATGAAGACCTCAAGGAGGGGATTGTGCGTGTGATTGTCCACCCGGTCGTATTTGAACCCATCTACAAACCGCGAATCTGGGGCGGTCGAGGATTGCAAAGACTGGGCAAGACCCTGCCTGCCGACGAATCCATCGGGGAATCCTGGGAGCTGGTCGATCTGGAAGACGATCAGTCCGTGGTCCGCGACGGGCCTGCCCAAGGGATGACCCTACGCCAACTCGTCGAGACCTGGGGCAGCGACCTGCTGGGAGATGTTCCGCTTTTCGGCGGTAGGTTCCCGCTGTTGATCAAGTTCCTTGACGCGGTCTCCGACCTCAGTGTGCAGGTTCATCCAGACGAAGCCCGCGCCCGTCAACATGGGGGCGATGTGCGAGTCAAGCACGAGGCTTGGTATGTTCTCGATGCCCAGCCCGACGGGGCGATTTACTATGGCCTGGCCCATAACGTAGACCGCGCAGGGTTCGCCAAGGCAGTCACGGCGGGCAAAGTTGTAGACCTGTTGAAGCGGGTGCCGGTCAAGGCAGGCCAATGCTATTACCTGCCCAGCGGCACGGTCCATGCCCTGGGCGCTGGGGTGATGGTCGCAGAGATTCAAACACCGTCAGATACCACCTTCCGCGTCTATGACTGGGATCGTGTCGATGCCAAGACGGGCAAACCCCGCGACCTCCACATCGAGGATGCGCTCGAGTGCATCAACTTTGATACGCCCATCCCCAAGCAAGAGCGATCCCACGTCGTCTCGGTATGGGCTTCGGTGACTCGGCTGGTGACCTGCGAACCGTTCCTGATCGAGCGCATCCGCATGCAGGAAGGTGCCGAACAAGAGATTCCCTATGACGGCTTGGTCGTGTGGGTGGTCTTGCAGGGCAAGGGGCAAATCGAGTATCCGGATCGACCCGAGCCGCTGCTCTTTCAAGCCGGAGACACGGTTCTGCTGCCGGCTGCCTTGAAGGCTGCCCAGCTCAAGATTACCGAGCAGGCGATGTGGCTCGAAGTCACCGTGCCGTTGCCCAGCGACTTGGCCCCCTTTGAACGACCCAGCCAAGCTGAACTTCGCGGCCAACACCCCAGCATGGTTCAAATTATTCCACCTAACCAACGGGATCACCCCGAATGAACACGGATCGCCAGATGCCAAGAAAAGTTTCTGAGTATGAGAACGTGCGATTCCCCTCGACGACGCCTTGGCTTCGGCGGGCGCGATGGGCGGTGGGGCTAGGTGCGATTGCGTGCGTGCCGGTCGGATTGAGTTGGGTCTATAACTCAGCCATCCAGCGCGATATCGCCGGGGCGATTGCCGGTGCAGGCCTCTGCCTGGGTGTGCTCGCCTTGGAGTTCATGGCTGGCTCGTTGCTGCGCATGGGCGGAATGGTCCTGCGTTCGGTCCGACGCATCGAGAGTATGGAAACGCGGCTGACGGACTTGGAAACCGCCATAGCTGAGCTTGACGATTCCATCATTCAAACCACCGACCTTACCACGGCTGGCGACCGCGCCCATGAACTCATCGCCGGCTATACAGATCGCCCTCCCTTTCCTCGATTGGCTACGCCTACCGATGGGGAGGCTGACCGACAGCAACTCGCTAAGCCGCCAATTCGTGGAACAGCGACTACATTGCTCGATAGCCAACATCAACTCGACGCCCTGGTCCAGGCTGAGATGGAAGAACTCCGCTCAGATTTCGCAACTCGGTTCCGTCAAGGTGATTTCGCGGGCGCCGTCCGAATCGGAGAACGCATCGTAACTCTCTTCCCCGATAGCGTCCTAGCCGACGAATTCAAACGTATCCGCGTTCATCTGCTCCGCCGCGCCGACAGCGAGTCTCCCGACAAGCCCGCCTCGGCAATGTAGGTCCAGATTGCCACCATCGCTGCCAGACTCGACCTCAAACTGATCTAGCGCGTAGCTGGCCCATTCGATCACCTGATCCAACTAGGCTGCAATATCCTGGTAGATCTGTGGCGGCGCACCACGCATGCTCTTGAGTAAACCTCGCACATACACTATCAATGCTTGGCGATACACCGATTCCGCCTGCACCCAGTCGCCCCTCAAAGGTGGGGCTATGCCGTAAGCTGTGTAGCGGACGGTAGTTGTGGCGGAATGCCAAGTGCTGGCACTGTTAGTCAAAATACGCCGCCAGGGACTCGAACCCCGGACCCGCTGATTAAGAGTCAGCTGGTCCCAGCCTTCGAGGGCGTTCCCAAGTCCAACCTAGACAGCACCTTATATCACCTAAGTCGTTTCTTGTCAACAGATTAGCGTATTAGTAGTTCCAGCGAGTAGGTTGCGATCACCGCATCCTGCCGCACTAGGCCACAATGGCAAACCAGTGGCAATTGCAAAGTCCGACACGCCGTTTCCCTTTGCTCTCATGCCGCCTGCACCTTCCCTCTGCCCGTGTAGTTCCGGAGTGTGTCGCGTAGTTGTTCAATGCTGCCGAGATTCCCGCTGTTCATTCCAGTTCAGGCTGGCCACCTTCGGTTCGCATGCGATGTTGCCTGCGCAGTGCGCCCATGAGGCCTGAGGTGGGGAGCATCGCCGTCCCTTGGGCTAAGAGCGCAGTTGACGACTGGCCGCACATTGGCTCTAGACCGGTTTCTAGATCTTCCCCGACTAGCTAGTCGTCCCTGAAAAACCCCGATTCCACGCAGCGACTGTTCTGGGGATGGGCGACCTGGGATGAAATCTGAGCGGCAAAGCATGCCGGGAGGCTGAGGCGAACGAGTTTACGAGCAAGCTGAGCCAATTGCGCAG
>JAJDDP010000157.1 GCA_029260235.1 Phycisphaerae bacterium | reverse complement strand
GCCAAGTCAGCGACACGTACCGGCTCACCCATATCGAGGACCATCGTCTGACCGTTGCGTCCAATGGCACCGGCCTGAAGAACCAGAAGCGCCGCCTCGCCGGCGGTCATGAAGAACCGGGTCACATCGGGATGCGTGACTGTGACGGGTCCACCGGCACGTATCTGCCGTTCGAAAAGCGGAACGACCGAGCCTGCGGATCCCAGCACATTTCCGAAGCGCACACTGACGAACCGGGTCTTGCCTTCTTCCGACCGACGCAAAGCGAGCAACTCAGCGGCACGCTTTGTGGCTCCCATGACACTGCGGGGTTGCACAGCCTTGTCCGTGGAAATATTGATAAACGTCCCCACGCGCCGCTCAAGCGACCAGTCCATCAGGAAACGTGTGCCTCCAATGTTGTTGGCCGCCACCGCATCGGGGTGATACTCGGCCAGGGGGACCTGCTTGTAAGCAGCAGCATGAAAAATCACATCCGGAACCCGGTGGGCGAACAGCTTGTGGAACCGAATACGGTCGGTGATATCGACCATTGCGGCTTCAACGACGCCGCTATTCGGTGTGCGAGACAACTCATCGAGGAAATCGTGTAAGGCGTTTTCGGCACGATCAACCAGCATGAGCCGCCCAGGTGAGAATGGCAGTATCCGGCGCACCAGTTCGCTCCCGATCGACCCCGCCGCACCGGTAACCATGATCCGGCGTCCCTCGAGCAGGCGGGACATCGTCGACAGGTCGGTCTCCACCGGGGGACGACGCAAGAGATCCTCGACCTCCACTTCGCGCGTCTGGTTGACACTCACGCGACCATCGATGATTTCCATCAACGACGGAACCGTCTTAAACGGAACCCCAGTCCCGCCACAAAGCGCAACGATTTCGCGCATCTGCGCACCCGTCGCAGAGGGGATGGCGATGAGGATTTCCTCAACGCTCAACCGCTCCACCGTCTCGGCGAGCTGCGCTCTTCCGCCAACCACCGGCACGCCGTGCAGACGTGACCCGTATTTGCTCTGATCCTCATCGATGAAGGCGACAGGAGTCACTGCGCTCCGATGCCCCTTGCCCATCTCGCGGACGAGCATTTCACCCGCGTCACCGGCGCCAACAACCAGCACTCGCCGACCGCTTCGCAGGAATCGCGGAGTGAATTCACGGTAGAGTCGAATCGCGAAACGGGCACCTCCCAGGAACATCACCATCAAGAACCAGTCGATCAGAAAGACCGACCGTGGATAACCTGGAATGCCGAAAAAGAAAACGGGCAGAACGAGTATAGCGGTTCCCGCAGACACAGCTTTGATAATCGACGTCAGATCATTGACTGAAGCGTAACGCCAGAAGCCGGCGTAGAGTCGAAAGAAGACAAATGTGGCAAAGCGAACCAGGAACACGAGGGGCAGAGTGTTCCAGAACGCCACGAGTGTGTCCGTCGGGATACTGCCATCGAATCGCAGCCAGAATGCCAGATAGTAGGACAGAACAATCAGGAATGCGTCGGCCGCAACAACTGCGAGACGCCGCCTGGAGACACCAAGTGACTCGTCGGCCTCGCCATGTCCACCGTGAAGGGCCGGCAGGAGACGTCCACCTCCCAGCAGGAGGAGCAATGCCGCCCAATATCCGACGAGCACCGTGCGGGGTTCGTTAAATGGGCGTGTCGGATCGAAGGTGAACAGTGCAAGAATCAGAATGCCAAGTGTGACAGCGTTGAAGATCCGCGTGAGTCCGGAAGTTACGGACTTGAATCCTTCGGATCGATAGAGGCCAAAGACTGCGAAGATGATCAGCCAGCCTAGCGAGATCCAGATTGCAGGGCCAAGATAGTCCAGAAAGGGCGTAGAGGCCTCCTTGGTCGGGCCCTCAACCCCAAAGCGGAGCCAGAACACGACGGCAAACGCACTCTGGAGAGACACCAGATCCCAGAGAATCCAACGCCATTTGCTGATGTACCGTGCCAGTAAGTTCATGAACCCCTTCAGTCGTGCCTATCACGCCACCTTGTATAATACACGCCGGTGGCCCAAACAACCAGTTCAAATAACTATCTTGGCGCCGACCCGACACCGACAACACCATATCCAACAATGAGATAACACGATTGCCGGCACTCCAAAAACCGACCGGCGGGAATCTCCATTCCGCTATCCATAGATAGCGGAGAACCCGTAATAATGTATCGGCTGCAACGAATGAGGCGAGAAGGCCCAATCGGTCGGGGTCTGGTGAAGGGGAGTACGCTGGTGTATCACACATGCGGAGATTCGGCAAGGACAGCCCGAATTTCCGTTATCAGTGACTTCCTTCGAGGTTCGACGCTGAAACGCTGGATGATCCTGTCACGCGCGGCCAAACGAGCAGGCTCGTCCATCGCGATTCCTCGACGGACGGCCTGGACAGCTCCATCAACTGTGAGGTTTTCGATAATCACCCCGGTACCACCGACCAATTCCGGGAGCATACCGTTCCCGGAGACTACGGGGATACAGCCGCTTGCCATCGCTTCACCAACGGCCAGACTGAAACTCTCATGACGCGAACCTTGGAAGTAGACTGAAGAGT
>JAJDDP010000156.1 GCA_029260235.1 Phycisphaerae bacterium | reverse complement strand
TCGACATCGTGATACCGGACGATGGCCTTGCCCTCAACGGCGCAATAAATCTCGGCGAACCGGTATCGGCATACGCCCCAAAATCCAGACTCTCGCTTGCTTACAAAGAACTGGCAGAGCGACTTCACCAAGCACCTGGCCAAGCCGATGAAACAGAAGGGATCAAGAAGTCCGGACTGTTCAGCAAGATTTTCAGTGATGTGTAGCCATCGCTTAGCGGACGTAAGTATGTGCAGTACGGGCATTCAATGAAGCGCTGAACAAACGACATATTAGGGCGATGAATCGTACGACTAAGTTAGCAGCAAGGTGCCACAGACAAGGGACCACTGATGTTCGGAAAGCAACCTTCACCGGCGATGGCAAGGCCACGGGTCTCTCCCGAGCCACCCAAGCTAGCAGATGCCCGGCCCGAAGCTGAGGACGCGTCGCCCCAACAGGCAAAAGACAAGGCGTCCGGGAGCAAGGCCAAAGCTGCCCAAGAGAAGATAGACCAAGCCAACGCCCTCAAGACGCGCATCCACCGAAAACTCGTCGAGAAACTCGATCTGACCCGCCTCACCGGCGACGACGAATCACTGCGAGAGCAGGTCCGGGAAGTGGTGGCTCTCCTATGCGAGCAAGAAAATACCCTGCTCAACTACGCTGAGCGGCAGCGGCTGATCAGCGAGGTTCTGGATGAAACCTTCGGCCTAGGCCCATTGGAGGTTTTGCTGGCGGACACAGGCATTAGCGACATCTTGGTCAACGGACCTCGGCAGATTTACATCGAAAAGGGTGGCAATCTTCAGCTGACCGACACGCGGTTCCGTGATGACGGCCATCTGATGCATGTGATTGACAAGATCGTCAGTGCCGTGGGCAGACGTTGCGACGAAACGCAACCCATCGTGGATGCCCGTCTCAAGGACGGATCTCGAGTCAATGCCGTCATCCCCCCCTTGGCCATCGACGGCGCCAGTATATCCATACGCCGCTTTGGAGCCGATCCAGTCACCTGGGACAACTACATCGAATGGGGATCATGCACTCAGGGTATTCGTGATTTCCTCGAAGCCTGCGTGATAGGTCACCTTAATGTCCTGATCGTCGGTGGAACCGGCTCGGGCAAGACGACTCTGTTGAACAACCTATCTTCGTTCATTCCCGCCAACGAACGCATCGTTACCATCGAGGACGCAGCTGAGCTTCAGCTGCGCCAGCCGCATGTGGTGCGCCTTGAGACGCGACCTGCCAACATCGAGGGTAAGGGCAAAATCCAGATCCGCGATCTGCTAATCAACAGCCTACGAATGCGACCGGATCGGATCGTCGTCGGTGAGTGCCGCGGACCCGAAACGCTCGACATGCTCCAGGCCATGAACACAGGCCACGATGGTTCGCTGACGACGATTCACGCCAACAGCACGCGGGACGCTGTCCAACGCGTCGAAACCATGGTCATGATGTCCGGGTTCGAGTTGCCGTTACGAGCCATTCGCCAACAATTCGCCTCGGCGATTCACTTGATTGTGCAAGCTCAGCGACTAACCGGTGGACCACGAAAGATTGTCACCATAACCGAAGTCCAAGGCATGGAAGGCGACATCATCACGATGCAGGACATATTCGCGTTTGAGCAAGTCGGAATCTCATCGAGCGGGAAGGCACACGGGAAATTCGTCTCGACTGGCATTAGGCCAGCCTTCCTTGAAAGACTTCAGATCTCCGGCGCAAAGGTAGATCCCTCGATGTTCGAGCGCAAGGTGCTGTACACCGATCCAGTCGATTAGGCAAGTGTGGACGTTCTGTCTTCCAGAAGGGTGCCGTATGATAAGTGAAGTGCTTGGCCAAGCCTCGATGTCGGCCTACATGTTTTTTGCTCTCCCGGCCGCTGGCTCAATGCTATTGGTCTATGGCATTTACCAAGCTGTCACAGAGGCTAAACACGGCGACAAGAGAAAGATCCGCGATCGGCTCAAGGGCAACACCTCCAAGAACGGCATGAAGGATATCCCCAGTATCTTGAGGCGCCCAAAACAGGGCGAAGAGGATCTCAACGCCTTTAGTTCCGTGTTCTCAAAACTTAGCTTCATCCCAAAACTCCAAAGCCTGCTGGATCAAGCCAACGTCGATTGGTCAGCCACGAGAATGATGACCAATCTTACAGTTGCCGCGGTGATAACTGCGGTTGGCCTGGCATTTCTACAAATCAACCCGCTAGTTGCCATGGGCTGCGGCGCCGCCATCATGGTGCTGCCCATGATGTGGCTTAGCATTCGAAGAAAACGTCGCATCGCCCGGTTGATCATGCAGCTGCCAGACGTGTTTGAAATGATGAGCCAAGCCCTTCGTGCCGGGCACTCCTTAGCCAGCGCTATTCAGCTGGTCTACGAACAGATGCCCGACCCCATTGCCACCGAATTCGGCCGGGTCTTCCATGAACAGAACTTAGGTATCAAGATCGAAGATTCTCTGTTGAGCATGGCAGATCGAGTCGACTCGCTCGACGTTCGGTTCTTTGTGACGGCAGTCCTTATCCAAAGGCAAACCGGCGGTGACCTTGCCGAAGTCTTGGACAAGATCAGCGGAGTCATTCGAGAGCGCATCGAATTGTTTGGCCTGGTGAAGGGGCTTACAGCTGAAGGTCGCCTGAGCGGATGGGTCCTGTTTGCCCTGCCATTCCTGGTCTTTGGCGCGGTCATGTATATGAACCCGAACTACGGCGAAACGCTTTTGACTGAACCCCGCGGTAAACTCATGCTGATGATTGCAGCGGGTATGCAGTTGATGGGGTTGGCCATGATCCGTTGGATCGTAAACATCAAGGTCTAACCGCCGAATAGGGAGATTGAGCAATGTCCATAATGACCATCGTCATCATGATCGTGATAAGCGTCGGCCTAGTTGTCTACGCCCTCTTGCCGAACAAGGATGATCAGGCGGAAGCGATACGGCGGCGGGTGGCAGGCAAGAAGTCCACGGACGATCTCGCCCTGCTGCGCAGCGATGCCAAGGAATCTGTAGCTTCCAAGGTGGTTCAGTCAATGGCTCCCTTCGCCACTAGACCGGTGATGCCCAAGAATGCGGAGGAAATGTCCAAGCTGAATCTCAAGTTGGCCACCGCTGGTTTGCGCGAAGAGAATAGCGCCACAATCTTTCTGGCCAGTAAGACCATTGTCGCCATCTTACTCGGGCTACTCGTCTGTATTTACATGTGGAGCCAAGGCGCCGAGACGAACAAGCTGTTTGGCTGGACGGTCATGGCGGCTGGTGCTGGATTCTGGGCGCCCAATTTTTGGCTGAGCATGGCCGCCAACCGCCGGATGGAGCAGGTGGTCCGCGGGCTGCCCGATTCGCTCGACCTGATGGTCATCTCGGTGGAATCTGGGTTGGCGTTGGACTCAGCCATTCAACGTGTCGGTGACGAAATGAAGAACGTGCACCCTCTCCTCAGCGAGGAATTTCAGATCGCCACGCTCGAATCACAAATGGGTATTCCTCGTTCAGAGGCGCTGGGCAACATGGCGACGCGAACCGGCGTTCCGCAGATGCGATCACTGGTCAGCATTGTCAATCAGGCTGAGCGGTTCGGCACTAGTATCGCCTCTGCATTGCGAAACCAAGCCGACGCCTTGCGGGTCAAGCGGCGTCAAGAAGCTGAAGAGCGAGCCCAAAAAACCACCGTCAAACTCATGGCTCCCCTGATTCTCTTCATCTTCCCAGCGATCTTCGTGGTATTGGCCGGGCCGGCGGCTCTGCGGCTGATTGACACCATGGGCAGCACGGGCGGACTGTAGGCCCCCTTTGTCGGGCGTCAAAGGTTGCATTCCGGTACGAAGATCGTGGGCCTTGGATTTGTGGCACTCCGGCAATTTCAGACAGGCCTGCCGACCGCCTCGGCCACGCGCTTAATGCGATCAATCAACCCATCCAATTCGGCAAGCGGATAGACCGTTGCAGCGTCGCTCTTGGCGTTCTCGGGATCGTCATGCACTTCGAGGAAGAGTGCATCGGCGCCGGCTGCGATAGCCGCTAGCGCCAGACTTGGCGCGTGCTCTCTGTTCCCGCCACTTGTAGTCCCAGCCCCACCGGGAAGTTGACAGCTATGCGTGGCATCGAACACGACCGGCGCGAATTTTCCCATGCGTCGCAACGAGGTCATATCATTGACCAATCGGTTATAGCCAAAGAATGTCCCTCGTTCGGTCAGTAGGATGCTATCGTTGCCAACAGAGCGGGCTTTCTCAACGACGTTGCCCATTTCTTCTGGTGACATGAATTGGCCCTTCTTGATGTTGACGCACTTGCCCGTCCGAGCGGCTGCGAGAATCAAGTCGGTTTGCCGGCACAGAAACGCAGGAAGCTGAATGCAGTCGAGAGCTTCGCCTGCAGTAGCAGCTTGTTCGGGTGAATGGATGTCGCTCACCACGGGCAGCCCTAGTTCACTGTGTACTTCGGCGAGGATGGCTAACCCATCCACTAGTCCGGGGCCTCGGAAACTGCCGATGCTTGAGCGGTTGGCTTTGTCGAAGCTTGCTTTGAAGACCAGCGGCATGTTGCGCTGGCGACAAATCTTGGCAATTTGATCAGCCAGCCGCAGGGTGTGGTCGCGAGATTCGATGACGCAAGGCCCACCCAGCAGGATGATGGGTTCATCCCGCCCAACGGAGTGAGGCCCCAACTTGGCCCTTTCGATACTCATGAGCTTAACGTATTCGCCTCTTGCCGACCCGTCAATCGGCTAGCCGGGCAAACCGGCTTCGCGCAGTTCGTCGCCGCCTGATACGACGCAGGCAACGAGTGCCTCAAGATCTGCAAACAAAATTCGGGCGCCGATGCGACGCAGCCTCGCCTTCGTGCAGCCTCCACACGAGAGGCCAACGCAAAACAGCCCAGCCTCATCAGCGATTAGGACTAGTGCTTCTGAGGCTGCTACGACGACAGTCTGTGGATCGTTCTCGCATAAGGCGCGGAGCTGATCCACCCGGTAACCGCGGTCTGGTGACAGTGCTTTCATCCGCGAAAAGTGGATCGAAAGACCCTCTTGATCTAGCTTGGCCTGCCTGGCCTCTCGATTGGTGCCAAGATTCACCAATACACATTCGCCAAAATCCTTCAAGCGCGACATGGCCTCAGCAGCGCATTTGTGGGATTCCATCGCCGCAATGGCTTGGTCAGTCTCAATCCACTCGTCGAATCGTTGGCGGTAATCGCGCAGCTTGAAGGGTTTGGCCCCTTGAATCAATTCTCCGTCCGGATCCCCCCTGCGGACCGCACGCCAATACGCATCCGGGGCGGACTTGGGCAGGCCCATTTCTGCACAAATAGAGCAGTAGCCCTCCCAGAAGGCGGGCTGAGAATCTAGAAGGACGCCGTCGCATTCGATCAAAAATTTCAAGGAATCCACCTCGCAGCAAATAGTTAGCCAACTTCGGCGAATAGACCGGGGGCACGCAGAGCGCAGGCGGCCCCGGTTGAGAATCATACCGGCCAAGACCCTCGTAGGGAATTGTCGTCGATTCCAAAGAGCGGGTAGGTTTGTAATTTGCAGAACGAACCCAGTGGCCTATGAATAGGTGCAGGAGAGCGAATCCACGAAGCAATCCGTTAACCGTACAAGTTGGGGGCTGTGGCTTGAGCGGCCATCCTTTTCCCAACACACATGAAGATGATCAAGAGCAACCCTTCCTGGTCGAGGAGATGAACATGAACGATCAACAATCCATTCGGGACCGACTCCCACACGTTTCGCCGCTGATTTTGCGGCTTGGCCTGGCTGCGGTGCTGCTCATGCACGGCCTGGGGCAGCTGCAGGGGGCCGGCAGCGGCGTGGAGGAGGAGCAAGCTATCGTAGATGCAGACGGTGTGGACGTGTCCGCCGGCTGGGGCGCTCTTAGAGGCGTCGGGGAGATCAGCTTGGCCGGACTGCTGGGTGTCGGCTTCTTGACGCGGCTGACTTCCTTGGGCCTTTTGGCCGCTGTAGGCCTTTGGGCGAATACCGCAATTCTTGGGGGCGATGCTGGGGTTCTCAGGATCCTGGAGATCGACCAGGGCGGCTCCAACGGCCTCATGTTATTGCTGGCAGCCGCGGGCCTTTCGCTGCTAGTTTCTGGAAGTGGCTGCCTCGGGCTGGATCGACGCGTATTCGGGCGAAAGCGCAAGACAGAGACGGCCACAACCTAGTCCGAAGCTGCTACGGACAGAGCCTCTGGTGACCTCAATGGGACCGCTACGCCCGCCAGGGTCAATCAACGAACTGCTCGGCGAAGTACTTTGCCGTCAACGGCTCGCCGGTCGCTCGTTTGGTTAGCTCGTGCCAGGGGTATAGATTTCCAGGGCCAAAGACTTGTTCCTTGAAGTACGTCCCTGCCTTGGGTTGGCCTTGAAAGCTGGTCTCGACCGCACTGCCCAGCCCCAGCACTTTTGTCGCGACATGATGCCGTACCTGGGCAGCAAAGAGATCACCCATCAAGTAGCTATGATAGTAAACCGGAGCAGACAAGACGTGCAGCTTGGCGGCGTAGTCGGGTCGATCGACCGTCTCGGGTGGATTCAACAGCTGGTATTTCTTCTTGAGATCCCACCAAAGTTTTCCCAAATTCTGATCGGGATCGTTGTACATGCCGTACTCGAAGCGCACCATGACTTGAGTCCAGCGGCTAAACAGCACCTTCTCGCGCCGCAGCATGTTTGCCGCAGCCATGCACACATCTTCCGCCTCCTCCGCCTTCAGCCCCCGAACATTCACCAGGAAATCGGGGTGTTTGACCATGGCACCATACATCATGGCGATGCCTTCGGTGGTGATGCTGTGCGAGGCAGAACGTAGGAGAAAGGGAAGCTCTCGCCGAATGTACTTGTCGTAGACGGCATGGCCCACCTCATGGACGAGCGTATCAGCCCAGTAGAGATTCTCCTTCAGATTGCAAAGCACGCGGATGTCACCCTCGCGATTCATATCGTTGCAAAAAGCATGTGAACTCTTGCCGGGTTTTTCGTACAGATCACTGCGCTTGATGATGTCTTCGCAGGGCATACCCATGCCGGCGTAGTATTTTCGGGTCATGGCAATCAAATCAACGCCCTTGAATAAGGCGTCGAGATCAATCTCTCCATCGGCGGGTGCTTCTTGGAAGAAGAGATCATTGAAATGCCAAGGCCTAAGCTCGCTCACCTCGATGCCAAATCGTTTGGCTTGGCTCGAATCGATGCCCGCTTTGATTCCTTCAAATGGTTTGCGGGTAAGTTCATCCAGTTCGTCGAACAACTTGAGGAAATCCTCTTCCACGATTTCTTGCAGCGACAGGCTCATGGAGTAGTAGTTCTTGAAGCCCAATTGCTTGGCCAACTTATTGCGAAGCCCAACTAGCTCTCGAAGATTGGCCTCCTCTTTGACGCCAATTTCCATGTATCCCTTCCAGGCGGCCTCTGCTTCTGCGGAATCTTTTGTCGTGCTCAGGATCTGGCGGATGTCATTTTCAGACAACGTCTTGTCGCCCAACTTGCTGCGGTGATTATTGAAGAGCTGCTCGACATCGGCTTCCAGTTCGACAATTCGGTCCAGCAACTCGGGGTCTGCTTGTCCCCGAAGAAACGAGCGGTACATGATGTTCAATTGACGGGCAAGTGCCACGTCACGCACCTGGCCTCCTTCAGTCAGCGACTTCAGGCGGGCAAACATGTCTCGATCACTGTGCAGCTTGACCACAGCTTTATCGGCTACTTTCTTGCGGGCGACTGCCTCGTCAGAGCCAGCGACATTCGCTTCCCACCACGCCTGCTGCGATTCCAGCCACAACGGCTTGTACTGGGCAAGATAGCCTTCCAGCAGGCTGAAGAACTCTGCCTCTGCCTGGGTTCGGTCGTTGTCAGCCATGGCTGCTTGCCCTGCCATCAGAGAAACGAATAGTGCGATACATAGCTTGCGCATTGAAGACTCCACTACATGATAAGTTGGACGATGCTGCCGGTGATCCCGCTCACCGACTGCGAAAATTATAGTGAAAGCCCCCCGCCGGGGATATGGGCCACGCCGTCGAATTGCGCGGCACTCCTATTCTGTGTCCAAACCCTCCACCTCGTGCAATAGCGCCCGCCATGACCCCCGATGATGGATCAGCATGGGAAATATCTGCCTCACGACGCCTTGTTTGTCGATCAGATAGGCCGTCGTGCGGTCATACCTCTGCGTAGCTTGGCGATCCAGGTCGGCAACGATGTCGAATCGGGGTTGAGGGTCAAAGTGCTTCAAGAACTTAGCGTGCGATTTGAGATCATTGTCTTCCTGGGCAATGGCGATTACCACGGTGTCATGCTTCTCGAACTCGTCGTACATTTTTTGCAACTGGACCAGTTGCGTGCCGCAAAATGGTCACCAGAACGCCCGGTAGGTTGTCACGATGATGTTGTTCTTCCCCAGGTAGTTCTTCAGGGCCACGGTGGAACCGTCCCCCCGCGGCAGCGTGAATTCTTCGACTTTCTGCCCGATCTGCAGCAGGTCGCCCACACCCCAGTCGGACTTTGTAGCCGGCACCGGGCTTGCATTTGCGTTGGGTAGAACCGGCAACTCTAGTCGAATGCGAACGAACCGGGCGTCGTCGCTGGAGTCATGGCTGACATAGGCCAACAGGTTCAGCCCGATATGCTGCCCGGCCGATGGCGACGCAGCCAGCGTGAATCCGATCTCAAAAGGGCTGGTCTTGATCAGCCGCTCATAGGGCTCGTGGATGAACTCGTTCTGGCTCAGTGCACGGTACCCATCCACCCGGCGCCCGGTCAGTTCAACGCCCTCGGGGACATCAACCTGCAGCAGCGGGGCCGGAATTCCTGCTCCTGACGAGGACCAGCCGTCTTTAACCTTGAATTCCAAATCAATCTTGTATTCTTGACCCAGGGTCAGCTCGTTGGCCGAGAGGTGGGCGGTCGCCTGAATCAAATCGTCCGGGGCTGCGACAAGGGCAGCCGTCATTAGAATCATCCACGCCATCTGCTGCATACTCCTTCACAAAAGCCCGCCACTGATTAGGAATCGCCTGAGGACGGGAAACATTCCCACGATATTTACCTGCCTGATTTGTTGGTCAAACGGGACTCGAAGAAGTCAGCCAAGTGTTTGTAGTAGAGCAGCTGATTGGCTTCTTTCCTGAACCCGTGCCCTTCGTCGGGGAAGTAGAGCTGTTCGACATCCATCCCCCGGCTGATCAGTGCGACCGCGACTTGCAGCGCTTCACCGATGGGAACGCGGGGATCGTTCAAACCATGGGCCAGCATCAACGGGGTGCGAATCTTATCGATGTTGTAAATGGGGGAGATGGATCGCAGAAACTCCGGGTCGGACAGGGGTCCATACTCAGCCTCCCGCAAGTGTCGCCGGTAGGCTTTGGTTTGCTCAAGAAAGGTCTGGATATTGCAAATGCCGACCACGTTGCAAGCTGCGCCAAACAATTCCGGTGCTTCAGTAATGACAGCCATGACCATAAACCCGCCATAACTGCCGCCCCAGGCGCCGACCATCTGGGCGTCGGTATACCCTTGTTCGATGACGTACTTAACGGCCCAAACGCCATCGCTAACGCTCTTGTAGCGATTCTTGTAGTTGTCGGCCTCGATGTACGCTTTGCCATAGCCGCTCGATCCACGAACATTCGGGGCAATGATGCCGAACCCTCGGGCTAGGAAGTACTGGAACGATTTATTGAACCGAGGTCGATACTGCCCTTCCGGGCCGCCGTGATACTGCACTAAGAATGGTATCTTCTGCCCCTTCTTGTAGTCGGCTGGCAGGTAAACGAATGCAGGTATCTTCATGCCGTCGAACGACGAGTAGTGTACCAATTCGGGGAGTCGAAACTGGCCAAGGTCAATGCCTTGGGTTTGGGCCTTGGTGAGAGCTTTGGGCGCCTCGTCGGGGGCGTTCATGTCCCAAGCGTAGATGATGCCCGCCGTATTGGCGTTGTTTAGCGAATAGAGCAGTTTGGAACCGGAAAACCCAACATTGCCTACGATGCCCTCTGGAATTTGCGGCATCGGCAGGGGCTTCAAATCGCTTGCTCCGAAAAGGTGCAATTTGCTATAGCCGTCCTGGTTGATGATGACCGCCAAGACTGTTCGATCAACATTGAAGTCTGCGCCATCCACTGCAAAGTTGGCCAAGTCTGGCAGGATCGGCGCGACATCGCCGGTACCGAGTTCGATCCTATGCAAAGTCTTGAGATCTCCTTGGTAATTCGTTGAGACCAAGATCCGCTCATCTGTCGCGTCGTACCCCACGGCAAAGAACGCCCACTCTTCTCCCGCCGGCGTGATCTCGCGCGATTTTTGGGTGTCCAGTTCCACCTCGAAAATCTGGGAAAACGAGGCGGAGTTGTACCGCCCCACCAGCAGTCGGGTTCCGTCGCGACTAAAATCAACCGGGTAATGATGGCCCTTACCCTCGAAGACCCTGCGATGGGATTGAGCGCTCAAGTCATAGAGGTAAACATGAAAATCCGTTGGCGAATCGGCATTGGCCCGAAATGCGAAGGCCTTGCTGTCTCGCCGCCACACTGGGCTGCCATATACGATCTTGGGGTCGATGAATAAATCAACCAACTTGTCATTGGCTGTATCGAGAAGATAGAGGTCGTTCTGCTCGCTGCCCCCCGTCGCGGCCGTGATGGCGATGTGCTTGCCGTCGTCGCTCAAGGCATAGCCGCCGATGCCATCCTCGAAATGCGTCAGCTGCTTGGCCGCCTCGGAAGGGCCTTCCGGGCCTGCCCGAAAAAGTTGGTGAATACCGTCCGGGTTGAACACATAGTAGAATCGCCCGTCCGGCGCCATTTCACCGGACCCAGGCCATTTGATCTTGATGAAGCGTGAGATGTCCGGAGCAGATGTAGACCCAATGGCAGAGGCCGCAGGCAGGATGGCAGAGACCGGAGCAGCGCTGGGGGCTGAGGCTGCCAGAAGGGACAAAGTCGAGGACAGGAACAGAGCCAGTAGATTCATAGTCGAAGTCTCCGCCTTCAAAAGCCGCTAATCTAAGAACAGGCAGGTATGCACCTCCCTGACAACAGCAGGTCGCCCTTTTGGCTCAATAGTAGATATCAGATGCCCGGCAACCGCAAGCCCGGCTGACTCCGATCTGCCCTCTGTTGGTGTCAAAATATGTCGGTTTGGGCGGGGTTGCCAGGGAGGCAAAAAACGATAGATTGAGCCGGCCTGCGGGGCTGAAGGATCGCTCCAGCCGGTTCGTTCCGAACTCCCCCGCCGGCGACTCGAGCATCACAACGGCGTGATCGTCTTGTTAGGCCTTTTTTTTTGAATTTGGTGATCCTATGACTACTTCAACCACGATGGATGCCCAGGCCCATGTGGACTTGGTCAACGAATTTAGCGCCCACAACTATGCCCCGCTACCCGCGGTGATCTCCAAGGCGGAGGGTGTTTGGGTCGAGGACGTCGAAGGACGCCGCTTCATGGATTTTTTGGCGGCCTACTCAGCTGTCAATTTCGGCCATAGCAATGCCGAATTGATGCAGGTGGCGCGTGAACAACTCGAGCGGGTGACTTTGACATCGCGGGCATTCATCACCGACCAGCTAGGCCCCTTCTGCAAAGAACTGGCTGAGCTGTGCAACATGGAAACCGTTTTGCCCATGAACACCGGCGCCGAAGCTGTCGAGACAGCCATCAAGACCGCCCGCCGTTGGGGCTATCAGATAAAGGGCGTCCAGGCAGACAAAGCCAAGATCATCGTTTGCGACCAGAATTTCCACGGCAGAACGACGACGGTCATCAGCTTCAGCACAGATCCCGACTGTCGCAAGGATTTTGGGCCCTTCACGCCCGGATTTGAAGTCGTGCCATACGGTGACATTGAAGCGCTCAAGAACGCAATCGACGACAACACGGTAGGCTTTCTGGTTGAACCGATCCAAGGTGAAGCAGGCATCATTGTTCCGCCGGATGGGTACTTGCAGGAGGTGCGGCAAGCCTGCACGGACAGCAACATTCTGTTCATCGCCGACGAGATCCAATCAGGCCTGGGAAGGACCGGGAAGACGTTTGCCTGTGATCACGAAAACGTCAAACCGGACATCTACATTCTGGGCAAGGCATTGGGCGCGGGGATCATGCCGGTATCAGCCGTCGTGTCATCGCGGGCGATCATGGATGTCTTTACTCCCGGCAGTCACGGCAGCACCTTTGGCGGCAATCCGCTGGCTTGCACCATCGGCCGCAAGGTGATCGAGATTCTGGGAAAGGGTGAGATCCAAGACCACACGACGCAACTTGCCGGTTATCTATTTGATCGGCTTCGGGCGTACAAGTGGGACAAGGTGACCACAATCAGAGGCCGAGGCCTCTGGGTCGGGATTGAGCTAGACAGGGTGAGCGCCGGCAAAGCAAAGCCATACTGCCTCCGCCTGATGGAAGAAGGCCTGCTCTGCAAAGACACGCATGAGTACAGCATCAGGCTCGCTCCGCCACTGATCATCACCAAAGAGGAAATCGACTGGGCACTGGAACGTTTGGACAAGGTCTTGCGGTAGCGGACCCACTCGTGCGAAAATCGAACTCTTCCACAGCAGCGACTGATCAACGGAGAACACCGCAATGGCCGTCAACCTCAAAGGCCGGAACTTTGTATCCTTTAAGGATTTCTCGACCGAAGAAGTCTGGCAATCAATCAAGACGGCTGAGGAACTCAAGCTAGCCCACTATCGCGGCGATGACCGCCCGCTCCTTGCCGGCAAGACTCTGGCGATGGTCTTCCAAAAGCCCTCCCTGCGAACCCGGGTCTCATTTGAGTCGGGCATGTCGAGGCTGGGCGGGCACGCCATCTACTTGTCGCCCAACGATATCAAACTAGGTCAACGAGAGACAACCGAAGACATCGCCATCGTGCTTTCCCGCTACGTTGATATCATCATGGCCCGGGTTTTCGGGCACGACATCGTGGTAGACCTGGCCAAGTATTCTGGCTGTCCGGTCATCAATGGATTGAGCGATTTGGAACATCCCTGCCAAGTGATGGCTGATCTCTTGACCATCTATGAGAAGAAGCGTCGGCTTGAAGGCATCAACTTCGTCTACATTGGCGATGGCAATAACATGGCCCATTCGCTGATGTATGGCGGGGCGCTCACCGGGATGAACGTCACCATCTGCGGCCCCGAGGGTTATGAGCCAAACAGCGATGTCCTTGAGGAGTCACGAAAATTCGCCGCTCAAACCGGTGCCAAAATCGAAGCAACCAGCGACTTGAGCCAAGCCGCCAGTGACGCAGACGTCATCTATACCGACGTTTGGGCATCGATGGGGCAAGAAGACGAAGCCGCCGCACGCAAGAAAATTTTCATGCCCTATCAGGTCAACGCCAACGTCATGAAATTGGCCAAGAACGATGCGACGGTTCTGCACTGCCTGCCGGCGCACTATGGCGAAGAGATTGATTACGATACGACGCGCTTGCCAAATTCAGCGGTGTTCGACCAAGCAGAAAACCGCCTGCATGCCCAAAATGCGATCATGGTGCTGCTGGCCGGCAAGCAATGAGGCCAAGACTTTCTGTGGTCGCAAACAGCTCCAGTCCTGGCATTACCCCATTTGCGAATCGCTTGTTCGTCCACTAAGCTTGGGAATCTACATGAAGTCAAGAAACTCATTTACCCCATGGGCCGGGCAGGAGAGTCAAATTGCGAATACAGGCAGTGTTGTTCGGTCTAGGTATCATGCTGCTGGCAAGCTCGGCGGCCGCTCAGGAGATAGCCCAGGCATTCGTCGGTGCCCATATCATCCCCATCGACGGTGAAGAGATCGACAATGGCGTGCTCGTCGTCCAGCACGGCAAGATCAAGGCTGTCGGGCCAGCTGGCTCAATACCTCTCGCGAGCGATGTGCAAGTACACGACGTCGCTGGCAAACTCATCATGCCAGGCCTCATCTGTACACACAACCACATCGGCGGCATGGGCGGCGCTGATTCATCGGCACCCATTCAACCCGATGTCCGCATCTATGATTCGTTGAATATCCACGACTCCGGTTTCAAGCGGGCGTTGGCGGGCGGGTTGACAGCCATGAACATTATGCCCGGCTCGGGGCACTTGCTGAGCGGGCAGACGGTGTATGTGAAGCTTCGCAAGGCTGACACGATCGAAGACATGTTCATTCTAGACACCAAAGGGCAACCGATGGGCGGAATGAAGATGGCCAACGGCACGAATTCGCGACGCGACGCGCCGTTCCCAGGGACACGGGCCAAGTCGGCCTTCCTGGTTCGGGAACAGTACGTCAAAGCATTGGCCTATCGGGAGAAGATTGAACGGGCATCTGGCGACGCCAAGAAGATGCCAGAACGCGACATTGGGCTTGAAGCGCTGCTCGAAGTCATGGACGGCAAACGCATCGTTCACCATCACACGCACCGGGCTGATGACATCCTTACCGTTATTCGGCTCTCCAAGGAATTCGGGTTTCGGGTCGTGCTGCATCACATTAGCGAAGGCTGGAAGGTGGCCGAGGAAATTGCTAAGGCTGGTGTTCCTTGCTCGGTGATCATGATCGATAGTCCGGGGGGAAAACTCGAAGCATCGTACTTGGCGTTTGAAACCGGGGCAGTTCTCGAGAAGGCCGGCGTCAAGATGGCCTACCACACCGACGATTGGATCACCGATTCGAGACTTTTCTTCCGATCAGCGGCCCTGGGCGCTCGAGCAGGATTGTCTCGCGCTGGAGCATTGCGATCTCTGACGCTGTCAGGAGCAGAAATGCTCGATCTGGGTGACCGCATCGGTTCCCTTGAGGCGGGCAAGGACGCAGATTTCATCATCATGTCCGGCGATCCGCTGAGTGTTTATGGCAAAGTGTTGCAGACCTGGATCGAAGGCCAGAAGGTGTTCGACCGGGGCGATTCCAAAGACCGGCTCTACGCGGTCGGCGGGTACGGGGCGGGCGACGAACAGGAACCCTACTTCTGCTGCTTCGATCAAGAGGGGGAGAACAATTGATGAATGCCATTCGGTTCCCACAACCAGCTGTCATGATGTTCTGCGTTGGGCTTATATGTTCCTCGACAGCCTCAGCCCAGGTAGCCATCACGGGCAAGACGGTGCATACCATGTCCGGCCCCGCCATTGCGAACGGTGTGGTGGTCATCCAGAATGGTAAGATCACCGCAGTAGGCCCTGCCGATCAAACGGCGATACCTGCGGGCTTGAAAGTGCTAGAAGCTGAGGTGGTCACGCCGGGACTTATCGATGCCCGCAGCGTGGTCGGCTTGTCCGGTATCTTTAACATCAAGCACGATCAGGATCAGCTCGAACGCTCCTCGCCCATGCAGCCCGAGCTGCGGGCTATCGATGCCTACAACCCACATGAAAAACTCATCGAGTGGATTCGCAGCTTCGGGGTCACCACTGTCCACACAGGCCATGCTCCCGGCGAGTTGATTTCCGGACAAACCATCATCGTAAAAACCACGGGCAACACCGTCGAGGACGCCTTAATCAAGAGCCCCGCCGCAGTTGCTGCGACGCTTAGCAGTTCTGCCCGAAAGCGCGACAAAGGCAAGTCCCCTGGAACCCGCGGCAAGATGATGGCTATGCTGCGCCAGGAATTCATCAAAGCCGACGCTTACCGCGAGAAGCTTGCGAATGCAGAACCCGACAAGCAGCCTGAGCGCAATCTCCACTACGAGATACTGATCGACGTCCTTGACAAGAATGTGCCACTGACCGTCACCGCACACCGCGCACAGGATATTGCCAGCGCCCTGCGATTGGCCAAGGAATTCGACCTTGATCTTATCCTGGACGGTGGGGCCGAAGCCTACTTACTCGCCGATAAGATCAAGGCCGCCGGCGTGCCGGTCATCCTGCACGCCACCATGATCCGCCCTGTGGGTGACGCCAAGAATCTAAGCTTCGAGACAGCCTCTCATCTCGTACAGGCGGGTATCCCGGTGGCCATTCAAGGCGGGTACGAATCTTATGTCCCCAAGGTGCGCGTCGTTCTCTTCGAGGCAGGCATCGCAGCCGCTAATGGCCTGACCTTTGACCAGGCGCTGGCGACCATCACCATCCAGGCTGCCCGAATTTTGGGCATCGACGCTAAGGTAGGATCGCTCGAAGTGGGCAAGGACGGTGACGTAGCCCTCTATGACGGTGATCCGTTTGAATACACATCCCACTGCATCGGCACGGTGATTGAAGGCGCAGTGGTCCATGACCACCCACGCTGAGAACTCAACTGGGACGAAGAAGCGACCTAGGGCTGGCGGAGCGGATGCGTTCGAGCATACGAGTTCGGTCGGCGTGGTCTGGGTCCAGCTCCATGGTAATTCGCCATTGGTGAATCGCGTCTTCGTTTCGTCCAGCTTCGAGCAATGCGTTTCCATACTTGTAGTGCAAGTCAGCATCCGCCGGTTCGTACGCCAACGCCGACTTCAAGTGCCGCAGATACCCGGACAAGTCGCCATCAGCACTACAATGCCTTGCTGCGGTCTGGTAGACAGCGCACATCACCGGGCCAAAGGCGTTCTTATCCGAGGCGACCGCTTTCTCCATGTGGGCTACATATCCCTCCACGTCGTCGACATGAAGGCAAGCATCGGCGAAGCGAGATTGAAAGCCCGCCCCTTCGCTGCCCTCCATTCTCTCCTGCACTTCGTCCTGCAGCACAGCATAGACAGCCACTGCCTGACCATACCGGTGAGCCGTCAACCAAATATCTCCCTCCAAGATACGCAAGGGCAAGGATTGCAGACCGGCATCCCGTGCCTTCTGCAAGTGGTAGATGGCTGACCTCTTCGGCGCAACCAAGAACTCGCCCAGCCGCCGGGCAACGGGTTCAATCAAGTAGTAACCTTGGTGCAAGCGCCCAACGCGCCCCTCAGGAAGCAAGCGCACCTCTAGCTCACCCAGATCTACGCCGATCCGATGGTATGCCCGGGCCAAGTTCAGGTGAAGGTGGGCATCTTTGCTGCCCAAGCGTTGAGCAGATTCGAGTGCCTCAATTGCCAGAGAGAATTTTTCGCCATCAATCAGCACCTCGGCGAGCAAGATGAGATCATCCCTTGAGGTTGGCCTGATTCGAAGTGCTTCTTGCAAGTGTCGCCGGGCTCCTGCCGACTCACCAAGTCGGTGCTTGGCCAAACCCATCAGATGGTGGAACTCGTACGATCGGTAGACTGGAGCAACGTCATTCAACATCAGAACCGCCTGCTCGAACTGGTTCTGCAGGACCAGCTCTTTGGCCACTTCGAGGGATCGGTCTGCCTGCTCAGCAGAGCCGTCCAGTCCCTGCGCGTGAACAACGCAAGCCAGGATACATGCGAAGCACTGCACACATTGGATTGACGAGCATCTCGTTGAACTTGCCACGGCCCTACCTCGTGTCCTGAACGTATCCTGCCATGTACCGCCCACTACATTGTTGACCAAAACTACCTCCCCTGGCAACGTCGCTACTCACCTCACGGAAAGAAAAACACGCTCACCCTTGGCAAGCGCGTAATTATCTGCATGATGCACGAGATAGAAGTAGATCGACGATTGCCAACTGTTCGAGTCGAGGAATCTGCCTTGAAAGATGTACCGGTGAATCTCAATTGTCCCCTCATTACCGAACTAGGGGAACTGCGGTCGCTCTGCGACCGACTAGCCCGGGCAGAATTGTTTGCCTTCGATACCGAGTTCATCATGGAGGACTCCTTCGATCCTCAAGTCTGCCTCATCCAGGTAGCCACCGAGAAAGAAGCCGCCCTGATCGACCCGCTGGCCAATTTGGATACGACTTGTTTCTGGGAATTGGTGGCTGATCCTAGCGTCAAGGTTCTGGTTCATGCGGGCATGGAAGACTTGGCACTCTGCTTGCAAATTATTGGCAAGCCCCCTGCCAACATCTTTGATATTCAAATCGCGGCTGGTTTGGTAACCCATGACTACCCCATTGGCTTGGCTAGGCTGGTCCAGAGCACGCTGAAGGTCCGGCTGCACAAATCTCAAACGTTGACCAATTGGCGGAATCGACCACTCACCGATGCCCAGAAGCGGTACGGAGTAGACGACGTAGCCTACATCCCAGCCATCCACAAGATACTGATGCGCAAGCTCGAGCGTAGAGGCCGGGTTGCTTGGGCAGATGAAGAGGCCGCCCGATTCGACAAAGTTGAAACCTACAAGCTCCCGAAACAGTCCAGGGTCTCTCGACTCAAGGGCACAGGCTCACTCAATGGAAAGCAGTTAGCCTGTGTGCTTGAGTTGCTCGAAGAGCGCGACGAACTGGCCCGCAAATTCAATCGACCCGCCCGTGTGGTCCTTAGGGATCACCTGCTAGTCGAAATCGGTCGGCACGGCTTGACCAAAGAAGACCAAGTGAAATCCCTCCGAGGCCTGTCATTGCGGCCCTCGGCCATCAAGGACCTTACGGTTGCAGTTCAACGAGGCCTCGACTGCCCACCCGAGAAATACCCAGAGGTTGCGACAAGCATCGAAGATACGCCGGAAGAACTGGTCCTAACCGCGCTCTTGACTGCCGTTCTTCGCGACGCCTGCCGACGAGAGAAAGTCGCGTTTAGCCTGACGGCTACCAAACAAACCATTCGAGCGCTGCTTCACTCGCACACGCGAGGGCTACCGGCTGAATCGCCTCTCCAAAAAGGCTGGCGGGCAGAAATGACCGGGCAAATGCTCGATGATCTTCTGACGGGGAAAGCTGCAGTAAACGTGGTAGGGAAACGGACCAAGATGCACTTGGCCATCACCCCGGGCGACGCAACTCAGCCGGAGTGAAGCCCGAAGGATTCAAACAGAACGGGATGGAGTTCTATCATGCCGAAATTCCAACGCCACTTGTTCGTTTGCATCAACCAGCGAGAAGCCGAACACCCTCGTGGCTGCTGTGCGTCCAAAGCGGGTGCCGCTCTTGCCGAAGCACTGAAACTCGCCTGCGCCGATCATGACTTAAAGGGGAAGGTTAGAGTAAACAAGAGCCAGTGCCTCGACCAGTGCGAACATGGACCTACGGTCGTCGTATATCCCGAAGAAGTATGGTACGGTTTCGTCAAACCAGAGGACGCCACTGAGATCGTGGAGAAGCACCTCATCGGTGGCCAACCTGTGCAGAGGCTGGTGCTCCCCGATTCGTGTATCAACACCGATCGTTGCCCGCATCGGAGTAGCGGCATGATGCAGCTGGGTCTGTAAGCTCAGCTAAATCAGGAACGACGGGTTCTAGTTAGTTCAAGCACAAGAGAGAAAGCTCTAGGACCGTGATCTTTCGCAGTAAGCAAAAAAGAGTTGAATCGATGATAGACCGCTACCTGGAACAGGTGGCTGAGTGCATCAATGCGATGGCCTCGTTCGTCAGGGCGGATATCGAAGGTCGGCAGCAAAGCGATCTGGAAGAAATTGCTCTCCAAGCCCACACAGCTGAATCCAAGGCTGACGATCTTCGGAGGGAGATCCAGATTTTCTTGTTTGGTAGAGCACTCTTTCCCGAATCCCGCGGTGATGTTCTTGGCTTACTCGAAGCTGTTGATCGTGTTCCTAATCAGGCAGACAACGTCATCGGCATGATTCTTCGCCAGGGCATCTCAATGCCTGTCGAATGGGCGACATTGTGGCTAAACCAGGTTGAGGCCGCCCAAAAATGTAGCCTCAAGCTCGTAGAGGCCGTCCGCACATTGTTCATCGATTATCGAGGAGCAATTGATCTGAGTGATCAAGTCAACACCTTGGAAAGCCAGTCCGACACGGCAGAACGCAACCTCATCAGCTCGATCTTCAATTCAGAGATGCCAACGGCAGAAAAAATCCTGCTGCGCGATCTGGTCGAAGCATCGGGTAGCGTAGCTGATCGGGCTGAGGATGCTTCGGACCGGGTTCGCATCATCGCTGTTAAGAGGCAGAACTAAGCGTGTGGGCGCTCGCCGGAGGTGTGTTCCTTGGCTGGGCCCTCGGCGCGAACGATGCAGCCAACGTCTTTGGTACCGCCGTCGCTGCCCGGGTAATTCGGTTCACTACTGCGGCGCTGGTCGCTTCGATGGCGATTGTCGCTGGTGCGTACTTCGAAGGCGCAGCCGGCATCGAAACGTTGGCGGCTGTTTCGACCGACTCGCTGGAAGCAGCAGTCCTTGCAACCATTTGTGCAGCCATCGCGGTCACGGCGATGACCCTGGCCAAGCTGCCGGTGTCGACGTCTCAAGCTGTTGTCGGCGCTATCATTGGCACTGGCTTGGTCGCCGGGCAAGCCGACTGGTCAGGACTTCCGAAAATCCTAACCTGCTGGGTGGCCACGCCCATAGCCGCCCTACTCATTTCTTGTTGTGTCTATGCACTCCTGCGTATGCTCTTGAATCGAGTTGGCATGAGCATTTTGACGCGTGACAATCTACTCTGGATGGCCCTGATCGTGGCCGGCGCCTACGGTGCGTATGCACTAGGGGCCAACAATGTCGCCAACGTCACTGGCGTATTCTACGGAACCGGCCCGTTCGATAGCACCTCCCAATTGGCATTGATTGGTGGAATCAGCATGGCACTGGGCGCGCTCACTTTTGGGCGACGCGTGATGATGACGGTAGGCGCTGATTTGGTCCGGTTGGATGCGTTCGCCGCGCTGGTGGCTGTCCTGTCTGAAGCGATCACGGTCCACATGTTCGCCGAGATCGGCGTTCCGGTGTCCACCTCGCAAGCCTTGGTCGGCGGCGTGCTCGGCGTAGGAATCATGCGCGGCGTGCGAGGGATTGATCGCACCGTCTTGGGACGAATAGCCCTGGGCTGGGTGCTGACGCCCTTCTGCAGCGGTGCTCTGTCCGCAGCTGCTACGCTGCTGCTCGCCAAATAAGATGACGCAGCGGATGGCAGGTAATCGCCCCGCCATCCGCTGCAAATGTTACCCGCTCAAAATCTTCGGGTTTGTGCCTGTCAGGTCTACCCGCCCAGCAAGCTGAGCACGTTTTGTGACTGGGCATTGGCGATGGCCAATACGCTGTTGCCTGCCTGCACAAGAATTTGGGCACGAGTCAGTTCTGACGTTTCCACTGCGAAATCGGTATCTCGGATAACCGACTCGGCGCTGGTTAGGTTCTCGGTGGTGATCCCCAATTGGTTGATATTGGTTTGGAGCGTATTCCGTTCGAAAGATCCCAACCGGCCTCGCAACACGGCGATCTGATCGATCGCCAGGGAAATGATATCCGACGCAGCCCGGGAGTTTCCGCTGCGCAGATCGTTGTTTTGTCCACTGCCAACCGTGGAGAGGAATCCTACAACTCGGTTGCCCAGCTTATTTGGATTCACGCTCTGAACGCCAATGTTTTCCTGCTGATTGGTGTTCACCTCCGGGCCGAGCTGGAACAGAGCACCACCCGAGGTAATGGCGAACTGGGATGTACCTACTCCAAAAGCTTCATCCAGGGTAACTTCGATATCCAGCAACGACGAGAAACGCTTGAGTAGCAGCCCGTCACCAATTGTTGGTGCCCCGTTGATGGTCCCTGAAGCATCGATCCCCTCCTCACGGGTGTTGGCTCCACCATTCAAATCGGTCAGATTGAATGCACCCGAGTTATTCAACACTGAGACGCTGACGAACTCTCGAGATCCATAGCCGCGGCTCTGAATCAAAACACCAGACGCTACCGGTGGCGGACCCAGGCTGACAGTGGTTGCCGCGGCGGCAGTAATTCCCGTCGCGTCCTGTTCCGCATTGATCGCCGTGATAATGTCGTTTGCGGAGGCACTGGCAGGGAAATTCAAAGTCACAATGCCGTCCGGGCCTTGAAGGTCGATGATCACCGGCGAGGTGCCAACCGATGACCCAGGAAACTGGAGCGTTGCCTTTTGGGCCGACGTCGTGACATTCACATCGACCGGGATGAATGCTCGGGTACCAAATTTGGCACCGAGAACGGCCACGTCCGACAACGCTGAGGTGGTCACCCCGCTCGTGACATAACCTAGCGTCCCGTCGAGCAGCTTTCGTCCGGCGAAGGTGGTCGTGTTGGAGATTCGCGCGATCGACTTGATGGCTGAGTCGATTTGTAGCTGGTTCGCATCCCGCTCTTCTTCTGAAAAAGCGCCGGTATTTGCCGCCTCGAGCAACTTGGCCTGGATATCGGATAACAGCGCCGATACCTCGTTCAGCGCCCCCTCGGTAGTGGCGATAACGTTGATCGCCCGGGCCGAGTTTCGGATGGCTTGCTTCGAGGCGAAGACCTCGCTTCGCAAGCGCTCCGACACAATGAGACCGGCTGGGTCATCCGCACCACGGTTGATCCTCAGACCGCTGGACAACCGCTCCAGCGACTTGGACAACGATATTTGTGATTGCGCTAACTGCCGTTGAGAAATCTGAGACGGAATGTTCGTGTTAATCGTACTCATGGGTCATCCTCCCTGATTCACATTGGGTGGCCAGCTCAGCCAACCCCAGGACCAACGGCATTCCGTTTGCCGGCCCTGATCCATTTACTTCACTGCTAGTCACGTTCAACTCAGGCTGCGGATTCGGTGCAGAAAACTCATAGGACTAGTGCGACTTACCTTTGTCCTTCTTCTTGTTCGCATTGAGCACCGTAGCCACTTCGCCCGGATTTACCTGAGCAGCTTGTTCATTCTCCCGCTTAATCGCGTCATACACTTCCTTGCGATGCACGGGGATGTGCGCTGGGGCGTTAATGCCCAGCCTCACCTTGTCTCCGCGGATATCTACGACCGTGATTTCGACGTCATCGCCGATCATGATCGTTTCGTCGCGCGTGCGCGATAGCACCAACATGCTTGGCTCCTTCCAGGGCCATGCCGATGCACTATTTCGCCGCCTCCCGTTTGGACCTGCTGAGTCGGTCCAAACGCCACGTCCCCTTGATCACCGCGCAGGTCTTAGCGCAGCTCGCGTTGGGAAGGAGCGGCTCCTAGCTCGGGTCGGGCGACAAAGGCCTCGGCGTGCTCCACTACCAAGTATATGCCTTTGCCGTCACGAATAGCTACCCGGTCTTGGCCAACGGAGCTTTCTGCCCGGCACGCATCAGTGGATGCCGTGTCGAATAACGCCGATCACTCAACACCAGTTGCTTGGCGATGCGCGATTCGACATTGATTACCAACGGACCTTGCAGGTTCCCGGTCAGCATTTCGCCAACTTTGTTGACGATGATGAAAACCTGAGACCCGTCCACCGACTTGAGGCCGATCTGGGTCAAGTCCTCGCCCTTGATCGGCACATTGTAGTCAGCCATGAACAAACGCGGATCAGTGACCACAAAGGCCAGCTCTTCGCATTCAACAGACTGAAGCCAGTAGAACCCACTGCCTTCACCCGTCTGGATCAGGGCGTAGGTCTTGAAGCTGGGGAACCCCAGCAGCCCTTGGTCGAACTTGATCAGCCGTTGATCATCGACCTCTAGTTGCCCAAACCGCGACGTTTGAATTATCATCGCGTTACTCCCGCAGCCTACTCCTAACCGGATGACGGTCCAGGACGCTCGACCGAACACCAGTCGAAAATAAAACGTACCTGATCTCGTCCGCAAAACCGCTTCTGCAACTCTGCGTCCTCGCATCTCCGTGCGAGGCAACCGTCTAACGGAACCTCCAGCCGACTGCCCAGCCGATGCCCGCATTTACACTTGTTTAGGTTAATTCAAATCCCCTCTCTATCTTCGTCAATCTGACCTCATTCTAGCCAGTCTTAGTGCCATGAATTGGCATCACAAAAAGTTGATCAAAGATAGATTCAAGCTTGTAGTCCCTGTAGACAGCGTAGCCTGGAGCGCCGTTTGCGCCTGCTGAAAGACCGTCACTGCCTCGGCATAATCCAGGTCCTGAATTTCCGACATTAGCTTCTGCGTCGAGAAGATGGCTGCATCGGTCTGTGACTGCCGGTTTTGCATCGCTTTGGCTCGTGCACCAACTAGTCCTTGTACGCGGGTCACTTGCTCGATGAATCCCGAAACTCTAGTACCGGCGTCGGTGATCTCTTGAGTGTCGTCATTACGTAGCGCTTCTTCCAAATCCAGCAGTGCCGTCAGCACGCTGTCTGTGCGAACCGCACTCACATCTTGGCCACTCAACTCCGTATCCGCGGGATCGCTGACCTGAACGCTCAATCCCAAGTCGTCGATTGCGAATGATAGATTCAATCTAGAAACCGAGAGGACACCGCTGCCACTAGTACCGTCCACGATCCGAATGCCGTTGCCGACACTGGTCAATTCAGCCGTGACTGATACGCCAGCATCAGCGGCGGCGGTATTGATTAAATCAACCACATCGCCGATCGTTTGGGCACCGTCCAGATTGATATCAACGCTAGAGCCATCCTTGCCCGTAATTTGCAGATCGTCGCGACCTTCTTCAAATTCGACCCCAGCGCCGAAATTGAGTGTGGATAACCGCGTAGTAGCGTCGAGGCTGCGAAGCCCCAGCTCAGCGGCCGTGGTCCCGCCGTTCTCTGCGATGCTTAAGTTGCTGCCAGACACCTGGTTAAGGATATCAATCCCGTTTCCGGCGGCGTTGATCAAAGCCCTTACGCCCAGACCCGCATTGTTGATTTCATTGAGAACATCTTGGGCCGTCTCTGCTGTTGAAAGATCGATCTCGACCGACTTGCCGCCATTGGTGATCAACAGGCCGCCACTCAAGTCAATGCCGGCTCCATCAGCCAAATCTGCGATACGCGTCGTTCGAGTTACCCTGCGAGTAAGGACGCTATCAATCTGTCCAGTCGTAGCTTGATCGCTGAGCAGGCCCAGATCACGTGCAATCCGCCCAGTGCTCGTATCGGTCACCGTGATCGCTCCCCCAGTGGGAGTCAACATGATGCCTGTGTCGCTAAGCGCTGCAGTCACAACTGTCCCTGCAACTTCATTGATCGCATTTACAATATCGCCCAGCGTGTCTGCCGCGGAGAGATCAACCTCAAAACGGTCCGCGTCTCCGGCGCGTGCGATGACCAATTGCCCCAGACCAATCGACTCGCCATCGGCGTTGACTATCTCGTCCAGCCGGCTGTCACTGGTTAGCTGGGGCGACAAATCAATCGTGCCACGGACGCTCGAAGCCAAGGCTCCGAACAGTTGGTCGCCCGTCAGGTTGATCGACTCCTGATCGAGCAGACTAACTTTGGCAAATATGTCACCCGTGTCGCCGACGAATGCAATCCCGCCTTCTGCATCGACAAAAGGTGCATTCTTCGTATCTCTGCCGCCAAAAATGAACACGTCATTGAACTGGCGGTTGCCAACGGTGACCATCTGTTCCACGATATCTGCAATCAACTCCGCCGCAGCTTCGCGTTCCTCGCTCGAAACCAGCGACCCCACGTTTTGGCTGCTGATGGCGTGGGCGTCGGCCAACAATTGAGCGATCTCGATGACGGCATTATCGGTAACATCGAGAAAACTGGTGGCATGCCTGAGGTTCTCCAGAACCTGTCCCTGGCGACCCAGCGCGCCTGCCAGGTTGAGCACTTGGGCCGCCTTGGCTGGATCCTCACTGGGAACGTTGAAAGCTTGGCCGGTTGCCAGTTGGTTTTGGCCTCGCAGTAGCTGCGTCGATTGCCGCCGCAACGAATCCAACATCGAGTCGGTCTGTTGCGTAAACGAAACGCGTGTTAAATTGAGGGCACTCAAAGGCATTTTTTCACTCTCGACTTCCACCTGCACTGGCCGGGACAAGTCCCTTGGTCACTTCGGACCGCTCTAACGCACCAGGGCCATCAGCTCATTCAACAGCTCGTCCACAACGCTGATGTATCTAGCTGCCCCTTGGTACGCTCGCTCAAACTTCAGCAGGGCCACGGCCTCTTCATCTAAGCTAACGCCGCTAATCGCCCCTTTTTGAACTTGCAAGGCCGATAGAACTGCATCCGTTGAAGAAACATTATCCAATGCATTCGCACCGGCTGTGGCTACACTATTCACGATCCTCACATACTGATCGTTGATCGATAAACCGCCGAGCTGGTCGCTGAGCATTTCGCCTACTTCAGCCAGCCGCCCGGCATTGCTGCCATCGCCTTGGATAAATGCGGTTGCTGCCGCCAAGGCATTGGGCGAATCGACCAGCGCTTGATTGACAGTTATGTCTGCTGCTGTAGATCCGTTGAAGAACGAGTTCACTCCCAATGCTGCCAAGACGTCGGAGGTATCTTCACGGAAGTCGCCACCATCATGACCAAAGCTGAAACTGAAACCAGCATCAGCAACGATCGACAGCCTATTCTCCGGAGTGACCGAGGCGGTCACTCCATCTACGTTGGCGTTGATGTCCTCGACCAGCGAGTTTAACGAGGCATCTGTGCCGATCCCGTCCAGATCGACGTCGATCTGATAGGCCACCGGCGTTCGGGTCGGATCATCAGCCACGGCAATGAAGAAGCTGCCGTTCTTCGGCAGGAAGGTCATTCCAGCCTGCTGGCTGTTCAGGGCAGCATCGGGATCGTTGACTGCATACGTTCCAGTGACCGAGCGCAGGCCGTCGAGGCCTTGGCCGTCGGCGTGGATGCGATTGACCTCGAAGATCACCGCAGAGGTCAGCTCATCCAACTCGTCCAAGCGGCCATAGGCATCGATATCCCGGGCAGCTATGAGTCCTTCCAGCCGTCCTCCCAGGACCTGGACCGGTGAATCGTCATCGGCAAATCGTACGCTGGTGCGTACAAAGTCGCCCGTAACAGCCTGGTCTGTGGTCAAGCCGCGCGAAACGCCACCTTGAATCAATGGCTCGTTCCCGACATACACGTTGATGCTCCCGTCAGACTGATTCCGCACGGTTACATCGAACAGCTCAGCCAGGTTTCGAAGCAGGGCATCGCGTTGATCGCGCAAAGCGTTTGCTCCCGCTTCCCCCCCCGCCTCGGCCGCGGCGATTTCGGAATTCAGCTCTGCAATTTGTGAAGCAACGCGATCGCCTTCGGTCACTTCGCTGGCGATGCGCTCGTCCAGTTCATCGCCCAAGGATTTCAGATTGCTGCGGAGTCTGCCCAGCGATGAGGCCAACTCAGCCCCCGATGAGATGGCGATGTCGCGCAGGCCTATGCTCGATGGGTCATTCTGAACATTGGAGAAATTGCCGAAGAAATCAATCAACCGCGAAGAGATGCCCTCTCCCGATATTTCATCAAAGAACGCCTCGACCCGGCCTATGTTCTGTTGCCGTATGATCGACGATTCGCGGTCGCCGATGCCGGTGCGAATGCGGTTCTCAAGGGATTCGTCGAGATTGCGCTTAAGACCTGTCATGGCGACGCCACTGCCCGGCTGGAATCCTTCAGTCGTCGAGGCGCCCGGGATGTGCGAGAGTCCCAGTGTCTGACGCGTGTAGTCAGCGTTCCCTGCATTGCTGATGTTGTTACCAACAACCTGCAGGGCGCTTTGGTAGCTTTCCAACGCGCTGCGACCGATTTGTAATGCGCCGTTAACCAATCCCATAGCTGCTATCCAACTGTTTCAAAGAGCCGTTGCGATCCACCTGCCACTGTCCCGCCAGCCGGTGAGTAAGAGCCTCCGCCAGGCACCGTAGTCATGGCTGACAAGACAACATCCATGTGCTCTAGCATGCGTTTGCCCAATGATCCTGCCACCTGATTGCGCCGGGTCACCCGGGTGGTCAGTGACTTGAGGCGTGCGGTGACTTCCATCCACTCACCCCTCAGTCGGGCGGGCATCTTCTCGGCCAACTCAGCCGATTTCATCCGACGAGCCCGGGTTGGTGAGACACCGAAACCACGCACCAAGCGGGAAGTAGCCATGCGTCGTCGACCCTCGATTTCACCAATCAGTCGAACGGCGTCTCGCTCCTTGCCTACGCATGCGTTCATCCCATCCACTTCGCCGCCCCGCATGCAAGCTATTTTCTCTTCGATAACATCAAGCAGTCGCCCATATACTTCTTCAAGCTCAACCAAGCTCTCCAAGAGCATCCGACTCCAGTCGCGATCCGTTCTTGCAATCACGCTTCACCTCCCGTGCTGGCGGCAGATGCGTTCGACTGGACTCGATCTGCGAAGCTGTTGTAGATCGCATCGACCAGATCGAACCTGGTGGATTTACCTATCCCCTCCACGAAGACTTGATCCAACTGAGCCTGGAACACATCTTCCCCGCGCCCCCCATGCCCCAATTCGCCCTTCAAACTGCTTTGTCGCAGCTCCTTCAACAGCGTGCCGTAGAATACCGAACCAACGACTTGGCCTGCTGTCGTGCGCAGATTCTCCATCTGCGCATCGACTCGAGCGTTGTTGACTGTGGCTGCGCTTTGAATGCCAATATCTGTCATTGTCATTTCTCTATCACCAGTTTGGCGTGCAACGCGCCCAATTCATGTATCTGCATCACGATCGCAATGCGGCTCTCGATGGGTACGTTCAATCGATTCAAGGCTGCGGTCAGTTGATTTAGGTTCGAGCCACCAGTTCTGCCCGGATCAATGGCCACAAAATTGCCTCGCTCTACATCGGGCAATGGAGCCGCCGTCTCTTCGTCATCGTCGCTCGGGGCGGCAATGGTGATGGTCAAGCCTTGGTGCGATACCACGACCGGCGAAATCCGAGCATCACCGGACACCGAGAGTGTGCCGGTAGTGCGGTTGATCACAACCTTGGCTTGTGTCGAGGTCATCAATAATTCCAGACCCTTGATCTGGCTAATCCAATCCGCAGGCGATGCAAGCTCTGATGGCGGCACAAACACCAGGACGTTCTTGGGATCAACAGCCAGAGCAACGTGATCGACATCAGCCGCCAAAGAGAGGGTAGTGTCCACGATCTGGGCTATCTCTCGGGCCAGGGACCACGAAGCGTGCGTATCCTGAATCACCAAAGTCAGATAGGTTGCTGCGGGTCGAACCCAACTGCTGCTGAAAGGTAGGTCACGTCCTTTGGCGATGTAATTGTGAATCACATCTTTCTGGATCACCGCCCCGTTTTCGACCACGCCGCTGGTCAGTAGGCCCTCATCATTCAGGTACACCGAACCTTGGGCAAGGGCGAACACGTCACTAACTCGCCGATCCGGATACAACAGTGGAGCCGGCAGCAACACACCGCCTTTGAGACTTTTGCATGAACCGAACGGGCTGACCTGGATGTCGATGCGAGATCCTTCCCGCACACCGTCCGGCGGAAGCTCAGCCGTCAAGAAAACAATGGCAACGTTCTTGGTATCTTTGAGTTCTTCCATGGCTACGACCGGATTGGCGTAGAACTCCAGCGCTTTGGCCAGGGGTCGCATCGCCGTTGCATAATCATCCCCGTCGCCGGTCCCATTCAAACCAACGATTAGACCCATCCCGGTCAGGTAGTTGCTGCCATGGCCTTTGAGGGTAGTAATATCCCCCACGCGGGCAGTCACTTGTCCTTCAACGACCGATGGGGTCACCACCAACACAATCAGGATGGATGCAATCAGCTTTGGCACATCCGCCTCCCTATACTGGCTTGAGCCAGTCCAAGAGCTTGGTAACCCAACCACGTGCAGCTGCATCGCGGACCGATCCAGTGTTTTCCACAGCAATAGCTAAGTCAGCAACTTGAGTGCTTAGAACGGTATTATCCGGCGTCACATCCGTAGACCGCACGGTGCCGGTCAGGCGAACGACCGATGTATCTTCATCGTGTTCGATACTGCCTTTGGCTTCGATCACCAAATTGCCATTGGGCTTCACATCGATGATCTTGCCGCTGATTCGGGTGACGAAACGGTCTTCACGCGTCGCGTCCCCTTCATTGCTGACGCGCGTGTTCAGATCGTATTCGATGTTGGGCTTGCCGCGCCGAAATAAAGATTCCCCGATCCCGCCGCCGGTGAACTTGACGAACGCCTCCAGTTCACTCTCAACCCCGAAGCGCCGCCTCGACTCCATGTCTGCGTCGGACTCCCACGTTTTCTGTTGCCGAACGATGATGGTGACGATGTCATGGATTTGGAACTCCTTGGGCGGAGAAACCGGGATCGCAATCAGGGAGTTTGCTTCGAGAACCGGATTTCCCTGGAGAGTGCTTGATTCCCTCCCAAGATCCACATCAGCTGCCTCTTGCTGGGCCGTCTTCTCCGCCGCACGGTTGCCCAGCGAAGAACTCTGGCCGCAGGCCGTACTTGCCGCCAAGAGAATCGGCAGAATAATCAACGCTCTGAGCATCAACTGCTTCATGGTCGACCTCCGCTCAAAGCCCAGCGCTCACTCGGAACACCGGCATCTGCAACAACGTCGCCCATCACTTCGACGTGGCCCGGGCCGGTAATGACAGTCATGAGAATGGTGCCTCGTCGCCCGCCGCCCTCACGCACCTCGACGGCATCGCCCAAACTGCCTGACTCCATCGCCTTGGCTACAGTCACCACGGTGATTCCGCCCGCCCGCGATATGACGTCAACTAGCTGGCCTCGCTTGACCAGCGGGACAGTCTCGAGGTCGCCCGGCTGAATCAGGGTTCCCTGGGGAATGAAATTCTTAGCCCGTTGATTGATCACGCGAGCGACCGAGGCTACGCCAACTCGATCCAAGCGGTCGAATGTCATCTCGGTGAACTGCACGTCCTCAGAGCGAACAGGTGCCTTCTGGTTGATCGCTCGACGCGCGATGACCACGCGCCGCACTAGTCTCACGATGGGCTGCAAACTTACCGTTTGAGTCAGTCGGCCCTCGCGAAACACGTCCACTTCAAGCTCGATCAGCCCCAGCGGCTGACCGCGGCGGCGGCGTACGGAGAATTCGAACTCTGGACCGCTCAGTGCCAATTCGCTCTCACGCCGATGGCCAAAGTCGATGTCGAGACGACCGCCGTATTCGGCCAAGTCGCGTTCGAAGTAGCTTTCAATCGCATTGCGCATGGTTACTGGTGCCGGGGTGCTTGGCTCATCAGTTAAGGCCTGAACCGCGGGCTTCGATTCTGACTTTGCAGAAAAGGCACGCGGCCGGCTCACGCCGCATTCGGCGGCTCCGTTGACAATCGTCTCAGCCATGTTGATCCCGGCACCAGTAACTACTTCGCGCAATCGCTTAAGGGTGATGACTTTGGAGCCCGCAGTCGGGGGAGCCTCGACCACCACCAGATTTCGCAGTCTTTCATGTGCGCTAGCCTCAAACCCAGTCAGCTCGCACAGATCACCAATCAGAACGTGATCTCCGATGACCACCGCGCTGGACCATAGGCGCACAGTCTGAGGAGCATCCGCCCGAACCACCGTCGCTCCAAGAAGCAGGCACATGATGGCCAAGCTACGCCCGATCCAAAGGTGAATTGATTGTCCGCAATCCTTGCGTCTCATAGTCGCATCCTGCTAAGTATCAAACTCCGTCACTAGAATCGTCGTAGGTTGCTTACCACCTGCAAAGCCTGGTCGGCACTCTGGATCGACTGACTATTGAGTTCAAAGGCCCGTTGAGTCTGAATCAGGTCGATCAATTCACGCACAGGCTCTACGTTGCTTCCTTCCAGTGTCCCCTGCACGATGGCCCCTAGCCCTTCGTCCTGTGGATTGCCCTGGATCGGCGGTCCCGACGCGACAGTTTCGATGTAGAGATTGTTGCCGATTTGTTCCAAGCCCTCAGGATTCACAAAACTTGATAACTGAATCTGGCCAACGGCTGATGGCTGGGGTGACCCCGATTGGCGGACCTGTACTTCGCCATTCCTGCCGATCAAGATTCCGGTTTGGTCTTGCGGAATAGTGATGGGAGGCTCCATCAACGAACCGTCGCTGTTGCCCAACACGACGTTGCCTTCTGGATTGATGGTGAAATTGCCAGCTCGTGTGTAGGCGGTGAGCCGTTGGCCATCCTTGAACGTCGTCACCTGAAAGAATCCGCCCCCGCTAATGGATAAGTCCAACGGCCGGTCAGTTTGATCCTGCGTGCCTGCTTGGAAATTCAATTGCGTACCCGACACCTTGGCCCCCAGGCCTACTAGGATGCCGTGTGGGATTGGTTCGTTGTCTGCGTTGGGCGTCCCGGGTTCTCGGCGAACCTGATAGAGCAAGTCCTCGAAGTTGACCCGTGATCGCTTGAAGCCAACCGTGTTGACGTTGGCCAGGTTGTTGGCCACTACGTCGAGCTTCATGTCTTGGGCTTTCATCCCCGAGGCAGCGGCAAATAGTGCATTTATGGCCATACAGCGTTACTCCTACCCAATCCGGCCCAAGCGACTAACGCTCTGGCCGATAGTTGAATCCTGGAGTGAAATCATCTGCGCGTTCAATTGATACGCCCGGCTCACTTCAATCATCGTCGCCAACCCACCCACTGGATCGACCGTGCTGCCTTCGACCATCTCGGTCATCAGCGAGCTGGAGGTAGCCGGTTTGGCTACGCCTTTAGTCAGGGAAAACAGATTCCCACCCGTCTTTCGCAGCGCGTTGCGATCTTCAAATTCAAATAGGCCGATCTTGCCAACGGTTTGCCGACCCTGGCGAATAACCCCGTTGGCACCGACAACTGGATCACCAAACTTGCCGGGAAGAAGCGCGATTGGCGCCCCGCTCTCATCGAGCACCTTGGCCCGGCCTTCGTTGGCAACCATGATCAGTTCGTTGTTCTGGTTGATTGCAAAGCGACCATCGCGGGTGTACTTGACATCATTGCCGACCTGTACACCGAAGAAGGCGTCCCCTTTGACGGCTGCATCAAGAGGATTCCCGGTGCGGCGCATCGGGCCTGCTTCAAAACTGTGGTAGGTCGGTGTAACGAACGACCCACCCGACATATTGTCAAGCAGATCATTTCCGAAACGTCCACCCATGGCGGTCTTGCCTTCCACTAATCGTTCACGCATGACCGCCAAATCCTTCTTGAAACCCACGGTGGTCACGTTGGCCATGTTGTTAGTCATGACTTCCTGGCGATATTGGTTCGCCTGCATGCCTGCTGCTGATAGCCAAAGTCCGTAGGTCATTGATTCTCAATCGCCTGAAACGTGAGCAAATCCCCATCAACGTATCTCGATGCTGATGCCTGTTCGGCAGTAGTCACCATATGTTCGGCCGCCGCTCGGTGGGCGGCCTGCATGATAGCGCTGCCTAGCTCCGACCAATTCCAATCAGTTAATGGCCGACTGGTTGGCATCATTCGATTCACATCCGACATCGAGCGTCTCCATTAGGCTGTAATCCTGGCGGACTGAGCCGCCATGCGAGTAGATCCATAACAGAGGCTGTGCCAAACCATGAGATCAGCCCCAGGTACTGGGCAGCCCTCGACCCCAGGTCCAGCTATAAGCTATGCCTGTCAAGCACTTTACGTTCGGAGAGATTCACCGCTTACTAGGTGGGCCTGCCCTGATCAGAGTGACGGCAAGAAGCGCAGGTCCTGCCGCCGATCGGCAAGTCCTGCCTGGAAACCTGGGCTGGGGAAGGATTGATTCAGGCAGGGACTATGGCTTTGACCGCACTTACAAAGGTCTGGCCTCGATGCTCATAGTTGACGAATTCCCCGTAGCTTGGCGCTCCGGGAGTGAGCACGACCACATCGCCGGGCCTAGCTATGCCGCGTGCCCGTTCAACCGCCGAGGGGATGCAGGTCGAAACTTCGACCGTCTCTGGGCGACCTCCGCTTGGCGGCGAATCGAGAACAATGCGCAGCCGATCCGCTGCCTGGCCAACGCATAGGATCGCTTTGACCCCTGACTCGAGCGCTTCGAGCAGCGGCGTGAAATCTTGACCGCAATCCTGACCGCCCACGATGAGCACCATCGGTCGGTCAAATGACATGACGGCCAACGCCGAAGCTTGGGGAGTCGTTGATTTGGAATCGTTGAAGTAGTCAACACCATCGATAAGAGCTACATGCTCCAATCGGTGAGCCAGGCCCGCAAAGGAAGCCATGGCCCTTCGAGCAATCGGCTCATCAATCCCCATCAGCTGGGTCAACCAAAAAGCACAGGATGCATTGCGTTGATTGTGGGCGCCGGGCAACCTCAAGACGAATGATTGTCCAAGATCGGGCACGCGAGAGAACTTGGCGCCTGATTTTTCCGCTAGATTTTGTACCAACGCGTCATGGCTTGCATCAACCTCGCCTACTACCGCGTGCCCAGCGCCATGCTGACAAGCAAACAAGTTCATCTTGGACTGCAAGTAATCCTCAAAGTTCCCGTGTCGATCCAAGTGGTGAGGCCTGCAATTGGTGAGCAGCCCGATCTCGAAGTCAACGTTGATGCGAGAGATCGCTTCCAGCTGAAAGCTGGACAGCTCCATCAACACCCAATCTTCCGGTTGAATATCCGAAACGCTGTCCAGCAGCGAACGACCAACATTGCCGCCAAACCAAACCCGCTCTTTGGGGCCTGCAGCTGCCTTGAGCACCTCGTAGATCAAGGCGCACGTCGTGCTCTTCCCGGCTGTTCCGGTCACGCCGATGAGCCGGCCAACGCAGCGCTCCAAGAAGAGGTTCATCTCCGTCGTCCAAGCGATACCGCGTTCAAGAACCGTCTGGAAGAATGGACTCGTCCTGCGATTCACAGCCGGACTTACCACGACAAGATGGACACCTTCAAGATCACCCGCGTCGTGCCCGCCCAATCGAAACTCAACCGGACATCCGTCCAGACTTGCTAGGGAGCTAGCCAGAGCGGCTGCGTCGGCAGTGTCGGTTACTGTCACTTGAGCGCCTTGAGCGCAGAGCCAGCGGGTCACACCGATCCCGCCACCGAATCGCCCCAGGCCCATGACTATGACCCGTTGACTCTTGAAGTCTGAATCGCTCATGTTCGTCGAGCCGGCCCGAGCTGATCGGACCGACAGGTGTGGTCAAGCGCCGGACATAACAACAGAACGAAGTTCTGCAACGAAATCACGAGAAGCTTGCTCGATACTTTTCTTCCAGTTTGTCCCAAACTGATCCCGGTAGCGCGGCTGATTGAACGCATAGAGAATGCCTCGTGAAGAAGTGACCAGTGCACCAGAGCCGTCAGGCTTGAAACACGCTTTGACCTGCCCAGCCGTCTTCCCCTGGGCGCCAAACCCCGGCACGAGAAAAATACTACGGGGCATTAGTTCACGCAGGCGCTGAGTCGAGGTTCCCTCTCGCGGCGAAACCACCACACCCACGCTGCTGTAACCACACGACCCGGTCAGGGCTGCATCGTCCGCCCAGCCGTCCACCAGCCTCGCCACATGCTCGGCCACAGTCCTCCCATCTTGGGCGGTGAGGCCTTGCAACTCGGCGCCGGATTCGTTGCTGGTCTGGACCAGGACGAAAACGCCTCGACCCTGCTCACGGGCAACGTCAAGAAATGGGGCAATTGCGTCACTCCCCAAGAAAGGGCTTAACGTGACCGCATCCGGGACAGCCAATCCTGGGCAATCTTCGAATGGAGAGTCTGCCAAGTGAGCATGGGCATAGAAACTGCTCGAATGGCCGATATCACCGCGTTTAATATCTCCGATGACGATCAGGCCGTGCTCCAATGCATGCTCGACCAGCTCGTAGTAAGCACGCACGCCCTGCCAATAGAACCGCTCGAAGAAGGCCGAGTTGATTTTGACAGCCGGCACATGATCAGAAACGCATTCGATCACTTGCCGGCAAAATTGTGTTACCGCGGCGACAGATGCTTCCAAATTGCTGCGGTCACCGGCACCACGCTGAGTCAATAGTTCAGCAGGCAATCGCTCCAGAACAGGGTCGATGCCCACACACGCAGGTGCGTCTTTTGCAAGAATAGCAGCCGTCAACCGATCAGCGAAACACTCCGGCATCACTACCCCCAGTTACGCGCATGAACCGTCCACTGCGGAGCATCCTAGCCGATGAAGCCGTTCGGGCACAACGGATCGGGTACCTGCTATGGATCGATTTTCAATCCCTGCCAATCGAAGTGAGAAGAAAGTCCGCCGCGAAGTGGCTTCTTCCGCTTGGGCTTGGGTTTCGATTCTGCTGCAACGATCGCCTCGGCTTCGCCGCCAACAGCCTCTGCTACAGCTTTGATGGACAAGGAAATCCGGCGGGCCTCTGAGTCGATGCCCAGAACACGAACCTCGATTTCATCGCCGGGCTTGACCACGTCTTCGCAGCGCTTTACCCGCTCGGAAGATAGCTCCGAGATATGAACCAAGCCCTCCACGCCAGGAGCCAGCTCGACGAACGCACCGAATGTCTCGCACTTGGTGACCTTGCCCTTACACACCGCGTTCTCAGGGAAGTTGGCCACTGCCATCGCCCACGGGTCGGCCTCGATCTCCTTAATACTAAGGGCAATCCGTCGCTCGTCAGGCTCAACACGAATGACCGCTGCGGTCACCATTTGCCCCACCTGGACAACGTCGGCAGCTTTGCTGATGCGACCCCAGCTCATCTCGCTCAGGGGAATCAAGCCGTCAACGCCCTCTTCCAATTCGGCGAACGCCCCGAAGCGTTCTAGCCGCAGCACCCGGACGGTCGCCTGGGTCCCCACGGGGTACTTCTGATCCACGCCCTGCCAAGGATCGGGCTGGGTTTGCTTAAGGCCCAGGGATATGCGATTTCGCTTCTTATCGACTTTGAGTATCTTGACTTCGACCGCCTGGCCAGCCTTAACCACGTCCGTGACCTTGGCCACCTTCCCATAACTCATGTCGCTAATGTGAATCAGACCATCGACACCGCCCAAGTTTACGAAGGCGCCAAACTCGGTCAGATTGCCAATGACGCCCTTGCGAATCTGGCCCTCTGCCAATTCACTCAGCAGTTGTTCCTTCTGCTCAGCCGCATCTTTTTGCATAACCTTCTTGCGGCTGACCAGTACGTTTCTCTCGGCCCGGTTGATCTCGATAATCTCGCACGGTACCTTTTGGCCAATCAGGACCGAAATATCTTTGATGTGCTGAACGTCCACCTGTGATGCAGGCATGAAAGCACGAATGCCGTTAAGGTCGACTTCGAGGCCGCCCTTGTTCATGCCGGTGATGCGGCCCTCTACCAAGATACCTGCCTGAAGAGACTCCCACTTCGCCTCCCGGATAGCGCCCTCGCGCGAGACGACCAGACAGCCAGAATCCGGATCAAACCGCTCCACGACGACCTCGATCTTTCGGCCAATCTCGAGGATCTCTTCTTTGCCAAAATGCGAACGCGGAGCAATCGCCTGCGTCTTGCCGCCCAGATCGATGAACACGTCGCCTTCGTAGATTCCGACGATGGTGCCGGTCTGCTTCTGACCGGATGAACCGTCTCCTGCGGCCACGGGTGCGGCGCTGCCGGTCAACTCAGCCAAATCTGACTCGTCCATGGCTGCCATTGCCGCGTCCACTTCGCGCGTCAGCTCGTCGTCCGCTGAATTCGCGGAACGCGGCTGCTCAGCCGGGGCCTCCGGCGGCGGCTGGTCCGTCCCGCTTGTGTCCGGCTTGTCCATCATTCCACCTGCGTCTTGAAGCTCACTCATGTTCAAATCCTAATGTCAATCTTCTCGACCTGAGACCTGCCGCGCATCCCCGCCCTGGTAGCCGCGAACACAGTCCGACCATCATACCCCATCCCGGCCAGAAAGTCCCCGGGTGACTCAAAAATAGCCCAAGCAAGTCAGGAGGCTCAGGAACATGGTCTACCGCCATTCTGTGCCTCGCCCAGCAGCCACCGGAGCGTGCCCGGAACAATTACCCATCGAAACCTGACGACCGGTGAGCACACCCTCAAACCCGAAAAAGTTGAACCGCTCATCTAGCGCTATGATCGAGCTTGAAGCCACCTGCTCGACGGCCCGCGATCATTCCACTCGTTGTCGAGAAGGACGCCGCCAGTTGGCAGAAGCTGCGCGGTCGTATACTCTGCGAACAACAGAATGATCATGACACGCAATGAAACCATACACGCCAACCGCACAGGCATTCAAGCCGTCCTGTTTGATCTGGGCGACACGTTGTTCGATTTGAAGACGAACGACCCGCGATCCTTCCTCAGGCAAGGGATCAGCTTAGCTTATGATTTTCTGGGAAATCAGAAGCTGACCCTGCCTCCCAAGCACCGCTACATTGCCAGGTTGAGTCGCGGGTTGGAATTCGCCTATGTGAAGACGCAAATCACGCACCGGGAGATTAGGCCGCTCGAATTCCTCTACCGCATACACCGGAAACTCGGCATTGACATAAGCGAAGCCCTCGCCAAGCAGGTGGCTGCTCAGATCCATGAGCCCATTCGGCGCGTGTTCAATGTTGCCCCGGGCGCTTATGAAACGGTTCGTGCCGTCAGTGAGGCAGGCTACTCCATCGGCTTGGTCTCAAATACGATGATGTTTAGCCAAGTCTTGGATCGAGATCTTGCGTCGGCTGGCATGCTGGATTTCTTCGATGTGCGGGTCTACTCCAGCGATGTCGGCTACGCCAAACCGCATCCCCAAATCTTCCGAAAGGCGCTTGATTCCCTTGGCGTTTCAGCTGCACAAACCGCCTTTGTGGGTGACCTGATCAAGGTGGATGTGAAGGGGGCACAGCTACTGGGTATGACCACCGTCCTGATCGTTCCGGATGGCCGCCTTCCCCGGGGACGCTATAGACCTGACCATCTCATCCGAAGAATAACCGAACTACCTCGGCTGTTGCCCCGATGCCACGCCCCATGATCGCCGAGTTGGCCCCAGCAGTCTTGATGAACGCCTACGCCAGAGGCATCTTCCCGATGGCGGATGACGACCTGGAAATCATGTGGTTTTGCCCAGATCCGCGGGCAGTGATCAAGCTGGATCGCTTCCGTACTTCCAGTACGTTGAGCCAACTGTACCGCCAAGGTAGATTCGAGATCACCATCGATCGAGAATTCGAGGCCGTCATGCGTCATTGTGCTCATCGACCCGATGGAACCTGGATTTCCCAAGAGATCATCGATGCCTATACGCGGCTGCATGAATTGGGAACCGCCCACAGCGTGGAGGCCTGGCAGGGTGGCAATTTGGCCGGGGGACTGTACGGAGTAGCTGTCGGTGGGGTATTCTGCGGCGAGTCGATGTTCCACCGGGTGCGCGACGCCTCGAAGGTTGCTTTGGTCTACCTCGTGGAGCGCATGATCGCAGGCGGGTTCGTTCTCCTGGACATTCAATTCATGACAGACCACCTTAAACAATTTGGGGCTGAGTTGATCCCCCAAGGAGAGTACCTCAACTGCCTGTCCGCCGCGCTGGAGCTGCGCTGCCGGTTTGCAGATCAGTAGCAACCGCGCAGCCGAATCATGGATGATGTTGTTCAGTGCCAACTGACCACCAGATAATTCGATGCCCTGTCGGCAACGCTCTGTTCTGTAAGAACATGGCTGCGTTGTGGAATGTTGACCCGCAGTTGGCCATGCGCGTTGACCGGATTGCCGACGAAGATCGACTCGAACTGGAACCCACCAAATCTGAGGACTGGACCGCCGCAGTCCACACCGCATCCGGGGTCAAGGCATACCTTCACAGTCGCTACCGCCCCATCGAAGAAGCTGAGAAATTGGCGGCAAACGCCGACACCGATGATAAGTTCTGTTTTGTCCTGGCGGGATTTGGGCTGGGCTATCATGTGCGGGCGCTGTTTGATGAGATCAACTCCGAAGCGGCCCTCATTGTCACCGAACCATCGCTGGCTGTACTATCGACCGCCCTTTGCTGCGTCGATCTATCCGATGCTATCGCCTCTCGCCGGCTGCTGATCCTGACTGATACAGACAAATCAAACCTGCATGACCGATTGACCCCCGTCAACGCCTTGATCATGATCGGCCTGCAATTCGTTGTGCATCCGCCATCAGAGAAGATCAACGCTGACTTTCACAAAGCGTTGCGGCAGGCGATCACCGACTTTGTCTCCTATTCACGCACGACGATGGTCACCTTGGTCCACAATGCCCAGATTACTTGCCGCAATATTGCCGTGAACTTGCCGGTATATCTATCAACGCCTCCGATTGACATCCTGTACAACAAATTCGCGGGGTATCCTGGCATTGTGGTCTCAGCAGGCCCGTCCTTACGGAAGAACATACACCTGCTCGACAAAGCCAAGGGCAAGGCAGCCTTGGTGGCTGTGCAGACCGCTTTTCAGCCCTTGCTGGAGCGCAATATAGTGCCAGATTTTGTCACCAGCCTCGACTTTCACCAGATGTCGCGGCGTTTCTTCCAGGGGATCGATGATTTCCGCGATGTCCACTTGGTGGCTGAGCCCAAATGCACTTGGCATGTGCTCGATACGTTCGACGGGCCTGTTTCGCTGCTGGACAGTTCATTCGCCCGCCTGCTGGTCGGAGACTGCTTGGGAGGCCGAGACGGACTGCTCCCCGGAGCAACCGTGGCCCACCTGGCCTTCTACTTGGTTAGATACCTCGGTTGCAATCCCATCATTTTTCTGGGACAAGATCTCGGCTACACAGGGCACATCTTCTACGTCCCCGGAGTGGAGGTGCATAAGACCTGGCGAAGCGAAATCAACCGCTTCAACACCATGGAAACCAAGGAGTGGGAGCGCATCGTCCGCAACCGGGCCATCCTTCGCAAAGTCGAGGATATCAACGGCCAGCAAGTGTACACCGACGAGCTTCTCTTCACTTACCTTGAGCAATTCGAGAAAGATTTCACCCAGACTTCGGCTCAGTTGATTGACGCGACCGAAGGCGGAGCCAAGATGCGAGGCACTGACGTGATGCCCTTCGCCGACGTGCTCGAAAAGTATTGCAACCGTGACCTCCCAGCTGGGATTTGGGATTATCGTAAGACGACCAACTGGCAAGACAAGTCGAGGCTGGAAGCCGGCAGAAAAGAAATCGTGACCCGTCTCGAGGAAGTGCAAAAAATCGAGGCATTGTGTAATGAATGCATGGACCTGTTGAAGGAGTTGCAGGGGCTTACCCATGACCCGAACAAGTTCAACCGTCGCATAGCCCGCCTTGATGAAGTGCGATTGACCGTCAAGAAATACGACCGCGCCTACCGGATTATTAACGCCGCCTCGCAATTGGCAGAATTGCAACGGTATACAGCTGATCGCAGGCTCGGGGCCAAGGGCAGCAAGGGCGCAGACCGCGCCAAGGCACAGCTCAAGCGCGATCTCGCCTTCGTCCAAGCCATGAAAAAGGGCGCATCGGACATGGCTGACATCTTCCACGACACACTTGAGCGGTTCGACGATGCCCTGGCCGCGGAGAACCCAGCGTGAGAGTGATCGCGGTCATCGATGCTGATCTGGAGAACACGCCGCTAGGCACCCGCAGCCGGCAGGCAGAGCCGTTATGTGGCACACCCGTGTTGCAACGGACGGTAGCGCGTGTATTGGCAGCTCAAGAACCAGTGGAGGTCCATGTAATCTGCCCCCCCGACCAGTTGGATCGCTGCCAATCCATGCTCCAGGGCGCAGATGTCATTGTGCGTTCAACTGATGCGGGGCCAGCCCCCTATCAAAAATTGAACCAAGTCGCCCGCAAGTGGTCGCTCGACGGGTGGCGCGGCGGAATGGGCGGAGCATGCTGCTTCGACGAGTATGGCCACATCGGCGTTTGGGCAGCGCTAGCCCAGGAGACATCTGCTGATGCCATCTGGACCTGTCCCGGTGCAGCTCCATTGGTCGACCCAACCATCATAGATGCCATGATCCGGCACTACGTCGATTCTGCCCACAACATGCGGATGACATTCGCTCCGGCGCCGCCGGGGCTAGTGGGCACTATTTTCCATTCTGCGTTGCTCAGCGAACTGGCTGCCCAAAATATCCCGCCCGGTTGGACCTTGGCGTACAAGCCCGACGCTCCTCAAATCGACCTAGCCTTCAAGGACTGTTGCTGGCCGGCACCCGAAGAAATCCGCCATGCAGAGGGCCGACTGATCACCGACACACGCCGGGCCTTTGAAACCGCCGCGACAATTATTGAACAGCTTGGCGATCCCGGCGCAGAAGCGGTCGGGAAATGGCTGTTGAACTGTTCCGCCCAACAAGTCCCACCTTTGCCGCGAGAGGTAGAGATCGAACTGACTACCCAAGATCAAGAGCCAGATACCAAGCTCAGGCCCCGAGGGCAGCGCGTGCCAAGTCGAGGCCCCATCAGCTTGGAGGCAGTCGGTGCAATCGCAGACTCGATGGCTAGGTTCGATGACGCGTTGATCGTCTTGGGGGGGTTTGGAGACCCGCTGCTGCATCCACAGCTCGACAAGATTCTCGAACTCCTGCGCAGCCGCGGGATCTTCGGTGCCGCCTTGCGCTGCAATGGCATTGCGCTAGACGATCAAACCATCGCGACACTCCTTAGCCACAAAGTGGACGTCCTGGAAATCTCGCTTGATGCCTGGAGTGACGAACTTTATGGGGAACTGCACCCAGCCGGCAACCTGCCGAAGATTAGGTCTCAGATTGAGCAGCTCGAGCAAGCTCGCTCCACAGCCCAGCAGGTCGCCCCACTGATTGTGCCCCACATGACAAAGTGCCTGCAAAACGTCCACGAGATGGATGCGTTCTTTGACGGCTGGATTCGGGCAGTAGGCTGGGCAGTGATCCAAGGCTACAGCAACTACGCCGGCCAAGCAGAAGACCTTGCTGTGGCTGACATGTCTCCACCCAACCGCATGCCCTGCCGACGCCTCAGCAACCGGGCCTTGATTCTCGCCGATGGCAGCATGACTCTCTGCGATCAGGATTTCACCGGCAAGACAGCCATAGGAAACGTACTCGAGACCCCACTGGAAGACCTCTGGCAATCAAAGCAAATGCGAGAGGCCCGCGCCGCCCACCGCAGCGGTAGCCTCGGCTCCTTGCCCATGTGTGACTCATGCAGCGAATGGCACCGCCCCTGACCCGCGCCAAAAGTCCCGAGAGAACTGCTACGTCGATACGCTGGCCGCTTGGGCTGTACCTCCTTGACCGTGACCGGCGATGCACATAGCTTTGAAACCATGCCCGACACGCCCCAGGTTTCAGTTGTCATTCCCTCCTGCAATCGCCGCGACATGCTTGAGCGCTGTCTTGAGTCGCTGATTCGGCAGACTTTGGACGATTTTGAGGTGATTGTGGTCGATGACGGTTCGACCGATTCGACACTGCTCATGCTGGAAGAATTCTCCGCCAAGAACCAGGCTCTGGAGCTCGAAGTCCTCTCGAACTCGACCAACCTCGGGGCTAATCCCAGCCGAAACCGCGGCGTTGGGGCCTCTTCTGCCCCTCTGGTTGCTTTCCTTGATAGCGACTGCTCCGCCGAGCCGCACTGGTTGGAGAATCTGATCCGCGAATTTTCCGACGAACATGTGGCTGCGACGACGGGCCTGGTGATCGACACCCAACCTTCAAACATCTATGAGCTGACCTTCCGCGGCACGCACCGCATTTTTCGCGATGGCGACATCAACCGCCTGATCGGCGGCAACATGTGCGTCCGCAAGGAACTGCTTAACAAGTTCAGGTGGGACGAAGACCGCGCCCAGCCAGAATTGGGCCATGATGGCCGACCCGACATCAGCGTATCCGGTCGAGGCGACGAGGAAGGCCTGCACTTGAGGCTCAAGGCTGCCGGCTACGGCTTGATCGGTGTTCTCGATGCGGTTGTCCACCACGACCACCACTTCACGCCAAGAGCATTCTTTGCCCAGGCATTCCGCGGCGGACGATCAGCCGCCAAGCTGGTCTACAAGTATTACTTACGCCAGCGGCTAGACATGCTGCCCTTCGTGTTGACCTATTGTTCGCTGCCGCTGATGTTAATCGACGCCCGGTTCGGCTACGTCTCAGCCTTCTTCTTTGTCGGCGCTCTTGCAGCCATCACCTACAACGATCTGTTCCGCAAACGCAAGACGCTGGCCCAAACGCTCCTGACCTTTCCCATCCTGCTCGCCTACTATCATGTGCGTCTGCTCGGTTATGGCATCGAAACGCTGCGTCTGCGCGTGACCCGGCATGATATCCGACGTGTTCGCCTCAGCGCCGGCGGATGATCACGCGTATCATTTACCGATACAAAAACTCGAAAAAATGCGCCCTAGAAGATCTTCGGTGGTCACGCGTCCGGTGAGCTGCCCGAGGGCGTCGAGGGCCTCGCGCAAATCAACGGCCAGCAAGTCGGCACAGTCGATCGTATTCTTGGCCTCAGAGGCCACAAACTCAGCCCGCTGGATCGCGCGGCAACACTGATCCAAATGCCCGCGATGGCGAGCGGTCAACGCCAACACCACATCGTCGTCGATGGGCGTGTTCTCAAACAAGAGCGCGCTCAGTTCATCCCTCAAGTCCTGCAATCCAATATCCTCGGTGGCACTCACTGACACGACCCGGCAGCCGTATGTCGCCGATAGTTTCTTGATCACCTCGCTGCAAACACGTTGACTTGGCAGATCGACCTTGTTGGCGACAACCAGGGCGATGGACCGATTAATAGCGTTGATCAAATGATCGGTCCGTTCTTCCTGCACCGAACTAAGATCGACCACCAGGCAAATCGCCTCGACCTGCTGGGCGACATGAATCATGCGATGTCGCGCCAGCGCCGAGACAAGACCAGGATCAGCATCGTGTCCGGCACTGTCTAGCAGCCGGACCTCGCCACCATCAAGAGCGAGTGGCGCAGAGAGTACATCGCGCGTGGTACCAGCCACCGCTGAGCAAATCGCTCGGTCAAGACCGGTCAACGCATTCATCAGACTGCTCTTGCCCGCATTGGGCGGCCCCACCAGCATCACTGACGGAATGGATGAGAGCCGCTCCACGGCGTCGGTCCGGTCCAGCAGATCGCGCAGCCCCGTGACCAACACATGCAACCTGGCGCGGATCTCTTGTGGAGAAATGAAATCGATCGGTTCTTCCGAGAAATCGATGTCGGCTTCTACCAACGAAGTCAACGTTGTCAACTCCTCAGCCACAGCGGCGCCGCGCTGGGCGAGCCGCCCCTCCTTGAGTTTTTGGGCAGCGCGAAGCTCGGCATCGCTGCGGGCGTTGATCACCGTCGCAACCGCCTCGGCCTCTGTCAGATCCATCGCCCCAGTTAAGAATGCTCTGGCAGTAAATTCTCCCGCCTCGGCCGAGCGAGCACCCCTGGCTATAGCAGCTTCGGCAATCATGGCCAACAGCGGTGCAGCCCCCACGGTGTGCAGTTCCACCAGATCCTGCCGGGTGTAGCTGGCTGGCCCACGAAACAAGTAGCATTCTGCCGGCACGGAACCGCATTCCTTCAATTCAATCAGCCCCACCAGCCGTGTGAACCCGGGGATCGATTCAAGATCGCAAAACTCATCACCATGAAACAGTAGCGAGGCGATCTGGACTGCCTCTGAACCCGACAAACGAACAATCCCCCTGTCGCCTGAGCCCGGCGCCGACGAGACTGCTACGATAGTGTCAGAGGTTGAAAAACCCATTTAGTGTTCCGATTCAAACGCTAGCTTGGCAGAGGCGGCTATTGCCCGTTCGCACGCCTCTATCTGGAGTGCTATTGTAGTGCCCCGCTAGAGCTGGCAACAAGACGCAGCCCGACGAAGGAGATTGAAATTGAAAGACATATTGGCCCAAGCGGTATCTGGCCAACACCTCTCCCGGGCACGATCCCGCGATGCCTTCGAGCAAATCATGTCGGGCCTGATCGAGCCGCCGATGATTGCCGCGTTCCTGACGGCCTTGGCCTGCAAGGGAGAAACCTCCGAAGAAATCTGCGGGGCTGCCCAGGTCATTCGCGAACACGTTACGCCGATTCGCTGTGCTGCAGACGCCATCGATACTTGCGGGACGGGCGGTGACGGCATCAGCACATTCAACGTATCAACAACCGCCGCCATCATCGCCGCCGCAGCTGGGGCGACCGTGGCGAAACACGGCAATCGCAGCCATTCACGCGTTAGCGGCAGCGCCGAGGTGTTGCAGGCGCTGGGCGTTAACATCGAAGCCGACGTCGTTACCCTTGAGCATTGCTTGGCGAAGTCGGGCATCGCTTTCTTGTATGCACCCGCCCTGCACCCAGCCATGAAGTACGCCGGTCCAGTGCGCCAAGTGCTGGGCATACGGACCATCTTCAACCTGCTTGGGCCACTGGCAAACCCCGCTGGCGTCCAGCGCCAGCTCATCGGCGTACCGCGGGCAGCGTTGACCGAAACCATCGCATCGGTACTCCGTGATTTGGGCGCCCAAAAAGCGTGGGTGGTTCACGGCTCGGATGGCCTATGCGACTTGACCATCACCGGTCCCACCCGCGTCACCGAACTAGCCGGCGGTAAGATCAACACCTTCTCGATCACGCCGGCTGAATGCGGGTTAGACACTGGGCAACTCGATGACCTCCGCGTCGATTCACCGGCTGAGAGCGCCCAGGTGGTCAAGGCGATCCTGAGCGGCGAACAAGGCTGCCGTCGAGATCATGCCCTGCTCAATGCAGGGGCTGCCCTGGTAGTGGCTAGTTTGGCTGGATGCCTGAGCGAAGGTGTAAGCAAAGCAGCACAATCCATAGACAACGGCGCAGCCACCGAGACACTCAGACAACTGGCAGACTTGTGCGGCTGAGATGTCGAGCAACAGGCTGTAGAATCAGAAACGGCGGGCTGTCATCCATAAGATGGCCAACCCGCCGTACGTTAGCTAATCAACTCGCCGGAACTTATAGCCCTTTGGCACAGGCCAAGATGGCGTCGTAGTTGGGGTGTTCTGCAACTTCTGCCACATACTCGACATGCTTGATGATGTCGTCGGCACCAATGACGAACACCGCCCGGCATAGGATGCGCATGTCGGAGATGAGGGTGCCGTAGGTGTTGCCGAACGAGACGTCCTTGTAGTCGCTTAGCACCTGAAACTTCTCAGCATCGATGCCCTCAGCCCCACAGAATCTTGCCATCGCCACGGGCAGGTCACAGCTGATGGTATAGAACGAAACGTTCGGAAGGTTGGCGGCTTCCTCGTTGAATCGCTTGGTCTGGACTGCACAAACTGGAGTGTCCAGGGACGGCACCACACTGTAGATGCGGTTCTTGCCGTTCAGTTCGCTCAGCGAAAAATCAGTACCCAGATTCTTGCGCAGTGTAGCGTCAGGAGCTTTGTCTCCGACCTTCAGCTCCGGACCTGCCAAGGTGACCGGATTGCCCTTCATTGTAACTGTACGCGCCATGACGTTATGTCTCCCATTAGCCTCGTAGAATAGACCATTGGTTGGTGGTTGGTTTCTCGGAGTTCAACACTGAACTCGCTCATCGGATTCTATTATCGCTCAAGCCCTACTGCGGAAACGCCGCCGGCGTCTTGTCTTGATACCCTTCGCCATTGAGTGCATCCATGAAAGCCAGCAAGGCGTCTACTTCATCGTCGGTCAGGTTCAATTGCTTCATTTTCGGCGAGAGATGAGGATTGGCCTCTCCACCCTTGTTGTATAGCTCGACGACCTCTCTCAGTGTTTTGATCGAACCATCGTGCATGTAAGGCCCGCGGTTGGCTAGGTCACGCAGGGTCGGTGTTTTGAAGGCGCCCTTATCTTCGTCCTTCTTGCTCACAACATACCGCCCCATGTCGGCGAGTTTGTTGGCCTTGGGGTCCCAGCCCACACCGAGGTTGTGGAACAAAGTATCCGTGAACGCTTGGCCAAGATGGCATTGATTGCAGGCGGCTTTATTGTGGAACAGTTCGTGGCCCTTCTTGACCTCCTCGGAGACAGCCTGTTGATCACGCTTCTTTTGCCAGCGGTCCCACGGGGTGTTACCACTCATGCGCGTCCGTTCGTAGTCGGCGATGGCCTTGGCTACACGCTCGTTGTTGATCTCCGGGGTTCCGAACGCCTCCTTGAAGTATCCCGCGTAACTCGGGATAGCCTTGAGCGTGCTGATCATCTGCTCCAAGGTGTTGCCCATCTCGATGGGGTTGGCGATCGGGCCTAGCGCTTGCTCCTCCAAAGAACCTGCCCGACCATCCCAGAAGAAGTGCGGATATAGCGTCCACGCTTGATTGATGAATGTCGGAGCCTTCCGGCCACCCTTTTGTCCACGGATCCCGGTAGATACAGGGGTCGGCTCTGAAAAGGCATTCTCGGGCCGGTGACAGGTTGCACAACTTACGGTGTTGTCGGCTGAGAGACGCGTATCGAAGAACAGCCATCGACCAAGCCGAACGCGCTCTGGCGTGGGCGGGTCGTCCAACTCGTCAAACGTTGAATCAATACCCAACGGCGGCGCGGGCAACGGCTTCACCGGATTAGCCTTCTCCCAAGCTGACCCTTCGCCGCCAACAGCCGCCGAAACGGCTACAAAACCCCCAAGCACAAAGCCAACAACCAACTGCAATGCAAATCTCATGACGATTCCTCCCTCACTGGGATTTCTTTGGACTATCTGGCAATGCTGCCGAACCGCGATCCGCCCTCACCGAAGGCTGGAATGCGAAGCACAATAGTATAGCAACCCCAGGGAAATCGGCACCTGCCAAAGCCACTTTCCTCCGGGACGCCGCACGCCCACACGCGGTCCATTCGATGGTTTTGCATAGGCGACTGATTCAACTATCATCGTTCCCAAACTTGGTATATCGGAGGGACCTCAACCCATGCTTGTAATCACCAACATCGGCGAACTGGTTTTGTACGCTCCGGGCCCCATCCCAGGGCGGGCCATGGGCAAGGTTCGGCGGGTTCGCGACGCGACGTTGCTCATCGAGGGCCTTGCCATCGCCGGGTTCGGCCTCAGGGGCGAGTTCGATCTCCCCCCAGGCGGCGATGTGATCGACGCGGAGGGTCAATGCGTGATCCCCGGTTTGGTCGATTGCCACACGCACACCGTCTTTGCCGGCACCCGGGAATCTGAGTTCGTCCAACGTATCGACGGCAGGAGCTACGTCGAGATCGCCGAATCCGGCGGCGGCATCAATGCCAGCGTGAAGGGCATCCGCGAATCCACCGTTGAGGACCTGGTCCAAGCCGCCCTACCGCGACTGAGTCGCATGCTGGCTGCCGGCACTACCACAGCTGAAATCAAGAGCGGTTATGGCCTCACTGTAGAAGACGAACTGAAGATGCTCCGGGCGGTCAAGAAGCTCGCCGCCTTTCAACCCATCGAACTGGTAGGCACCTACTTGGCTGCCCATACGATTCCACACGAATTTGCGGGCCGAGCGGATCAGTATTTGGATGAAGTCCTCGCCGACGAAGTCTTCGCCACCATCAAGGACGAAGGGTTAGCTGAGTTTTGCGATGTCTTCTGCGAACGCAGCGCGTTCTCCGTCGAACAATCGCGGCGCGTTCTGCAAACCGCCCAACAGCACGGATTAGCCGCCCGTATCCACGCCGACCAGATCACGCAGATGGGAGCCACGCTGCTGGCAGCCGAGGTTGCCGCGGTCTCTGCCGATCACCTCGAGGCCATCACCGACGAAGCCATCCAAGCCATGAAGAAGGCTGGCACGGTAGGCGTCTTGCTGCCGGCATGTTCCTTCTTCCTTGGCGTGGAGCAGGCACCGGCTCGAAAGTTGATCGAATCTGACCTGCCCATCGCCCTAGCCACAGACTTCAACCCCGGCTCAAGCATGATCGAGTCGATGGCCCTCAACATGAGCATCGCCTGCACCCAGATGAAGATGACACCGACCGAATCCCTGCTAGCCTCGACGGCCAACGCTGCCTGCGCCGTTCAGCGGCAACACCGCATCGGTGCCATCCAAACTGGCCACCAAGCTGACCTGCTCATTCTGGACGTGCCCCACTTTGAACAACTCCCCTACCATGTGGGCAGAAACTGCGTGCGAACCGTTATCAAAGCCGGGAAGGTAGTCTGTCAAAATTCGTGACCCTCTCCCTGCTACCCGCAGCCGCACTTTCAAGTATCATGCCCGCAGACAGGTAGGCGGTTTCAATTCCCCAAATGTGGCACCGGCATCCTGCCGGTGGGCAAGGTGTGGAATTCAACTGTTGGGCGGACACCGCCCGCCGCAATGCTGCGAGCGAACGTTTGACATAACCATCGACGAGAGAACCCACAAGGACATCTATCCATGGCTGACCAGCTCATCGAGTGCGTGCCCAACTTCAGCGAGGGTTGCGACCAAGCCGTTATCAAGCAGATCACCGACCAAGTCGAGACGGTCGATGGCGTCAAACTCCTCGACGTCGATCCAGGGGCAGCTACCAACCGCACGGTGGTCACCTTCGTCGGACCACCAGACGCGGTGCTCGAAGCCGCCGTTCGCTGCGTGAGCAAAGGCGTCGAGTTGATCGACATGACCAAGCATCATGGCGAACACCCAAGATTTGGTGCCTGCGACGTCTGCCCGCTTGTACCCGTAGCTGGCATCACCATGGAAGAGACCGTCAAACACGCCCACAAGCTCGCCAAGCGGTTGGCCGACGAAGTTGGCATCAGCATCTACTGCTACGAACACGCAGCCCTCCGCAATCAACGACGGAACTTGGCTGTGGTCCGCGCGGGCGAATACGAGGGCTTGGCCGGGAGGATCGGCACACCCGAATGGAAGCCCGATTTTGGCCCCGCGACCTTCAATCCCAAATCAGGCGTGACAGCCATAGGTGCCCGCGATTTCCTGGTGGCTTACAACGTCAATCTGAACACCACCTCGACCCGCCGGGCCAATGCCATCGCCTTCGACATTCGCGAGAAGGGCAGAGTCAAGACCGTCGATGGCCAACCCGGCGGCAAAGCCCTGCTCGACGACAAGGGCAACAAGGTATGGGAGCCGGGCTTGCTCAAGTCCGTTAAGGGGATCGGCTGGTTTATCGAGGAGTACGGCGTCGCCCAGATTTCGATGAACCTGACCAACCTGAACGTCACCCCGCTGCATGTAGCCTTCGACACCTGCTGCGAACGGGCAGCCGCAAGAGGAATTCGCGTATCCGGCTCCGAACTGGTCGGACTCATGCCGCTCAAGGCGGTGCTTGATGCGGGCAGGTACTTCCTGACCAAACAAGAACGCTCGCTCGGCGTCAGCGACAAAGAGTTGATCAAGATCGCCGTCAAATCCATGGGCTTGGACGAACTCTACCCCTTCGTCCCCGAAGAAAAAATCATCGAATACGCCATCGCCGACAAAGCCTGCAAAAAACTCATCGATATGACGGTAGAGGGCTTCGTCCACGAAACAGCCTCAGAATCCAAAGCCCCCGGCGGTGGTTCGGTAGCGGCAGCCCTAGGGGCCATGGGCGTATCTCTAGCCACCATGGTAGCCAACCTCTCCAGCCACAAACGAGGCTGGGACGACCGCTGGGAAGAGTTCAGTAAGTGGGCAGAAAAAGGCAAAGCCTGTCACGATGAATTGTTGCAACTAGTAGATGCCGACACCGACGCCTTCAACAAAATAGTCGCCGCCTGGGGTTTGCCCAGCGGCTCGGAGGAAGAGAAAGCAAACAAGCAAGCCGCCATACAATCGGCCACAAAAGAAGCCATCAAAGTCCCCTACCGAGTCATGGAGGTAGCTTTGGAAAGCATGGGGGTAGCCAAAGCCATGGCAGAAACAGGAATGAAAGCCTCAGCCTCAGACGCCGGAGTAGCCGCCCTAGCCGCAAGATCAGCCGTAATGGGCGCCCACCTAAACGTAAAAATCAACGCAGGCGACGGTGAAGATGGAGGCTGGCTCGACGACCTGCTAACCAAAGCAAACCAAATCGAAGAAGAAGCAAAGACCCTGGAGCAAACAATCCTCGAAATCGTGGGAACGAAACTGTAGCGACTGAATGGCTGGATCGCTTGGAGGCTGTTTCAATTCCCCCTGTGGCACCGGCTTCCAGCCGGTGTGCGGTGGCACAAACATTCAACCGTGCGGCTACTTAGTCCGCGACCGCCCGCGGATTTGTTCAGCCACCCAAGCCTTGTCGCGCTTCTGCACGATCATCTCCAGCACCATGTCAGCCAGTTCGATCCCTTGGTCGGCAACCTCGTAGCCGTTGACATCCAGGAACACCAGCGCCGCAGCCAAGCCGGTCCGCTTGTTGCCGTCGGCGAACGGGTGATCATTCACCAAGTGAAACACATAGGCAGCCGCCATCTCGAACAGATCTTTGTGCAGATAATCTCCACCGAAGCTGGCCATGGGTTGCGCCAAAGCTGAGTCCAACAAGCCCGCGTCCAGCACGGCAGGATCGCCGCCGTGTTCGGCGATCAGCGCATCGTGAATGTCAAGCACGGCATGCTTGTAGAGGAACAGCGGCGCCAAAGGTGGCTCGGGCATCCGTCTAACTCCGGGCCTACTCAGCCAGCTTCTTCAAGCTCTTCTTGTGTCGAGCAGCGACGCGTTTGTACGCCGCCTGGCCGGTCTCGTCATCGACGAAGCGCAGCGGCCGCAGAATCAGTTGGTCGCCGTCGGTGCTGATCTCGATCTTGGTCTCAGCCGTAATCCGAAGCAGCTCCAGAATGGGCTTATCGATGATAATGCCCAGGCTAGAGCCGATCTTGGTAAGTCGCTTTTCCATAAGGTAGTGCTCCTTGTGGCGTTATAGATAGTATACTATACTTAATGCCCCAGTCAAGCAGACTGCCCTTCAAGAGACCACGGGAGTTAGGCGGTCAGGCTTGAATCACTAGAACGGCACCCGGTGGAATTCAATCTAGACTAAGCCTAACCCCCTGAATGCACCCAACTCACGCAGGAACAAGTTTGCCCGTGGCCCCAAGCGCACCTGCACCCTATCCGAGCGCCAGAGCACCGCCGGTGGGAATGCCGTCCATCTCATGGTAACGTGGCTCGGCACCAGAGGCGAAGCAGGCCCCTGGAACGAGACGCCGGCGCGGCGATTGGGCCGTAGCGGGAACAACCGGCGAATTCCGATCACAGAAGTTGTGGAACGCCTCGTGCGTGCTCCGGAGCTACCTGTATGTTCAATGTGCTCATCGCATACGATGAATTCGCTTGGGAGTCGGATCAGCGGCTGGCCATGCCGTCCAACAGATTCGGTGAATACAATGGCGATGAGGTCGGAAACATCTCGCCCAAGAAACCGCAGAGCCTCAAAGCACTGGAGCGAATTCATTCATTGCTGCTTTACGAAAACTCCGTAGACGGCCCGAATGCCGACGTAGTTCGAGTGGGTCAATTACGAGATATCCGGGTCGGAAGAAGCGGAGACATCTCATTTCGCTTTTCCGAAACCGGCCGCATTCCACCAGATAAGTTTGAACGGTTGCGGGGCCGTTTGAGAATCGACAATTGGGAGATGAGCCGAACGCACTGGGCAGTCAAGGACGGCGATCTCCCGCAAGATGTTCTCGCTGCGGTGGTACATACTCCAAAGAAATACGATATTGTGCTGTCATTTGCGGGCGAAAACAGGGAGTATGTTGAGAAGGTCGCTGAGTTTCTGGAAGAACACGGCGTGGTAGTGTTTTATGACAAGAACGAGGAGGCGACGCTTTGGGGGAAAGACCTAGTTGAGCATTTTGAAGGGGTCTACCGGAACCGAGGTCGGTTCTGCGTGATGTTCATCTCCCACCACTATGGGGCGAAAATGTGGCCTAGACATGAGCGGAAGTGCGCGCTCGCCCGGGCAATAGAGCAAAGAGTGGAGTACGTTCTTCCCGCAAGGTTTGATGACACGGAGATTCCGGGTCTTCTGCCTACGATTGGGTACTTAGTCGTCCCTGAAAAACCCCGATTCCACGCAGCGACTGTTCTGGGGATGGGCGACCTGGGATGAAATCTGAGCGGCAAAGCATGCCGGGAGGCTGAGGCGAACGAGTTTACGAGCAAGCTGAGCCAATTGCGCAGCGCA